>DASXFW010000242.1:0-5263 GCA_036489395.1 Acetobacteraceae bacterium | reverse complement strand
TTGTGGGTGGGGTTTTGGGGGGGGGCTCGAGGCGTACCAATCGACCCCTCCCCCTAACCCCCACCCTCAAGGGGAGGGGGAACCTACCTCACCGTTTCATCCAACGCGGGTCGGCCGCCGGCCGGTGGCCAACTCGCAATCGCAACGGCTATTTCCGCATCGAATATCCGGTCGTCCCGCGGATCGCCGGGCGGATCAAGCCGCACCGAGCGCGCCGGTGCCGCGCCGCGAGCGCAGCACGGCTGCCGCACCGACGCCAAACAGCAGCTTGGATACAAGCGTCACGACCACGGGGAGCAATACGAGGAAATCCGGATCGAGGCGCGGCAGCACGACCAGAAAATTGAACGACCACACAGCGCCCAGTGCCAGTACGACCAGGACGCTCTGCGACCAGCCACCGACGCTGCGCAACACCGGCGCACGGAAAGCCGCAACGACTGCGATGCCCAGGCCGATCGCGAGCAACATGTGCAGTGCGATCCCGATCGCCGGCGCGAATGGAAGCCCAGCAAGCTGGGGCAACATCGCCGCTACCACACCACGAGCCACGGCGGCCACCGGCGTACCGGTTACGGCGCCATATCCCGCTACCCAGGCCACCTCGGCGGCGGCGCCCGCAAGGCCGGCCAACGCGCCCAGTCGCAACGTTCTGCTTTCCATTCTCGTGCCCTCTGCTGGTTGGAGACCGCCACGCTACGGGCCAACTATGAAGGAATCATTGATCCATGTCAGTCGATTGGCGCCGCGTCACTGCGGCCGACGCGCGGCCGGCGACTTCTTGCCCTACCCCAGGAACTCCCGCAGCAGCCGTTCGATCCGAACCGGCTGTTCCAGCACCGATGCATGCCCGGCCGAGGGAATGATCTCCAGCCGCGCCCCCGCGATGTTGTCGCGCAACCACTGGCCGGCGTCCTGGAACGCCTGGCCTTCTTCCGAGCCATACAGCACCAGCGTCGGCGCCTTGATGCGCGGCGCCAGGTCGCGCAGATCGGCCGCGCCGAGCGCCTCGCACGCCAGCGCGTAGCCCTCGCCGCCGCATGCATGGAACGTGTCGCGCACCAGCTTCACCGCCGGCGGATCGGCGGCAACGAAACCCGGCGTGAACCAGATCTTCTCGATCGTCGGCAGCAGCGACGCCGCACCGTCCTTGCGTGCCGCCGCCGCGCGCACCACCCACATCGCGCGCGCCTCATCGGCGTAGCGCGGTGTGGTGTCGCACAGCACGAGCCTGTCCGTCATCGCCGGCTCGGTCGCGGCGAAACACTGCGCCACCAGACCGCCGAGCGAGATGCCCATGATGTGTGCCTTGCCGACGCCCTCCCGACGCAGCACGGCGGCGAGCTGCGCGGACAGCTCCTCGATGCCGTATGGCGCGGCGGGCAGCGCCGTCTCGCCGTGGCCGGGAAAATCGTAGGACAGCAGCGTGTACTTGTCCGCCATGCCGCCCAGGCAGTCCCACAGATGATGCGTCATGCCGAGGCAATGCAGCATCACCAGCACGGGCCCGCTGCCGCTGCGGTGCACACGGATGGCGGCAGGATCCAGCGGCGCGGTACGGCGGTCGGTCATCCCAGAGTCCTCATGCTGACGGAGCGTCAGGGTCGAACGGTACCAGCAGGTTTGCGTCCGCGCCAATCGAACCACGGAACCCTTCGAGCCGGCCCCGCGTCTTGTCATTCTCCCCAAGCCCGAGGAAGCGTGCCGCATTGCGCCAGCGGAACTTCTCCACCGCCGGGTCGGAGAACAGGGTCTGGACATTGCGCATGAGCGCGCTGGCATAGTCGTCACCACCTGCGGCCTCGCCGACCATTTCCCAGTCGGAACCATACATCAGGCGATCGCCCAGCACCGGATTGCCGCCCAGCATGTCGTGCAGGAATGCCCATGTGGCCTGCAATTCCGGATCGTTGTCGGTAGGGAGCAGGGTGTTGGCGAAAGCAACGTCGGCATAGATGTTGGGATGATCCGGCATCATGCCGATGATGATGCGCGCCCAGCCCTGGGCGAGTATTTCCGCAGCACCGTCCTGGTCGGTCGCGCTGGCGCGGTGCGAGGCGGCGAAATCCCATACGCCACCGAAATGGCCGAAATTGAGCCGCAGCGAAGGGAACAAACTGAGCGCGGCCTGCCAGTGCACGGGCGATGCCCAGAGGGCGGACCCATCGGCCTCGCGGTAATTGCTGTTGGCGCAATGAGCCAGGATGGGCACGTCGCGGCCCACGCAGAACTGGAACAAGTCCGACATTGCCTGGTCGAGCGCCGCCCCGGGTCGTTCGTTCGTGAGGTGCTGCAACGCCGTCGGAAACGATGCTGCCGGGCGGCTGGCGTTGCCGGCGGCGGCAAAGCCCATCGGCGGATAGACCTTGAACCCGATGATGCTGCCGGCGTCGATGAACGGCTGTGCGATCTTCAGGATGTCGTCCCGCCCGGCGTGCTGATCCTCCAGGTAGCGCCACGGATCGAATGGCGCGAAGGCGAACACCGGAACACCGGCCAACGCACGTACCCGGGAGACCGCCGCCATCACGCCGAGCTGGTCTGCAAGCGGCGACATCAGGCGCTCGGCGTCGCTGTCCGCGGCAATGGCGAGCCAGCGATTGTAGTCGATCAGCGCCGGCGTCAGCATCGGCTTCGCACCGCCGCTGAACTGCCGCAGCAGGCTGGTGACGATGTCGTTGCGCGCGCGGGAAAAGCTGCCGGCCCAGTTCAGCATGCGCAGCAACGTATCGTCGTTCTCGATGCGCTCAGCCAATTGCGCGATTTCGTCATCGCTGACGGGTGTCCCGGGTGGAGCGGCGGTGCCGTTGACCGAGTTGGCGGCGTCACGCAGCAGATCGTTGCCGCGGCTGGGTGGCGGTGGGAAAGCGTGGGTGTCGGCTGCCGCGGCGGGCGGCTGTGCCAGTGCCCGCAATGCGGCCTGCGTGTCGCGCGAGGGCGGCGGTTCCCATGCCGCCGCCTCGCCGTTCAACTGCGCCGCCTCGGCCTGGGCTGTCGGCGAGGCGTTCTGGATGAAGCCGGCGGCGATGGCGATCAGCATCGCCTCCGGCAGCGCCAGAGGGCCGCTGAGCCGCGTCTGGTCGATGAATTCGTTGACCGGCAGATCGAGCGAATTGAAGACGTGGCAGTGCACGTCGATCCAGCGCGTGGCGCTGGGTGCGCCACCGGGCGCATCGACGGGGGCGGAAGCTGGCGCATCGACGGGGGCGCCAGCCGGTGCATCAGCGGCCAGGAAGGTGCGGCGGGAACGCAGGCAGCCGGGACAACAGAACATGGCGTCACTCCTGTACCGGAACGTTTCGGTAATTATGCCACGGCGACGGACACGGCTCCACCAGGATTACGCGCCAGGCTATAGAACGGCGTCGGTGGGGGGTGGACCATGCACGTACTGATTGTGGGCGGCGGGATCGGCGGGCTGGCGGCGGCGCTCTCGCTGCACCAGGCCGGCATCGGCTGCACCGTGTTGGAGCACGTGCGGGAGCTGCGCGAACTCGGCGTCGGCATCAACACGCTGCCCCACGCGATCAAGGAACTTGCGGCGCTGGGCCTGCTGCCCGCGCTGGACCGCGCCGGCATCCGCACCCGCGAGCTGATCTATGCCAACCGCTTCGGCCAGGTGGTGTGGCGCGAGTTGCGCGGCACCGATGCGGGCTTCGACACGCCGCAATTCTCCATCCATCGCGGCAAGCTGCACACGGTGCTGCTGGATGCGGTGCGCGAACGGCTGGGTGCCGACGCGGTGCGCACAGGGTGCCGGCTGGCGTCGTTCGTCGAACGCGACGGGCGCGTGATCGCACGCTTCGAACAGCGCGACGGTGCGGAGGCGTTCGAGGCGGAAGGCGATGCGCTGATTGGCGCCGACGGTATCCACTCGGTGGTGCGCGCGGCATTCTATCCAGCCGAGGGACCGCCGGTGTGGAACGGCATGATGCTGTGGCGCGGCGCCGCGGACTGGCCGATGTATGTCGATGGCCGCACCATGGTGATCGCCGGCGGCATGGGGCGCAAATTCGTTTACTATCCGATCCATGCGGATCCGGCATCGCCCGCGACGCGGCTGACCAACTGGGCGGTGATGGCGCGCATTGCCGACGGCACCGGCCTGCCGCCGCGGCGCGAGGACTGGAACCGGACGGGCGATTGGGACGAGATCGAACCATTCATGCGCGACCGTTTCCGGCTGGATTTCGTCGATCCTCTGGCGCTGATCGGCGCGAGCGGCACGTTCTACGAATACCCGATGTGCGACCGCGACCCCCTGCCGCGCTGGTCGTTCGGCCGCGTCACCCTGCTCGGCGACGCGGCGCATCCGATGTATCCGGTCGGCTCGAACGGTGCGAGCCAGGCGGTGCTGGACGCGCGATCGCTGGCGCGTTGGCTGGATCAGGCCGCGTCGGTGCCGGAGGCATTGGCCGCCTACGATGCGGAGCGCCGGCCGATGACGGCGGAAATCGTGCTGAACAATCGCAAGGGCGGCCCGGAGCGCGTGATCGACGTGCTGGAGGAACGCGCGCCGGACGGATTTGCCGATGTCGATGCGGTGGCGTCGTACGCGGAGCGCGAGGCGATCGTGCGGGGCTATGCGTCGATGGCTGGGTTTGCAAAGGAGCAGGTGAATCGGGTGAGGTGAGTGCGGTTGGCAGGAACAAGCCGTTCTGACTGTTTGCTCTCGCCTTGAATCGACGCGTGCGAGACCTCGCGCGCCGACGGCGGAGTGGGTGCGTGAGCCCGTCGATCATCGTTTGTTGGCAGCATCGCGAAGCAAGTATTTTAACGCAGATGACAGAAGATGCGCGCAGAACACGCAGATAGTGCGCGGCTGAATGATCTGTCGGGGCAGGCGATCGGCTTCGGATTCACCGTGCTGAAGACAGTGAGAGAATTGAATGACGTGCACGGGATGCAATGCACCAATTATCTGAAAGCAACCGGCCCGCCGCTCTGTCTGCTGCTCAACGACTGGAAATCAAACGTGTGGTCCGAGGCCTGTGAACCGCACCAACCCATCTGCGTGCTCTGCGTGCATCTTCTGTCATCTGCGTTTAAATTCTTGCTTGCTGGCGGTGCCGCGGCACTAATACCAGGGGCCAAAAGTACCGATTCATCGGCTGGTCGCGTCGGCATCGACATTTCCCGTCATGGCCGGGCCATGTCCTTGGGCTTGACCCGAGGATTGACCCGGCCATCCACGCACGATCGTGCATGCCGCGTTTTTCGCTGTACCGAGGTCCGTGCGTGGATGGCCGGGTCAATCCTCGGG
>DASXFW010000225.1:0-57603 GCA_036489395.1 Acetobacteraceae bacterium | reverse complement strand
GGGGAGGGGTCGATTTGTACGTCTCGACCCCTCCCCCTAACCCCCTCCCTCAAGGGGAGGGGGAACCTACGTCAAGCCGCCGTCACCGTTTCATCCAGGGCAGGTCGGCACGCAGGCCGGTGGCGACTCGCCATGACACCGTGGCTTCGGCATCAACCGTTTGAACCAGCACGCTACGGTTCCAGAGAAATCCCGGTCTCAGCCCCGATTCCGAGATAGCGGCTGGTGATTTCCGGGTCGGCCAGCAGCGCGTCGCGCGTGCCCTCGAACACGACATGGCCGTTGTTCAGCACATACACCCGGCGCGCCAGTTCCAGCGCCGCCCGCACGTCTTGTTCTACGATGACGATCGTGGAGCCGGCCTCGGCGAGCTGGCCGCACAGCTCCACCAGCTCCTCGACAATCACCGGCGCCAGGCCCTCGAACGGCTCATCCAGCAGCATCAGCCGCGGCGACCGGATCAGCGCGCGCGCGATCGCCAGCATCTGCTGCTCGCCGCCGGAAAGCGTGCCGCCGGTGGCACGCCGCCGCTCCCGCAGGCGCGGGAAGATCGCAAAGATTTCGTCGATCGGCTTCGGTTGCGCCGCGTTCAGCGCCGCCAGCTTGAGATTTTCCTCGACCGTCAGCGTAATGAAGATGCGCCGCTCCTCCGGCACGAGCTGCAGGCCGCGGCGCGCGATCACATGGCTCGCCAGCCCCTGGATCGGCGTGCCGGCAAAGCGGATTTCGCCCGAGCGCGGCGCGAGTATCCCGGCGATGGTCTTCAGCGTCGTGCTCTTGCCGGCACCGTTACGTCCGAGCAGCGCCACGACCTCATGCTCTGCGACGCGCAGGCTGATATCGAACAGCACGTGCGAATCGCCGTAGAAGCTGTTGATTGCATCGACTTCAAGCATGGGCGTACGCCTTGACGCCGCCGAGATAAGCCCGGCGCACCTCCGGGTGCTGGCGGATGTCCGCCGGCGTGCCCTCGGCGAGCGGACGGCCCTGGTGCATCACCATGATGCGCGCTGCCAGCGCGAACACCGCATCCATGTCATGTTCTACCAGCACGATGGTGCGGCCCTCGGCGAGACGCCGGATGAGGCGGATCACTTCCTGCCGCTCGCCTGGGGACAGGCCCGCGAGCGGTTCGTCGAGCAACAGCACCGACGGCAGCGTCGCCAGGGCAAGTCCCAGTTCGATGCGACGCTTTTCGCCGTAGGGCAACGTCGCCACCGGCAGGTCGGCACTCGCTGCCAGTCCGAGTTCGTCGATCAGGCCGGCAATCGATTCTTCAACCGCCGGAATGCTGTCGGCGGAGCGGAACACGTCGAAGCGCAGCGTGCCGCGGTGGCGCCCGAGTGCCGCGATGCGCAAATTCTGCCGGCCGGTGAGGTCGTTGAACAACTGGTTGATCTGGTAACTCTTGGCGATCCCTGCGCGATTGATCGCGGTGACACTGTGGCCGGTGATATCGTGCCCGCGCAGCAGGATGTTGCCGCGGGATGGCGACATTTCGCCGGACAGCAGGCGCAGGAACGTGGTCTTGCCGGCGCCGTTGGGACCGATCACGGCGTAGATCTCGCCAGCCGGCACGGTCAGCGACACGTCGGACACGGCGCGTACGCCGCCGAAGTGCTTGCTGACCGACTTTGCCTCCAGCGCCGGCGTTGCCGCGGCGCCGGCTGCCGCGGGCGGCGTCGGCTGCGGCGTACCCGGATGCGATCGGATGGCGGCCCGCGGGCGCGATGCCCGCTGCGGCGCCGGCGCCGTCGCAACGCGCGACTGCCACCGCGCGACGACGGTGCCATACAGACCTTTGCGCAACGTCGTCACCAGCACGACGAAGATGGCGCCGAGGATGAACATCCACAGCGATCCGACGCCGGGAATCTGCTGCAACTCGTCGCGCAGAAACAGCCATACCGCGGCACCGACGGTAGGACCGAGCAACGTCCCGACACCGCCGATGACGGTCTGGAATACAAGCTGGCCGGACGTATCGACGGAAAATGCACCGGGCGGCATGTAGCTTTGAAAAATGCCCAGCAATACGCCGGCGAGGCCGGCATATCCGGCGGCCAGTGCGAACACCGAAAGCTTATAACCGGGAACCGAATGGCCGAGCGCGGCGGTGCGGTCGGCGTTCTGGCGAATGCCGGTCAGCACCGCGCCGACCGGAGAGCGGACGATAAAGCGTGCCAGCACGTAACCGGCAAAGAACAGTGCGGCGATCAGCGTGTAGAGGTGCCACCCGCCGTCGAACGAGAACACGAACGATCCAATTTGAATGGTCGGGGGCGGCACGCCAGGAAGGCCGTTTTCGCCGCCGGTCCACTTCGCCAGCGGGGAATTTTCAATGAAGTACGACAACTGGGCGAAGGCAAGCGTGATCATCGCGAAGTAGAGGCCGATGCGTCGCAGCGCGAGATAGCCGACAAGCAGGCTGAACAGCGAAGCTGCGACCACCCCGGCGAACATCCCCAACCAGACATTGTCCAGGATGTGGGTGGTCAGGAGAAACGCGGTCACGAATCCGCCGGTGCCGAAGAACGCGGCCTGACCGAACGACAGCAGCCCACTGTAGCCGAACAGCAGATCGAAGCCGATGCCGAACAAACCCCATATCAGGATGCGGCTCAGCAGATCGACGGCCGAGAATGCCGCTACGAATCCGAACGGTATCACGATCAGAAGGAGAGCGACGATGATCTCGGGAAGCCAACGGCTGCCGCGCCGTGCGACGACGCCTCCGCTCATACCCGTCCCACCGCGCCGAACAATCCGCGGGGGCGCAAGACCAGGACCAACGTCATGACGAGGTAGATCGACGCCTGTGAATAATCTGGGTTGAACGCCGTTGTCAGACTCAGCAACTCGCCGACCAGAATGCCGCCGACGATGGCGCCGCCGAAGGATCCGAGGCCGCCGATCACCACCACGACGAATGCCTGGATCAGGAATGGCGTGCCCATGTCCGGGATCACCGCCGACAGCGGCGCGAAGATGACACCGGCGACGCCCGCCGCCATCGCACCGACCGCGAACACCAGCAGGAACATCTTGCGCACGTCGATGCCGAGCAGGCCGACCATCAGCCGGTCTTCAATGCCGGCGCGCACCATCAGCCCCACTGAGGTATGATACAATAGCAGATAGAGCGCGAGCAGGAATGCCGCGGCGATGCCGATGACTTCGACGCGGTATAGCGGATAGTAGAATATGCCCCAGAAGTTGACGATCCCGTCGCCCCAGGCCGGTGGCGAGACGCCCTCGCTGTCGCTGCCGAAGAAGTAGCGGATGCCCTCGATCAGCATGACCGAGAGTCCGAACGTCACCAGCAGTTGATCCTCGGGCGGCCTGGTATAATAGAAGCGCAGCAGCCCACGTTCGAGCACGACCGCGACAATCAGCAGGACCGCGGCGCCGGCCGCAAGCGCCGCAATATAGGAATGCGTGTAGGTCAACACGACGAACGCCGCGTATGCCCCGATCATGAACATTGCGCCGTGAGCGAAGTTGACGAATCCAAGCGTACCAAAAATTATCGTCAACCCGCTGCTCATCAGCGCCAACAGGGTGCCGAACGCAAACCCGCTGAACGCCTGCGAAAGAAGCACTGCGATCGGCGGCATCAGCGTGGAATCCGTCCGGCCTGTTGCGAAGGAAACGGCACCGGCGGGTCAGGCCGCGGCTGTCGAGGGCATGTGGCAGCCGGTATCCTTGAGCGGCTCCATGATCGTCTCGCCGGACACGATTTCGACGAGCTTATAGTTATCGGCGTCCCCGTGGATTTCCGATGCGGTCTTGCCTTGCACGACGGGTACCGGGCTGACGCCCTGATGGTCCTCGGCGCGGAACCACACCGGGCCGGCGATCGTATCGACCTTGTAGCCGGATTCCAGCGCCTTGATGACCTCGGGCGGATAGAACGTGCCGGCGCGTTCTGCCGCGTCCGCCCACAGGATCATGTTGTTGTAGCACTGGGCAGCGCAGAAGCGCGGGATATAGTTGAACTTCTTGTGGAAATCCGCGACGAAAGATTTTGCCAGCGGAAACTTCTCCTGCATGCCCCAATACCACGGCATGGTGCCGTACATGCCCCCAAGCACCTCCGGGCCCATGGACTTGTAGATGAAGGGGCTGAGCAACGGAATGACGAACTTCATCTTCTTCATGATGCCGAATTGGACGGCCTGCTTCGTCGAGGTGACCTCGTCGGCGCCGACGGTCTCGTTGAACATCACGTTCGCCCCGCTGTTGGCGATGTTCAGCAAGTAGCTGGTGAAGTCGGTGGTGCCGAGCGGTGCAAGCTGTTCGGTGGCGGACGTCCAGCCGTACTTGGCAAAGGCGTTGGTCAATGATGTGTACAGGCTGGTGCCGAACGTATAATCGGGCACCAGGTAAGCCGCCTTGAGATTGTGGCCGAGCGCCTTGGCGAGGACCGGAGCCAGCGCCTGGCAGAGCATGTAGTTGTCGGGCATCAGCCGAAAACCGAAACGCTGGCAGTTCTTGCCGGTGGTCGCGTTGGAGGCGGTGACGTCCCCCATGTAGATCACTTTCTTGCGCTGCCCCAATTCTTCCAGGGCGACGGCGATCGCGCTGCTGATGGCGCCGGTCATGACCATCGCGTTGTTGCTGTCGATGAATCGCGTGGCGCCCTGAACCGCGGGATTGGAATGGGTCTGGCTGTCGGCGATGCCGGATATGACTTTCTTGCCGAGTACACCGCCGCCCTTCTTCAGCGACGGTACGGCCTCGGTGACCTGGCTGCCGTTGTTCAAATGCTCGATGGCGAGCTCGAAGCCAAGCTTCTCGTCATTGCCCAACGACGCATAGGGACCGGTTATCGGGAACAGGCCGGCGGCAAAGACGGTGCTGCCCTTTATCCCTTCCGGAAAGGTGCCCATGGTGGGGTAGGTCTTGGCCCAGACATGCGGCGCCGTTAATGGCGTTAGCAGCCCGGCGGCACCGAGGCCGAGGCCGGTTTTGAGAATGCCGCGCCGCGTGACCGCGACGGACTTTCCGCTGTTGAAGCTCCTGTTCATCATAGGCCTCCCGTTCTGTTTGCCGCCGGCTTCTTCTTGGCACACGCCTCGGTTCCGGGGCCGGAATAAGGCAACGGAGGGACGAGACAAACGCCCAGTCGCGGCTGCATTGCGCCGTGTTGACGCATAGTTATCGGCATCGAACGTTGCGGGCTTCACGTCCCGCGGATTAATTACAGGTAATCCGTATTTATCAACGCAACGTTAATAGTGGCCATTGCCGGGCTATTACTATTAACAATAGTCAAAATACATTCGGACAGAAGCCGCCAAGGTGCCGAATACCTGCTGCCGGCAACCCCGAAGTTGCGGCCGGGTGCCGCTCAAACCTGGCTCTTTTATCCGGGGATGACGATGCGTCCCGGATGGTTGACACTCTGCCGGGCATCCAGGGAGACGGACATGAACATCGACTTCACCGGCAAGCGTGCCATCGTTTGCGGCGGCAGCCGCGGCATTGGCCGAGCCATCGCGCTGGGCTTCGCACAGGCCGGCGGTGCCGTTTCGATCTGCGCACGCGGCGCCGAGACGTTGGAACGCACGCGCAAGGAAATCGCGGCGTTCGGCCATATCGCGCACGCGGCTTCGGTCGATCTGGCGGATGCCGAAGCGATCAGCCGCTACATCGCGGATGCGGGCGCTGCGCTGGGCGGGATCGATCTGCTGGTGAACAACGCCTCGGCGTTCGGTTCCAGCGACGACCAGAAGGGTTGGGTGACCAGCCTGGAGATCGACCTGCTGGCGATCGTGCATGCGACGCAGGCGGCGCTGCCGTTCCTGCGGGACAGCAAGGGCAGCGTCGTCAACACGTCATCGATCGCAGCGATGCACACCGCGGCGCGGCAGCCGCCGTACGGCGCGATCAAGGCGGCGTGTATCCACTACACCGGCACGCAGGCGGCGATGTACGCGAAGGACGGAATCCGGGTGAATTGCATCGCGCCAGGCTCGATCGAGTTCCCCGGCGGCGTGTGGGACCGGCGCAAGACCGATGCGCCGAAGCTGTATAACGCGGTGTTGAATTCGATTCCGTTCGGCCGGCTGGGCCATCCGGAGGAAATCGCCAACGTCGTGTTGTTCCTCGCTTCGCCGTACGCGTCGTGGGTGACGGGACAGACGATCGCGGTGGATGGCGGGCAGTTGCTGTAGCGCGGGAAAGCTCCCCCTCCCCTTGAGGGAGGGGGAGCTTTCCTTCTCCGTTCCTTCTTCGGCCACTCACCCCAACCCGCGCTCCGCCCGCGTCGCCGCCAGGTCGTCCTCCACGAACGCCCGCACCACGTCCAGCACGGGCTCGTGCGTTGCGAATCCCAACGTGTGCGCCCGCAACGGATCGAACGCCGGCGGCCATGCACCAACAATGTCGGCGATCGCCTGGTCCTGCACGCGGCGCACCAGCTTCGAGGCCCCAGGCTTCACGGTTTCCAGCGCCTGCAGCAGATGCGCGATCGTCGTGCTGATGCCGGGCGGATTGATGCTGCGGTCCAGCCCCATCGGCGCGGTGTCCATCGCCGCCGCGTGCAGCAGCCAATCAACCGCGCGCCGCGGGCTGGCGACCCAGGCAGCGAAATCGTCGCCCACCGGCAGTTCCGCCTCCAACCCCAGCAGCGGCTCGCGCACGATGGCGGAGAAGAACGAACTGGCGGCGCGGTTCGGCCGTCCCGGACGCACGATGATCGTCGGCAGACGCAGCGACACCGCATCGAGGAACCCGCGCCGCGACGCATCCGCCAGCACCAATTCCGCCGCCGCCTTCTGCGCCCCGTAGCTGTTTGCCGGAACCTGCCGCGCGTTGTCGTCCAGTATGTCGCTCTGCCCCGCGGTGAAGCTGGCGACGCTGCTGGTGAACACCACGCGAGGCGGCTTGCTGCCTGCGGCGACAAGCCGCCGGCACGCATCCACCACCGCATCGGTACCGCGCAAATTGACGCGGCGGCCGAGGTCGTAATCCGCCTCGGCCTGCGCGCTGACCACGGCGGCCAGGTGGAACACGACGTCGGTGCCCGGCGGCACGGCGGCTTCCGGCAGCTCGACGACGTCGCCGGCCAGCGCGGTCACCGGGAAGGCAGCGGCCGGCTTCGGCGGCTCGGCGAGATCGAACAGCGTCAGGCGACTGATGGCGCGACCACCCAGCACACCTTCCGCGGCGAGGCGCGCCGCGAGTTTGCGGCCGAGGAAACCGCCGCCGCCCAGGATGGAAATGCGCATGTCATCTGCTCCGCCCAGTATCTCACCCGCGACAGCGGGAGAGTCGGGCGCAATATGGGGACGTGCCCCGGTTTTGGCGACAGACGCAGGCCAGGATGGAACGGTAGCCGTGCACAAAGCTCCTGCACATTCGTAATCGTTCGTGCAGCCTCGCGAAGCAAGAATCTAAACGCAGATGACAGGAGATGCACGCAGAACACGCAGATAGCGCGCGGCTGAATGATCTGTCGGGGCAGGTGATCGGCTGCGCGTTCAACATGCTGATACGCTCGGGGTCGGCCTTCTGGAAATCAAACGCGTGGCCCGAGGCCTGTGAACCGCACGAAACCATCCGCGTGTTCTGCGTGCATCTTCTGTCATCTGCGTTCAAATTCTTGCTTGTCTTGCGGTGCCGCAATCCACGCAGGCGTGGTCGGAGAGTATGCGATCCCGGCCCATCCGGGCCACGACCGCAGCATGCTCTGGCTCTCGAGCTTCCCCATGCAGACGCAACACCCCTGGAATCACGCCGCGCGAATTTCGGGCCGGGCTTGGCCCGGCCACCCACGTCTGCGATGCATGGGACAGAAGGAAAGCCGTGGGTGGCCGGCCGGCATCACATGGGGCTCGCTTTGCCCCTCTGCCCGTGTCGCGCTATTTTCGGCGCCAGCGTGTGAGGCCTGAATGGAAGACGACCAGGAGCAGCGGCCGGAAAGTCTGCTGCCCTACGAGCAGTGGACAGAGAATGCGCTGCGCCAGGTGGTGGTGCAGGCGGTGACCTATGCCAGCACCAAAGGCCTGCCGGGCAACCATCACTTCTACCTTACGTTCCGCACCGATCATCCGGGCGTGGTGATCCCGCCGCGGCTGCGCGCGCAGTACCCGCAGGAGATGACCATCGTCCTGCAGCATCAGTTCTGGGACCTGAAGATGGACACGGAGGCCGCACTGATCAGCGTCGGCCTGTCGTTCGGCGGCGTCGCCGCGGCACTGGCGATCCCGTTGGATGCGGTGACCGGATTCGCCGATCCGTATGTGCGGTTCGGCCTGCACTTCCATCCGATCTTCCCCGAGGCGGTGCTATCCGGGCCGCCGGCTCTGGTTCCCGGCCCAAAGCCGGCGGACCCGGAGGCAGCGCAGGATACGCCGAGCGAGACGCCGCAGGTCGTCAGCCTGGACGCGTTCCGCCGCCGCACGCCGCCGAAGGACGGGTAGCGGGCAAGTTTCGGTCGTTGCAGCCTGTCATCGCAGGCTATCATTGCAGCCTGTCATCGCAGGCTATCATTGCAGCCTGTCATTGCGAGGCCGCTTGGCCGAAGCAATCTCCTGGGGGGCCTTAAGCCGCGAAGTGGATCAAGTTCGAGGCTTCCCCCTCCCCTTGCGGGAGGAGGCCAGGGGAAGGGGTCGAGACGCACAGATCGACCCCTCCCACAAGCGGAGGGGGAACTGTGCATCGATTTTTTTACCACACACCGTGGCCATTCGGTCACTGACCGGTTGAATGCCACGCGGTCCGGTTCCACAAAGGAGTTTCACGCCACCCTTCGCTTCCCCGGACGTCGCTGATGTCGAGTATCCCTGGCGACTCAACCTTCGCGGGCGCGCCCGACGCCTCGCCCGCGGGAAAAGCCGCGTCCGAAGCACAACCGGCGTCCCGTCCCGCCGCCCATCGCCATCGCCGGCCGATCGGCAACATGGTCATGCACGCGCCGCAAATCCTGCGCGCGCTGGTGCGGGCGGACGAGGTCTGGCTGGTCGCGCTGTCCGCCGTGGTCGGCGCCTTCGCCGGCGTGATGGTCTGGTTCATGACCGCGGTCACCCAGCGCATCCATGAGTTTCTGTTCCACATCCCCACCGACGAAAAGCTGAGTGCCGTCGCCTCCCTCGCGCCGTTGCGTGCGCTGCTGATCCCGTCGCTCGGCGGCCTGGCGTTCGGCGTGATCAGCTACCTCGTCGCCAAACAATGGCCGCGCCGCTCGGTGGACGCCATCGAGGCCAACGCCCTGTACGGCGGACGCATGTCGCTGAACGACGGCATCACCGTCATGCTGCAAACGATCATGTCGAGCGGCGTTGGCGCCTCGGTCGGCCTGGAAGGCGGCTACACCCAGATTGGCGCCGCCATCGGCTCCCGCTTCGGCCGCAGCTTCCGGCTGCGGCGCAACGACATGCGGCTGCTGGTCGGCTGCGGCGCGGCCGGGGCGATCGGCAGCGCCTTCCACGCGCCACTGACCGGGGCGTTCTATGCGTTCGAGCTGATCATCGGCACCTACACGCTGGCGACGTTCGCTCCTGTCGCGGTGGCCTCGATCGTTGCCTACTCCGTGCTGAACGCCCTCGGCGGCTCGCCGTTCGAGTTGCACGTCGAAGTGCCGCCCATCGAGGGCGTCGACTTCATCCCGCTGCTGGCGCTGGGCATGGTCTGCGCGCTGGTCGGCATCGCCATCATGCGCGGCGTCACGCTGACCGAGGCGCTGTTCCGCCGCAGCGGCGTGCCGGTGTGGCTGCGCCCCGCCATCGCCGGCCTGGCGTTGGGGCTGATGGCGCTGGCGTCGCCGGCGGTGCTGTCGTCCGGGCACGGCGCCCTGGGCGAGATGATCGAGGCGCCACTGTCGCTGCCTCGCATCGGCATGATCGTCGTCTTCAAGGCAGCCGGTTCCGCCATCTCGCTCGGCTCCGGCTTCCGCGGCGGCTTGTTCTTTTGCTCGCTGTTCCTCGGCATGCTCACCGGCAAGCTGTTCGCCGGGCTGCTCGCGCTGGTGACCAAGGCACACGCGGTGCCCGCCGTGGTGTGCTGCCTGGTCGGCATGAGCGCGATGGCCGTGGCGATCATCGGCGGACCGCTGACCATGGGCTTCCTCGCGCTGGAAACCACCGGCAGCCTGCCGCTGACCACGGCGGTGCTGGCGGCCTGCGTGGTGTCGGCACTGACCGTGCGGCGGACGTTCGGTTACTCGTTCGCGACATGGCGCTTCCATTTGCGAGGGGAGGCGATCCGCAGCGCCGTGGATATAGGCTGGATGCGCAACCTGACGGTCGGGCGAATGATGCGGCGCGAGGTGCGCACGGTGCGCGCCGATACGCCGCTACTGGCGTTCAAGCGCGACTTCCCGCTGGGGTCCACGCAGCGCGTCGTGGTGCTGGACGCCGACGACCGCTACGCGGGGATTGTGCTGCCGCCCGATGCGCATGCGGATGCCGATGAACGGCACAATGTCGGCGACGTGGCGCACTACGGCGACACGGTGCTGCTGCCGCAGATGACCATCAAGGAAGCGGTGGCGATGTTCGAGAACGCCGAAAGCGACGCGCTGGCCGTGGTGGATGGGCCGGACACGCGGCACGTGATCGGGCTGCTGACCGAGCAATACGCCCTGCGCCGCTACAGCGAGGAGCTGGACCGGCGGCGGCGGGAGCTGTCGGGGGAGTGATGAAATGAAATTTCTCCCCTCCCCTTGAGGGAGGGGTTGGGGGAGGGGTACGAACACGCACTGTCAGTGGATGTGGGACACCCCTCCCCCTGCCCCCCACCCCCTGACCCCCTCCCACAAGGGGAGGGGGAACCGTGCCCTTTGCCCCTCGCCCCTCGCCCCTCGCCCCTTCGCCCTTCGTTCACCCGCGTCCGCGCGCCATCCGCGTCTCCACGCGGGTCAGCAGCTCGGTCAGCACCACGCTGCAGATCACCAGCACCAGGATCGCGGCAAACGCCCCCGCCGCATCGAACGTGCCGGAATAATACTCGATCAGATACCCAATCCCGCTGTTCGCCGCGATCAGCTCCGCCAGCAGCGTGTTGGAGAACGCGTAGCGCACCGAAATCCGCATGCCGGTGAAAATCCACGGCAGCGCACCGGGCACCAGCGCCTTGCGGATCACCTCCAGCCGCGTCGCGCCCATCAGCGACAGCGCCTGCACAAGATCGCGATCGACATTCCGCACGCCATCCAGCGTAGCGTTCAGAATCAGAAAGAACACGGTAACGGCGACTAGCGCCACCTTCGACTCGATGCCGATGCCGAATGCGATAACGAACAGCGGCGCCAGCGCGATTTTCGGCAGCGCGTACAACCCCGAAATATAAGGCGCCATCACCCGATGGAATCGCGGCAGAAAGCCGAACGTCAGCCCCAGCGCAACGCCCGACACGGTGCCGATGACATAACCCAGAGCCATCGCCAGCAGCGTCGCGAACAGGTTCGGCCACAGTGAGCCGTCGGCGATCCACGACCACAGGCGCTCGACGATCTGCACCGGGCCGCTCATCCAGAAGCGCAGCGACGCGGGCGGCAGGAACTGCCACGCCGCCAGGAATGCCAGCAGCAGGCCAATGCGCGCCGCGATCAGCCCGGCGAGACGGGTCATACCAATCGACGTGGATCCTGACCCATTCGTCATGGCCGGGCCTGACCCGGCCATCTGCCCCCAATGGTCCGTGCGTGGATGGCCGCGACACGCCCGGCCATAACGGAAGGCTCGGCGTCACTGCGAATTGGCATCATACGTCGGTGCCCTTCGCGACTTCGTCCTTCAGTTCCTCCCAGAGTTCTTCATGCAAATGGGCGAATGCCTCGGTGAAGCGCACCTTGAACACGTCGCGCGGACGCGGCAGGTCGATCGCACGCACTGCACGAATGCGTCCCGGCCGCGCCGACAGCACGACGACACGATCGGCCAGCGTGATCGCCTCGGCGAGGTCGTGCGTGACGAACACCACCGTCATGCCGCGCGCCTGGGTCAGCGACTGCAACTGGTCCAGCAGCAACAGCTTGAGCTGCGCATCGAGCGCGCCGAACGGCTCATCCATCAGCAGCGTTTCGGGTTCATAGATCAGCGTGCGTGCCAGCGCGACGCGTTTGCGCATGCCGCCGGACAGTTCCGACGGATAGTGGTGTTCGAAGCCGGTGAGCCCGACCAGGTCGATGATCTGCGCGACCCGCGATGCGGCTTCGGCGCGGCCGACGCCGCGGCATTTCAGTTCCAGCGGAATGCGGATGTTGTCGGCGGCGCTGCGCCAGGGCAGCAGCGTGTCCTTTTGCGTCATGTAGCCGACCCGGGTGTTCTGTCCGGCCACCGGCGCTCCGTTATACAGGACCACGCCCTCGCTCGGCTGCAATAGGCCGGCCACCATGTTCAGGATGGTGGATTTGCCGCAGCCGCTAGGTCCCACCAGGGCGACGAATTCCTTGGGCCATATCTCCAGATCGGTCGGGCGCAGTGCCTCCACCTCACGGCCGCGTGTGGCGAAGCGTTTGCCAGCGCCGGCGAGACGGATCTTCTCGCTGCCGGCTCCGGCCGTCTCGCTGTCGGCAGCAACCATCGATTCACTCGGCGGCATGGCGCCACCGCAGTACCCGACGCTCGATCCAGGTGGCGGCCTCCGACACCGCGAGGCCCAGCAGCATCAGAACAAACAACGCGGTATAGAGCGAGGTCATGTCGAACTCCGACGCCGCGTTGGCCAGCAGGAAACCCATGCCACGCCGTGCCGCGAGCATCTCCGCGGTGACGGCACCGACCAGCGCGTAGGGCAGCGCGATGCGGATGCCGCCGACGATCCAGACCATGCAGGCGGGTGCTATGACTTTCACGAAGCGCTCGCGCGCGTTGCAGCCCATCAGGTCGATGGAGGCGATCAGGTCCGCATCGACCTGCTGCGCGCCGGCGAACGCGTTAAAGAACAATAGAAAGAACGTGGCGATGGCGACGAGGATGATCTTCGGCTGCATGTCGAGGCCGAAGAACATAATGAACAGCGGCGCGAGCGCGATCAGCGGCACGCTGTAGAGGGCGACGATGATCGGCCGCAGGATGGTCGCCAGCGTCGGCGAACGGCCCAGCCACAGACCGAACGCCACACCGAACACGGCGCCGAAGAACAAGCCGACGAAGACTTCCGTCACCGTGGTGCCAAGCTGCAACAGCAGATCGCCTTGCAGCCATTGCCACAGCCGCGCGACGATCAGGCTTGGCCGGCTGATCCATTGTGAATCGGTGAGCCAGCCGGTGGCTTCCCAGATCGCCAGCCAGACGACGCCGACGACGACCTGCCACAGCACGATGCGGTCGTCGCTACGTTCGGTGCGTGGCGTCGCGGGGACCTGCCGCGCGGTGACGGTCAACGACACCGGCGCTACTTGCCCAGGATTTGTTTGGCCGCGGTCTCGGCCAGGCTGTCGTCCACCACTTTGTCGAAGGCCGGATGGATGGGCACTTTCTCCGCCAGGTTGACCATGCGCAGCGTGTTCTCGACCTGCGTCTGCGTCAGCACCGTCGTGGTGGGAACGCCCTTCATGTAGCTGTCGAACGCGGTGTTGAAATCCGCTTCGGGCACATTCTGGAAGAACGTGCGGACGATGCGGCGCGTGCCTGCCGGATCGTCGTGGCAGTACTTGATCGCCTTCGCCAGTGCGCGCTCGGTGGCCAGCAGCAGCGGGCGTTTCGTCTCCAGCGTGGTGCGGCTGGTGGTGATCACCTGATAGGGCACGTCCTTGTACTCGGGCACGTTGTCCTGCATCGGATCGGCGATGACCTTGCCGATGCCCTGGCTCACCGCCATGTCGGTGAACGGCGACATGAAGGCGAAGCCGTCGATGATGCCGCGCTGCGTGGCGGCGACCATCGGCGCGCCGATCCCGATCGGTTCCAGCCGCACGTCCTTCGCCGGGTTCATGCCGCGCACTTCCATGATCGTGCGCATGAACTCGTCCGTGCTGGCGCCCGGTGCGGTGATGCCGATGCTGAGGCCGCGCAGGCGCTTGATCTTCTCATCCAGCGTCATGGAGTCGGTGATGCCGGCGCGCTTGATCGCCGCGTCCGACAGCACCAGCGCGATCGGGTATTTGTCGAAGCCGGTGCCGATCGCCACCAGGTTGCCGCCGCGCGCGACGGCTTCCAGCGTATGCGGCAGGCCAAGCTGGGTGATGTCGGCGCTGCCGCCCAGCACCGCGGCGGCCATCGTCGTGCCGGATGAAACGTTGACGATCTCCGGGTCGATGCCTTCCTGCTTGTAGAAGCCGGCGCCGATGGCGACGTACTGGATGATGAACGACAAACCCTTGCCGGCGATGGCGATCGTCAGCTTCTGCGGCGGTTGATCCGCCAAGGCCGGCGACGCTGCCGCCAGCGCCAACAGCGCTGCGAACACTCGGATCGATCGCGCAAACATCCTGTCCCCTCCTGTCGCCGCGCTGCATCGCCGCGGACTTGTTGTGCGGAGCGAGTATGCGGCCGCGGAGAGAACCGCGACAAGGCGGAAGCAGCCGCGTTAGCGCGTGTTAATCCCGATGCGGATGCACTGCTACACCCACCAGAGGTCGCCCGCTACGCGTCCTGAGCGGCCATCCGGTGGTCAGGCATCACGTGACCGGTGACGTGGCCTCTGCCGGGGCCTAGAAAAACACGAAGGACCGAACAACGACGTTCTTGCGGCATCGTGCGTCGGCGGGCGCGGTCGGGTCGATACACGCGGTATGGAAGGACCAGCGCGAGACGGACCCGTCGGTCACCGAATCATAGCACTTCAGCATCGAGACCTCGGTCGGCTTCTGCTGGGGGAACCAATACCACTCGTGGCCGGGGCGATAGGTGAAGCGGGTCGTCTCGCCGACGCGATCGTCGTAGATCCGGTAGTTGGTGATATACGGCTGGTCGGCGAAAGACGGCCAGGCGCACAGCACGAACGGGTATTGCTCGATCGTCTCGATCGGCTTGGCAAGATTGATCGACACGAACCGGCGCGACATCTTTGCGTCGGCCTCTGCCTCCGTATAGTTCTGCGGGCGTCCGAAGTTCCGCAGGTTCTTCGTGAGCAGCTCGCGGCAGCGCACACGGCCGCTGTTATCGTTCAGGTCGTTGTGCACCAGCATGGCGTAGTTCGCGTTCACGCCCGGGTTCCTGGCGTCCTGGTCTTCCGTACGGTCGCCCGCGTAGTCCTTGTCGAACACGTCGTGGTTATAGACCAGTGCGTCGGTCGCGTCCGGGAAGAATTCGAGCAGCAGCTTCTCGATCTCCGGATAGAACACACGCTCCACCTCGGCCGAATCATAAATGTTCGTGCACTTGGACTCGAGGTGCGCCAGCGAAACACCGAGCCGGTCCATGCATTCGGGGCTGTCGGGTGACAGGCCCGGGTGGTACTCGCCGATGCGTCGCGCGTCACGCAGCACCTGCGGGAAAAACAGGTTCCGTTGCCTGTTGTCCTGCTCGTTCTTGCGCAGGGTCGCCGCAACGTCGGCGCGCGCCGGGTCGCGCCAGACACCGTTGGACGGGACGATCGAGTATGTCGGCCGGTCATAAACCGTATAGGGCAGCGGCAGCGCCACGCCACCCGCGGGGGCTTTGATGCTGTTCGAGCTGCGGATGTAGGCCACACATTCATCGTAGGTGCGGAACGCGATGCCCCATTGCGTCTTGATCGGGCCCGGCGGGGCCTTGTCGATCATGTCGATGACGCGCTGGCCCTCGCCGTCGGCGATCCCGGCGAGCGCGTCCTCGAGCGCCTTGGCGGTTCCCGCATCGCCGCCCTGGTCGAACGACATGTAGGACAGGCCGTCATTCGCCGCGATGGGCGGCGGCTGCCCGGCCGTGCGTTGCAGCGACGGCACATAGGCCGACGAGGCTCTCTCCGTATTTCCGGCAACGTCGTTGTCGGCGATCACGAGCTGGCTCATGGCGCACCTCCGATTATTTCCGCCTCACCGTGGCACAGAGAGCCGGCGTTTTCCAGACCACGAGCTCACGGTCGTGCGAACGCGCGCCGCGCCTGCTATCCTCCCGCCGCGATGGCCTCCTTCCGATTCCTGCACGCCGCGGACCTGCACATCGACAGTCCCTTGCGCGGACTGGAGACGGACCCCGATGCGCCCGCCGAGCGCATCCGCACCGCAACACGCGCCGCCTTCACCAACCTGGTCGATCTCGCGCTGTCAGAACATGTGGCGTTCGTGCTGATCGCCGGGGACTTGTTCGACGGCGAGTGGCAGGACTGGCGCACCGGCCAATTCTTCGCACAGGAAGCCGCGCGCCTCACCCGCGCCGGCATCCGCGTCTTTTGCATCCGCGGCAACCACGATGCGGCCAGCGTCGTCACCCAGCGGCTCGAACGTCCCGGCGGCGCCGAGATGCTGCCCAACGACGCTCCGCAGTCGATCCGCCTGGCGGAACTCAACGTCGTCATCCACGGCATGGGCTTTTCGTCGCGCAGCGTGCCGGAGAACGTCGTGCCGCGCTATCCGCCGCCGCTGCCCGGCCATCTCAACATCGGCATGCTGCACACGTCGGCCACCGACAGCGGCACGCACGAGACCTACGCGCCGTGCACGGTCGAGCAACTGATCGCGCACGGCTACGACTACTGGGCGCTCGGCCACGTGCACGCGCGGCAGGAGCTCGCGCGCACGCCCTGCTGGGTCGTCTTCCCCGGCAACACCCAGGGCCGGCATATCCGCGAAACAGGACCGAAGGGCGCCACGCTCGTTACGGTGACGGACGGGCAGATCGTCGATGTCGCGCACCGTGAGCTCGACGTGGTCCGCTGGGCGCTGCTGCCGGTCGATCTGAGCGGCGCCGCCACGGAAGACGACGCGCTCTCTGCCGTTCGCGCGCAACTTGAATCCGCGCTCGACGCCGCGGGCGACCGGCTGCTCGCCGTGCGCATTGTGTTGCAGGGCGCGACCGCCGCGCATCCCGCGCTGGTGCGCGACCTCGGCGCCACGCGCGACAAGCTGCACGCCGAGGCCGCAAGCTGCGCCGGCACCGGCACGATCTGGCTGGAAAGCGTCGATGTGCACACCCGCTCCGCGCTGGATATCGTGGCGCTGCGCGCGCGTTCCGACGCGGTGGGGTTACTCGTGCGCGCGCTCGACTCCGCCACGCCCGGTCGTTTCGCTGCCGACGTGCAGCCGTACTGCGCCACGTTGTTGAATCGCGCGCGTCTGCTGCGCGAGGCGCTCGGCGACGATCATCCCGCGGTGCAAGCCGCCGGCGGCACCATCACGCCCGAACTGATGGAGCGCGCCCGCAATCTGCTGCTCGCGCACCTGGCGGAAGGCTGAGCGCAGTGGGGAACTTCCCCGTCACGGCCGGGCTTGGCCTCTCCGTCTGGGCGGAAAAGGGATCGTGGTGAGGCATTGAGCCTTCCAGGCATTGGCGCCGCAGAGCAGCGTGCGTCAGAACCACATCGACTTGTTGACAACGTTCTGCAACGCATTGCCCGCCGCGAACGCCCGGCAATTGTGCAGCATGATCTGGTACCGCCGGTCGTTCAGATACGGACCATACCCCGCCATGTGCGGCGTCAGCAGCACGTTCGGCATCGTCCACAGCGGATGGTCCGCCGGCAGCGGCTCCTGCTCGTAAACATCCAGCGCCGCACCGGCGATTTCGCCTGCGCGCAGTGCCGCGACGAGATCGTCGAGCTTCGTCGTCATGCCGCGCCCGATGTTGATGAAGAACGCCGACTTCCGCATCCGCTGGAAACGCGCGCGGTGGAACAAGCCCTCGGTGGCCGGCGTGTGGGGCACCGTCAGGATCACAAAATCCGCTGTTGGAAGCAGCGAATCGAGCGCCTCTGGCTTGTGCAGTTGGGCGACGCCAGGCGGCGGCTCGGTGCGCCGCGCGTCCGTGGCGATCACGCGCATGCCGAATGCCGACGCCAGCCGCGCCGTTTCCGCACCGATGCCGCCGACGCCGACGATCAGCGCCGTTGCTTCCGGCAGATGCACGACGCCCAGGTCCTCGGACGGCTTCTTCCATTCGCGACGCAATTGCTGCGGGATGAAGACCTGCAGCCCGCGCGCGAACGCCAGGACGAAGGCCATGATGTGCGTGCTGATGTGGTCGTTGAAGATCTCGCGGAAATTGGTGACCGCCAGGGGATGCGCGATCAGCTCCGGGTAGTAGTAGCCCGCGGCGGGCGCGGCCTGCGGCGCCTGCAGCCAGCGCAGCCGGGTCGCCTTGGCCAGGACGTCGCGGGGGAGGTGACCGAAGGCGGCCTCGGCATCGACGATCTCGCGCGCGGCCGTTTCGGCGTCTTCGGCGATCACGACACGCACCTCTGGCACTTCCTGCGCCAGGCGCTGTGCCCAGTCGCGGGTGATGGCGGTCTGCGGCGGCAGCATGAGGAATTTGAAGGTGTTCGGCGTCGGCATGATACGTGCGATCTCCTTGCTTGGGGATGATTGTTCGCTTGCTACCGCATCACCGCAAGATACGCGGCCGGCCGCAGAATTCGCACACCTCGCCAGGGATTCGGCACGAGCAGATCTCGTCGCTGCTCACGATTGTCTCGGCTCCCGCGGCGATGGCGAGCTCCAGATACTTGTCGTCCTTCGGGTCGCGGCAATCCGTTACGCGCACTACTGGCTCGAACCAGGCAGCTTCACGGCGGAGGATGTCGAGCACGGATGCCCGGCGCTCCGGCGGAATGGCGCGGGCAAATTTCGGCCGATCGAGCACGTTGGCAATTTCTGCGTCCACCGCGGCCGACAAGGCGAACACGTCCATTTCGTCCGCTCGCAGCAGAGCGCGCTCGGGCACGCTGTCGGCCTTCAGCGCGGCGCCTGTAACGGTCGATGCATCGAAGACGATCAATCGGGCGCACTACGGTCGCGGCGCTCGGCGTTGTAGGCTGCGAGTTCGGCGTCGATGTCCGCGTCGCTCAGGCCGGCCGCGCGCGCTTCGGCTTTCAGGCCGGCAATGGCCTGAGCAAGAGGGCTCGGCCCCGAACGAGGGCGCAGTACGCGGCTGACAAGGCGGCCGACGGCCTCGCGGTTGCGTGGGTCGGCGAGGATCGCGGCGGCTTCGGGCTCGACCGGGATGGTCACGTCAATTGTGTTGTCCATGTGCGGCTCCTGCCGGAGGGCAATACCATAGCCGAGGCGAGGCTGCACGTGCGGTCGGCGGGCACACGCCAGAACATCTGGGCAATGGACTTGCGAAACGGGATCGCGGCGCGCGAAGGTGCCGGCGATGAGCCAGCTCCTGATCCAGAACTACCTGAACGAACTACGCGATCTGCGCCGCGTCTCCGGCACGGATCGTGAGACCGTCGTCCGCGAAGCCTTCAAGGATTTGCTGAAGCAGTGGGGGCGCTCGCACGATCTGGTGTTTGTGCCGGAGCATGAACACCTCACGCCCGCCGGCGATCGACGGCTGATCGACGGGGCGCTGCTCTATGAGCTGCGCGTGCCGTTTGGCTATTGGGAGGCGAAGGACACCGCCGACGACATCGACAAGGCGATCGCCACAAAGTTTCGTCGCGGCTATCCGCAGGATAACATCATTTTCGAGAACAGTCAGACTGCGGTGCTGTTTCAGAACCGGCAGGAAGTGGACCGTTGCGCCACCGATGATCCGCAGCGCCTGGAACGATTGCTCGATTTGTTCTTTGCCTGGCAGCGGCCGGAGATCGCCGAATTCCGCAAGGCGGTGGCGCAGTTCAAGCACGATCTTCCCGCGGTGCTGCAAGCACTGCGCGAACGCATCGACCAGGCGCAGCGGGACAACGCCGCATATCGCAGTGCGGCGGGGGCGTTTCTGCTGCATGCACGGGAGACGATCAATCCGGCGCTCGGCGAGGCGGATGTGCGGGAGATGCTGATCCAGCACATCCTGACGGAAGAGATCTTCTCCAAGGTGTTCGGCGAGGACGATTTCCACCGGCAGAACAACATTGCGCAGAAGCTGTACGCGCTGGAAGCGACGTTCTTCACCAGCGGCGTCAAGCGCACGACGTTGAAAGCTCTGGAGTCGTATTATGCGGCCATCCGTGGCGCGGCGGCACAGATCGCCAGTCACCCGGAGAAGCAGACCTTTCTGAAGATGATCTACGAAGGATTCTACAAGGTTTACAATCCGAAGGCAGCGGACCGGCTCGGTGTGGTGTACACGCCGGATGCGATCGTGCGGTTCATGATAGAAGGCGCCGACTGGCTTTGCAAAAAGCATTTCGGCAAGCGGCTGATCGACAATGGCGTGGAAATCCTCGATCCCGCAACCGGGACCGGAACGTTCATCGCCGAGCTGATCGAGCATTTCCGTGGCCAGCCGGCGAAGCTGAAGGCAAAATATCTGAACGAGCTGCATGCCAACGAGATGGCGATCCTGCCGTATTACGTCGCTAATTTGAACATCGAGGCGACCTACGCGGCGGTGATGGGCGAGTACGAGGAATTTCCCAATCTCTGTTTCGTCGATACGCTGGACAATATCGGCTGGGGCCGGCGCGCCGGCAGTTCGGGACCGCTCGGCGATCTGTTCGGCGCGATGAGCGAGGAAAACGTCGCTCGCATCAAACGGCAGAACGAGCGCAAGATCAGCGTGGTGATTGGCAATCCGCCGTACAACGCCAATCAGCAGAATGAGAACGAGAACAACAAGAACCGGGTGTACCCGGCGGTGGATGAACGGATCAAGCGGACTTACATCGCAGCTTCGACGGCGCAGAAGACCAAGCTGTATGATATGTATGTGCGTTTCTTTCGCTGGGCGTCGGACCGAATTGAGAATAACGGTATAGTCGCGTTCATAAGCAATTCATCGTTCATACACGGCCGCGCGGCTGATGGATTGAGAAAGGTCCTCGTTGAGGAGTTCAGCGACATCTACGTCATCGACCTCGGCGGGGACGTGCGCTCGGACCCTCGGCTATCAGGCACGAGAAATAATGTCTTCGGTATCCAAACTGGCGTAGCGATAAGCTTCTTGATAAGGCGATCCGCACAAAGAGGCGGGCGAATCTATTACGCGCGACGTCCGCAACTCGAAACGGCAGAGGAGAAACTGTCATTTCTTGGGGCCACCTCCGCCAGTGTGATCAGTTTCATCGAACTTGAGGCAGACGCCCATAATGACTGGCTGCGTGAAACCAACGGCGTGTTCAACTCGTTGCTTCCTATTGCTGAACGCGAGACAAAAGCAACCCGAGTTCCAGGGCAGGAACACGCGATTTTCAAGCTTTTCTCGTTGGGTATGGTGACCAATCGTGACGACTGGGCATATGACTTTGATAGAGACACGCTTGGAGTAAAAATCCGTGAGTTCGCTCGAATTTACGAATCTGAATTGGAGCGGTGGTCCAAAAGTGGTAAGCCCAAGGCCCTAGGAGATTGGCTTAACCGCGACATCAAATGGACAAGGGAGTTGGAGCGATTTTTTCGACGTGGCACACACCTTCAATTCGCGAAAGATCGGGCCAGGAAATCGGCTTATCGTCCTTTCTGCAGCCGGTTCGTTTACTATGATCCGATGGTCGTTCACTGCCTTTACCGGCAGGCCAGTATCTACCCGCTGGAGTTTCCAGTCGGCAATAATTGCATAATATTTACCGACCCGACTGCAATGAAGCCGTGGATGACCTTGTCGGTCTCCGAAGTTCCTGACCTGCATTTCGTCGGTGCAGCTAGCGGATCTGTGTGCCTCCCACGCTGGGCGTTCGTTGGGAGGGACCGCCTGGACAACATCACCGACTGGGCGCTCGACCAGTTCGCCACCCACTACGCCGCCGATCGCCGCATCAAGCAGCACCCGATCACCAAGGACGCGATCTTCCACTATGTCTATGCCGCACTGCACGACCCGCTCTACCGCGAGACCTACGCGCAGGACCTCAAGCGCAGCTTCCCGCGCATCCCGTTCCACGCCGATTTCTGGCGCTGGGCCGAGTGGGGCGAGACGTTGCTCCGCCTGCACACCGGCTACGAGACGGTCGAGCCGTTCCCGCTGAACCGCTTCGACATCCCGGACGAGAAAGTCCGCCAGACCGGCCAGACGCCCCGGACCCTGCTGCGCCCGGACCGCGACGCCGGCACCATCCTCATCGACAGCGAGACGCAACTCACCGGCATCCCGCCCGAGGCCTGGACCTACCAGCTCGGCAACCGCTCGGCGCTCGATTGGGTATTGGACCAGCACAAGGAGCGCACGCCGAAAGACCCGACCATCCGTGCCCGCTTCAACACCTACCGCTTCGCCGGCCACAAGGAACGCGTGATCGACCTGCTGCGCCGCGTCACCCGGGTCAGTATCGAGACCGTGGCGATTACCCAGGCCATGCGCGATTTGCCGCGTCCCCCCTGACGCCCGCCCCCGCCTGCGCCACAATGGCCGCCGCCCCGCCCCGCAGAGGACGCCCCGCCATGAAGATCACCGCCGTCGAAACCACCTGGACCCGCATCCCGTTCGACATGGGCGGCAAGCCGGCGGAATCCGGCGGCATCGGCTGGCAGCACATGAACACGGTCTGGCTGCGCGTGATCACCGACCAGGGCATCGAGGGCTGGGGCGAGGGCTTCGGCCACGCCTCCGCCGCCACCACCATGGCGACGCTGAATGCGCAGCTCGCGCCGGCCATCCTCGGCCAGGACGCGCGCGACATCGCCGGGCTGCGCGCGCGGCTGGCCAAGTCGTTCCACTCGTTCGGCCGCAACGGCTCGCACGTCTTCGCGCTGTCGGCGCTGGACATCGCGCTGTGGGACATCGCCGGCAAGGCGGCCGGCCTGCCGCTGTGGCGCTTGTTCGGCGCGACGCCGGTGGCGCGCATGCCCAGCTACGCCAGCCTGCTGCGCTACGGCGAGGCCGGCATGGTCGCCGCCGCCTGCGAACGCGCGCTGGGACGCGGCTACCGCGACGTGAAGCTGCACGAGATCACCGTGCCGGAGGTGCGTGCCGCCCGCCATGCGCTGGGCCCCGACGCGCGGCTGATGGTCGATACCAACTGTCCGTGGACGGTGACGCAGGCGATCGACATGGCGCGGCGCATGCGCGACTGCGACCTGACCTGGCTGGAGGAGCCGGTCTCGCCGCCCGGCGACCATGTGGGTCTGGCGCGGGTGCGGGCGGAAGGCGGCGTGCCGATAGCCGCCGGCGAGAACGCCGCCGGGCTGCACGATTTCCACGCCGCGTTCGCCGCCGGCGCGCTGGACGTGGCGCAGCCGAGCGTCATCAAGATCGGCGGCCCGTCCGCGATGCTGGAGATCGCCGCGCTCGCCAAGGCGCACGGCGTGCGCGTGGTGCCGCACAACGCGTATTTCGGCCCGGGCTTCCTGGCGTCGCTCCACATCAACGCGGCGATCGCCCCGGATGCGCCGTTCGAGCGGCTGTTCATCGACCTGGAGGCCAGCCCGCTGCACGATCTGGTGGTGGCGGAGAACGGCTCGGTGAAGGTGCCGGACGGGCCGGGCCTCGGCCGCGATCCGGACATGGCGGTGATGCGGCGGTATCAGCTTGCGGAGCCGACGGTGCATCGGGCCTGAACCGACGCCCGCCGTCATTGCGAGTGGCCACCGGCCGGAGGCGGCCGACCCGCATCTGGATGAAACGCCGCCCCCCTGTCATTGCGAGGCCGCTTGGCCGAAGCAATCTCCCGGGGGATTGCTTCGGCCAAGCGGCCTCGCAATGACAGGGGGGGCCAGGACAGGGGGGCCACGACAGGAGGGGCCAGGACAGGCGGGGCCACGACGGGAGGGGCCACGACAGGAGGGGCCAGTTTCTCGCCAGGCGCGGGGTTGGGCTGCCGCGCGGCGTGTGGCACTTTGCCCCGCCCCTCACACCCGAACCACGGGAACCCATGTCCGACGATCCCCCCAACCCGGCGCTGCTCCCCGCCGGCCTGCGCGACCTGCTGCCGCCCGACGCCGAGACGGAAGCCTCGGCCGTCGAGGCGATCATGGACGTGTTCTCGGCGCACGGTTACCAGCGGGTGAAGCCGCCGCTGCTGGAATTCGAGACCAGCCTGCTCGCCGGCTCCGGCGCCGCGGTGGCGGAGCAAACCTTCCGCCTGATGGACCCCGACAGCCAGCGCATGATGGGCCTGCGCGCCGACACCACGCCGCAGGTCGCCCGCATCGCCACCACGCGCCTGGCCGGCGCGCCGCGCCCGCTGCGGCTGTCCTACGCCGGGCAGTGCCTGCGCGTGCGGGGCACCCAACTCGCGCCGGACCGCCAGGTGGCGCAGGCGGGGATCGAGCTGATCGGCTGCGACCTGCCCGCCGCCGACGCCGAGATCGTGCTGGTCGGCGCCGAGGCGCTCGCGACGGTGGGCCTGACGCGCGTCAGCTTCGACCTGACCCTGCCGATGCTGGTGCCCGGGTTGATGGACGACGCCGGCATGACCGGCCCGGCACGCACGGCGGTGGCGCGGGCGCTGGATCGCAAGGACGCGGCGGCGGTGGCGCGGCATGGTGGGCCTCTTGCGGGACTGCTGGGCGAGCTACTGCTGGCGGCCGGCCCCGCCGACCGGGCACTGGCGGCGTTGGAGAACGCTCGGCTGCCAGCAGCCGGCGCGGCGCTGGCGGCCCGGCTGGCCGAGGCGGTCGCCGCCATCCGCGCCCGCGCGCCGGCGCTGCGGCTGACCGTCGATCCGGTGGAGTTCCGCGGCTATCGCTACGAGACCGGCGTGTCGGTGACGATCTACGCACCCGGCCGGCACGAGGAGCTCGGCTGGGGCGGCCGGTACGTCTGCGGCGAGACTGAACCCGCCACGGGGCTGACGCTTTATCCCGACGCGCTGTTGCGCGCCGCGCCGAAGCGGGAGGCACGCAAGCGGGTGTTCTTGCCGGACGGTGCTGATCCGGCCGATGCGGCAGCTTTGCGCGCGCAGGGGTTTGCCACCGTGGCGGCACTGGACCACACCACTGATCCGGTAGCGGAAGCGGCCAGACTAGGGTGCACCTACGTCCTGCGCGGCGGCGGCGCCGAACCGATCAGCGGAGTGTAGAGATGCCGAACGTCACCGTGATCGGCGCCCAGTGGGGCGACGAGGGCAAGGGCAAGGTCGTGGACTGGCTCGCCAGCCGCGCCGACATCGTCGTGCGCTTCCAGGGCGGCCATAACGCCGGCCACACACTGGTGGTCGGCAACGAAACCTACAAGCTGTCGCTGCTGCCCTCCGGTCTGGTGCGCGGCAAGCTGGGCATCATCGGCAACGGCGTCGTCATCGACCCCGAGGCGCTGCTGGCGGAGATCGACAAGGTCACCGCGCAGGGCCTGACGGTGACGCCTCGCACCCTGCGCATCGCCGAGAACGCCATCCTGATCCTGCCGCTGCACCCCGCCATTGATCGCGCCCGCGAGGCCGCCCGCGGCGCCCGGCAGATCGGCACCACCGGCCGCGGCATCGGCCCGGCGTATGAGGACAAGGTCGCCCGCCGCGCCATCCGCGTCGCCGACCTGGCGGAGCCGGAGACCGTCGCCGCCAAGCTCGACGAGCTGCTGCTGCACCACAACACCCTGCTCGCCGGGCTGGGCGCGCCGATTTTCGAGAAGCAGGACCTGCTGGACCGGCTGATGGCGCTGGCGCCTCGCATCCTTCCGTATGCCGAGCCGGTCTGGGAACGCCTGGACGAAGCCCGCCGCGCCGGCAAGCGCATCTTGTTCGAGGGCGCCCAGGCGGTGATGCTGGACGTGGACCACGGCACGTATCCCTACGTCACTTCTTCTAACACCGTGGCTGCGACGGCCGCCGCGGGGTCCGGCATGGCGCCGGCCGCGGTGGGGTTCGTGCTGGGCATCGCCAAGGCGTATTCGACGCGGGTGGGCAGCGGCCCGTTCCCGACGGAACTGACCGACGCGACGGGGCAGTTGCTCGGCGATCGCGGGGCGGAGTTCGGCACCGTCACCGGGCGGCGGCGGCGCTGCGGCTGGTTCGACGCGGCACTGGTGCGCCAGGCGGTGAAGGTCGGCGGCATCCAGGGCCTGGCGCTGACCAAGCTGGACGTGCTGGACGGGCTGCCGGAGCTGCGCATCTGCACCGGGTATCGGATCCGGGGAGAGCATTTGCGGTATCTGCCGGCGGCGCCAGGCGCGCAGGCGGCGGCGGAGCCGGAATACGAGACGCTGGAGTGCTGGGCCGGCTCGACGCGCGGCGCCCGGTCGGTGACGGACCTGCCGGCGCAGGCGGTGAAATACGTCCGCCGGATCGAGGAACTGGTGGAGGCGCCGGTCACGCTGCTCTCCACCAGTCCGGAACGGGACGATACGATCCTGATGAAGGATCCGTTCGAGGGGTAGGGGGGGCCGGGTGCGATGCTGTGATAGTCGGGCAGGCGACCGTGCGAACATCAAGAATTATGACGAAGCGCCTTTTGCCTGAAAATCGGGGACTTTTGAGAGATGGCACGGCGCATGGTCATGGAGGACGGCGTGACGACTGCCGGCGCGGCGAGAGGAGCCTTGATGAGGTCGAGCGGGTGGTGACTTGAATCTATAGTCGGGTTTGGTCGGCCTCGGCCAACGTTAGCGGCCATTCTGGCGCTGAAATTCAGCCCAGCCCGTGTAGCCAAAAAATTCCGCGTAGTGCAAAGGGATATTGCCGCTATTGTCCTTAGCATTGGCATCGGCTTTTCGGTTCAGGAGCAATTTCGCCACCGCCGTGCAGCCTTTGCGAGCTGCGTAATGCAAAGGCGTCTTACCTTCGTTGTCCCTGGCTTTGATATCGGCCTTGTTGTCCAACAGCAATACCACGTAAGGTTCCCGGTCTTTTTCGACTGCTAAATGTAAAGATGTCATTCCATTGTTGTCCTTTGCTTCGACGTCCGCATTGGTGGCCAGCATAAACTCCAACATTTCCCGCCATAAGCCGTCCACCGCATAGTGCAAAGGCGTTCTACCGTCCTTGTTCTTTGCATTTATATTGGCATTTCTGGCCAGCAGTATTTTCGCCGCGTCCTGGCGGTTACTAACCACCGCACAGTGTAAAGGTGTTACGTTGAAGTCATTATTGACATTAACATCGGCCTTGTTGACCAGCAGCAATTGCACCACATCTGTCTGGCCCCTGCCCGCCGCTCCGTGCAAGGTAGTCCATCCATCATTGCCTTTACAAAAAACCAAACGAGGATCGCCTTTGAGCAGCGTCTTTAACGTTTCCAAGTCGCCCCTTTCGGCAGCCGCGCCGAAAGCATATGGATTTTCGCGCTCTGCAAACAGATCCGCCTTGCCAAATAGCTTTTTTAAGAAGCTCATGAGTGCCTCGCCATGTTAGACGCGCTCTGGATTAGGCCTACATATCCCGTTTTTGGCGACCGCGCACTTCGTCCCGACACCTTCAGACGGCCATGGGAATGCGCGCCAATACCGCCGTCGAGCAGTTTAGGCGGACAAAAGTGCCAAGCGCAAGGTGCTCACCCCGGAGCAAACCCGCCTTGAACTCCTCGAATGCGATGGTCACGCAATCTCCCTGGCGCGCCGCAGCGCGATCTCGATCCCCGACCGAGGCGCGGTCTCGGTCTTTCTGACGAACGCCCGCACCACCGCGACGCGCCGGCCGATCGCGGTGACCTACAGCGCGCGGGCGATACCGTCACGGCAGCTCAATCGCATCTCCCACAATTTGCCCCCCAGATGTTTGACGTGCGGCTCCCATGGGGTCTCAAGGCCGACGAGACATATCCGATCCTCTAGGCGCAAGAACCGCGCCTGAACTTCGGCCGGCAGTGCCGAGATTTCCGCGGCAACCGTATCGTTCAGGATTTCCACATCCCACGACATCGCCATGACATATCAGGAATGAGATTAGGCAACAGTTAATTGGACCCGGGCGCACTGGCTTCCGATCGCGGGTTGCAGCACTTGGCTAGCTCGCCGCGTGGCGCTCGGTCCGTGACGGATCTGCCGGCACAGGCGGTGAAAATACGTCCGCCGGATCGAGGACCTGGTGGAGAGACCGGTCGCGCTGCTCTCCACCAACCCGGAGCGGGACGATACGATCCCGATGAAGGACCCGTTCGAGGGATAGGGTTGGTGGGGTCGTTGCCGATGTGGCGATGGGCGCAAGGCGGGCAGGTGGCCGTGCGAAAATCACGGTATATGGAACGCCGGCGTTATAGCTGAGGGGCGTTTCGGCAGGATGTCGCCGCGGGATTCCTCACGGCGCCCGTCTGTGCTATGGTGCCACCGGCGACAGGGGCCGTATGCTCATAGACGGGGACGGGATGGACAAGACGATCCACAGATACACCGACTTTGAGCAGATAAAGGCGGACGAATACCGCTATTGGCAGAGCCGTCCGATCCATGAGCGCGTTGCGGCGGTCTTCGAGCTTACCCAAGAACATTATGCGTTGCGGGGCGAGGCTTCGGATGTATCCCGACTTCAAAGAACTCTTGTCCGTCTTCAACGCGCACCACGTTAAATATCTCGTTGTCGGCGCTTACGCGGTTTCCATTCATGCACAGCCGCGGGCAACGAAAGATCTTGATGTACTCGTGAAGGCTGATGCCGAGAACGCGAAGGCTGTGGTCGCGGCCCTGGCGGAATTCGGCGCACCGCTTGAAGGACTGACTGCCGCCGACTTTGCGGCATCCGGACCATTCTTCCGCATGGGTCGCGCTCCCATCGGAGTCGATATTCTCACGGAGATACCCGGCGTTGCCTTCGACGCGGCATGGAAGCGCCGCGTCGAAGGCGTGATTGACCCCACGAGCGGATTGAAGGCGAACTTCATTTCGGCAGATGACCTCATAGCGGCCAAGCTGGCAGCCGGGCGTCCACAAGACCTTGCGGACGTGGACGCGGTTCGCAACGCGGCAGCAAGTGTTATGTCGCACCGCCCGAAGAAAAAGCCGCCGGGACCCGGCCGCTCCCGATGAATCCCGTCGCCTGCGCGGACGGCGGGGGCGACGACCGAGGCGCATACGAAACGGTGAAAGCCCCCAGGCTCCAAAAATCAAGAAGTCCGCACATAACCATGGTCATGCGATCTCCCTGGCGCGCCGCAGCGCGATCTCGATCTCCGACCGAGGCGTGGTCTCGGTCTTTTCGACGAGCGCCCGCACCACCACGACGCGCCGGCCGATCGCGGTGACATACAGCGCGCGGGCGATACCGTCACGGCAGGCCTTGCAGGATGCGGCGAATCACCCAACATTCGCCTCAGATTGTGAGGCGAATATGTACATCTGGGAGCGTCCTGACTGGCCGCGTTTGCGCTGGGACGCCGCCACGCTGGCGCAGCCCCTGGCGGAAGCGCACGTGAAGCTGGGGCGCCTCCTCGGGCGTCTCGCCGGGCTGGGTTTCGCCCTGCAACTCGAGACCGAACTACAGGCGACCACCGAGGAAGCCGTGAAAAACGCGGAGATCGAGGGCGAAATCCTCAACCGCGACAGTGTGCGTTCCTCGATCGCCCGCCGGCTCGGGGTTCCCGACGCGGCGCCTGGTCCCGTGGACCGACGGGCAGAAGGGATCGTCGAGATAACCCTGGATGCCACGCGCAATTGCGCGGCGCCGCTGACGCGGGAGCGGCTCCTGGCCTGGCATGCGGCGCTGTTTCCCACCGGACGTTCAGGCCTGGCCGTCATTGCGGTCGGCGCGTGGCGCGACGATGCGCACGGCCCGATGCAGGTCGTCTCCGCCCTGTTCGTTCGCGAAACGGTCCATTTCCAGGCGCCTCCTGCCTCGCGGTTGGAAGCGGAGATGCAGGCTTTCGTCGCGTGGTTCAACACGCCCCCGACGATCGACGGCATTCTGCACGCCGCCATTGCGCATCTATGGTTCGTGACCACTCACCCGTTCGACGACGGCAACGGACGGATCGCGCGGGTCCTCGCGGACATGAGCCTCGCCCGTACCGAGCAATCCCCGCAGAGGTTCTACAGCCTGTCAGGCCAGATCCGCCGCGACCGTAACAGCTATTACGGATCGCTCGAGCGCACGCAGAAGGGCCGCCTCGACATCACGGAACACCTGCTGTGGTTCACCGAATGCTTCTCCAAGTCGATCGACGACGCCAACCGAGCCTGCGGCAGCATCCTGCACAAGGCGGAATTCTGGCAGCGTCACGTGCTGACGCCTTTCAACGAGCGGCAGAGAGTGTTGATGAACCGCCTGCTTGATGGCTTCGAGGGGAATCTTACCGCACGCAAATGGACCATTTTCGGCAAATGTTCCATGGCCACGGCGCAGCGCGACATCGGCGGGCTGATCGATCGCGGCATTCTGGTCCGCAACGAAGGCGGCAGCCGGAACTCGAGTTACAGGCTGACAGACTGACCGTCCGGGCTTGTAAGTCATAACCCCGACGAGACAGGTCAATCCGCCAGTATTTGTCGTGGCGTTGCTCCACTTGCCCTACGTCAAATTCATCATTTCGCTCCGCCATCCGCCACGAATCCCGGCAATCCAATCGGACAGGCCCCTGGCATAAAGCGGCGAGTCCGCTCCGTCGCGTGAGTCCTGAATTTCTGCACAAAAAAGAAATGGGAGAACGCTCCATGTCGGCAGCAACCGCCAACCCGGCCTCGATTCCCTGGTGGAAGGAACCAACCCACGATCAATGGCTCGCCTGGGTCGCCGCCTGGCTCGGCTGGACCCTCGATGCGTTCGACTTCACCATTTTCCTGTTGCTGATGGTGCCGATCTCCAAGGACTTCGGCGTGCCGCTGACCGCGGTCGCCATCGTCTTCACCCTGACGTTGTGGATGCGGCTGATCGGCGCCACCGCGTCCGGCTGGCTCTCCGACCGGATCGGCCGCAAAAAGCCGCTGATGATCTCGATCGCCTGGTTCTCGGTCTGCAACCTGCTGGCCGGTCTCGCGCCGAGCTTCTGGCTGCTGTTGGTGTTCCGCACCGCGCTCGGCATCGGCATGGGCGCGGAATGGCCCGCCGGCGCGGCGCTGGCGATGGAAACGTGGCCGCAACGTTCGCGCGGCTTCATGGGCTCGGTGCTGCAAGGCTCCTGGGGCCTCGGAGCGCTGCTGTCCAGCGCGGCCTACGCATTTCTCTATGATTCGATCGGCTGGCGCGGCCTGTTGCTGATCGGCGTACTGCCCGCACTGCTGATCGTCTATATCCGCAAATACGTCAAAGAGCCGCCGATCTGGATCGAGAACCGGCGCAAGCAGCGTGCGGAGAACCGCGAGTTCCGAGCGCCGCTGATCAGCATCTTCAAGCGAGGCATGCTCGCCAATACACTGACGGCGTGCTGGATGATGGCGAGCGCGTTTGTCGTCGGCTACTCGGTCGGAGGAATGTTCCCTTCGTACCTACAGAAGGACCTCGGCCTGCCCACCGCCTACGTCGCGCTGCCAATCATGCTGCAGAGCCTGATGTTCTTCCTCTCGGCAGTCCTTTGGGGCTGGGTCACCGACCGCTTCGGCCGGCGGCACACGCTCGTGATTACCGCCTTGATGACCATTCCGATCGCGCCACTGTACCTGCTGACCAGAGACTACACGTTGATCGTGGTGTTCTTCACCTTGCAGGGCTTCTTCGGCGGCGGCGGCATGCACACCCAATGGCCGCACTATCTGTCGGAGCGCTTCCCGACGGAGGTGCGGGCTACGGCCACCGGCTTCTGCTATCATCAGGGCGCGATCTTCGGCGGTCTGGTCGGTCCAATCGTGACCTATTTCGCCACCACCTGGCACCTGGGCTTCGCGATACCGATGCTGATCGGCACCATCGCCGCTTCGATATCGCTCTCCATCGCGATGCTGTTCAGTCCCGAAACGAAGGGCAAGCAGATTGTTGCGGATATCCAACTGGCCTGATCCATTGCCAGGCTGAGGGCGCACGACGGTCCTGACCCAAACAAGCGCCCTCGGCCTGGTGGGCGGATGATCCGCGGATAACCGGAGTGCCGGCAGGCAGGTGCCTGCCGATGGATCGGGAACCGGCGACGGCACGCGGCGTGGCGTGGCGTGGCGTGGCGTGGCGAACCCATCCATTCGGACTGCGTTTCTCGTCATGTGTTCCGAGCCTGTCCCATCACATTCACGAGAACCCAGACGCATGACCAAGCTTGCCCCGCTTTGTTTCCCGCTCGCCCTGGCCGCCTGTGCGATCAAGGATGCCCATATCGCGCACGATGCACAGTCCCGCCTCATAGGGATGTCGGAAGTCAGCCTCGAATCGTGTCTCGGCGTGCCCGACCAGCACAGCACATTCGGCGATACCGACATCCTGACCTATTACGCAAACTCAACCAGCAACGACAGCTACTCGATCCCGATCATCGGTGGGATGTCGTTCACCAATGGCGGCTACTGCCATGCCACCTTCCAGCTCAAGAACAGGCACGTAACGCAGATCCTGTATTCGGGCGAGAAGAATGCGACCGGCGCTCCAGACGCGTACTGCGCGCCGATCTTCCGCACCTGCATGGCGCACCTGCGACAGACCCAAACGGCGAAGATGGATACGGCGGTGGTGCAGAAATAGATGCCGGGGGCGGTTGGTACCGCGCGTTATTTGCCACCGCGAGCCGAGCCAGGATTATAGGCCCCGGCGTTGGATCAACGTTCAACGCCTTCGGCCTTTTCGGCAACCATCGACCATCCCGGCAACGCCCAAAGAACAGCGGGCCAGGAAAGCCAGACGCGTCCGGCACCGGCAGACCTGGCCGCCACCGCGTATTCTCGGGTGTGCAAGATATCGAAGACCAAAAGCGTGCCGCCCGGACGAAGCACGCGCAGTGCCTCGTTGATCGCCTGGCGTCTCCCGGCAGCGGATGGAATGTTATGAAATACTGTCATCGAAACCACGACGTCGAACGTGGCAGCTTCAAACGGCAATTCGGTCGCATCACCTGTCTCGAATGATACGCGTGACGCCACGCCAGCCGCCTGCGCGTTGGCCCTGGCCGCTTCAGGGGTGTTGCCAGACAGGTCGCGGCTGCGCCAAAGGTCGATGCCGACGACACGTCCTGCAGGCGCAAGCTCCGCGGCCGCGATGCTCGCCAGGCCGCGCCCGCATCCAATGTCCAGAACGACCTCATCGCCGCGCCAGTCATGCCGACCGAGGAGTGCACGAATCTTACGCCGCTTGCCAACGCGGCTGGACCAGATCATCCAGCCAGCCGTCATGACGAATGCGACGGCCGGTGCCAGAAACTGCGCGGAGTGGATGCCGAATGTACGTGGAAGGCCGTGCGCAACACCCGCCGCGATCGTCAGCAGCGCACCGCCAACGACGAGTCCGCGCACCACACCAGGAGCGTCCTGGCCATAGTCCGACCTATACACAGTGACCGCCGCTTACCGTTCCGGGGCGGCATCTTAACGGCAACACCGGACACCAGTGAAGATTTGCCATCATCAGAACCGGGCGACGCTGATTTCAGGAATTTCACAGCGGGTTCGGGCCGATGACCTTCCAGCGGTGGCGCTCAAACAGCGCGTCGTGTTCCGCCTTGTCGGCCGGGCGGTGCTCTGCGAGCTCCTCGATTAGTCCGCCGGCAGCAGCCGGCGTGTAAAGGAACAATACGCGGGCCGTTTCACTACTTGTATTCTTCCAGGCATGCGGGATGTCGCGCGGCATGAACGCGCAGGTGCCGGGACCGCCGGTCGTGACCTCATCGCCGATCATGAAAGTGAGGTCGCCAGAGAGTACCCAGGCGATCTCATCGCTGTCGTGGTGCAGATGGAGGAGGCTTGTGGTGCCGGGGGGTAGGGTTTCCTCGAACATCATGATGCTCTCGTTGGTGTCGCGGCCAAGCAGCTTCATGGCAAAGTGGCGGCCGGGCGTCGGCGAAGTGAAATGTTTGCCGCCGCCTGCGGGTACGACAAAGCCTGGTGCGGTGGTCATGCCAACATCCTCCCAGTGGCAAAGTACAGGATATACAATTTGCCGCCGAGGGCCCAGATGGCCCGATGCGCATGATCGACGCTATGCATCAGCGATCGTCCCTATCGAGCGTCTGTGAACCGCCAGCACTTAGGAATTTCGAATCCCATTTGCCGAGCCGCAATAACGCAGCGCATCGACCAGTAGCGCGAACGCCGGTGACGACTGCCGCCGGCTTGGATAGTACAGGTGATATCCGGAAAACGGCGGACACCAGTCTTCCAGCACCCGAAGAAGGCGGCCCCTGGCGACATGCGCCTCCACAAGGTCCTCCGGTACATACGCCAGACCGAAACCCTCCAGCGCGGCATTGAGCATCTGGAACGTGCCGTTGAACACAAGCTGGCCTTCGACATGCACCTTCAGTTCGCGCTTCCCCCTGGCGAACTCCCAAGCATACAGCCCGCCATAGGTCGGCAGCCGCAGATTGACGCAGTTGTGACCGACCAGGTCCTGCGGCTGCTTCGGCACCGGCCGCGCCGCGAAATACGACGGAGCACCAACGACCGCCATCCGCATGTCCGGCCCAATCCGCACCGCGATCATGTCCTTCGCCACCTGCTCGCTGTTCCGTACGCCGGCATCGAAACGTTCGGCGACGATGTCGGTCAGGCCGTAGTCGATGATGACCTCCACCTTGATGTCCGGATACCGCCGCAGGAACTTCGTAAGCCTCGGCCACAGGACGATGTCGGCGGCATAGTCCGTGGCATTGATGCGGATGGTGCCGGCGGGCTTCTCGCGCAGCTCGCTTAAGGCCGCGAGCTCGGCGTCGATCTCCTCGAACCGAGGACCCAACGTGTGCAACAGGCGTTCGCCCGCTTCGGTAGGCGACACGCTGCGCGTGGTGCGGGTCAGCAGCCGCAGCCCGAGCCGTTCCTCCAGCCCGCGGACGGTATGGCTGAGCGCCGACTGCGAAACGCCCAGCTTCGCCGCCGCCCTGGTGAAACTGCGCTCCCGCGCCACCGTCAGGAAGGCCAGGAGGTCGTTGAAGTTCTCACGTGGCATTCATGAACCTGTCTCATGAGCGTATGCGCATTCTGGCATCTAATCGCATACCGGGGGAGCGCTCATTTTCCGACCACCGGCGGCGGGGCGACAGCCCTCCGGCACGACGGGGAGATCAGGCGATGACGACATTTGATGCGGATACTCTGCGCGCGCTGCACGATGTGCAGGAGCCGGTGATTCGGACAGAGAAGCACCCCAGGAGCGGCGTCGTGATCTGGGTCGTAGTTGCCGACGACGACGTCTTCGTGCGTTCGTGGCGCGGCGCCGAGGGGCGCTGGTACAAGGATCTGGCGATAGGCGGAGCCGCGACGCTGGAGTTCGCCGGCCGCCGATTGCCGGTGCAGGCGTTCCCGGCGGGCGACGCGGGTTCGGTCGAACGGACCAGCCGCGAAATCCTGCGGAAATATCGACAAAGCTCGCACGCACAGGAGATGGTACGTCCCGATATCCTGGCCACCACGTTGCGGCTGGGACCCCGCTAACCCACCGCCGCCACTGACGATCGCAACAGAACGGAGTACCGCAACAATGGACATCAAGCGCGCAGGCTCGCAGCCATCCGGCAAGGGACCGGAGGCGTATTTCACCGGCACGGTCCGCATCGACCCGCTGTTCCAGGCGCCCGATCCGGCGCGTGTTCGTGGCGCCAGCGTCACGTTCGAGCCTGGCGCGAGGACCGCGTGGCACACGCATCCGCTGGGCCAGACGCTGATTGTTACCGCCGGCTGCGGCCGCGTGCAGCGCGAGGGCGGTCCGGTGGAGGAAATCCGTCCCGGCGACGTGGTCTGGTTCGCGCCGAACGAGAAGCACTGGCACGGCGCCGCGCCAACCACGGCCATGACGCATATCGCGCTGCAGGAAGCGCTGGACGGCAAGGTCGTCGATTGGATGGAAAAGGTTACGGACGCGCAATACGCGGCCTGATGGCCGGGCCGCTGCCTCGACTCAACAACAGGACAATACGCAATGCAGAAGCGGAAACTCGGCCGTCATGGGCTGGAGGTTTCGGCCATCGGCCTCGGCTGTATGGGACTGAGCTCCGGCTATGGTCCAGCGACGGACACGCAGGATGCGATCAGGCTGATCCGATCGGCGGTAGAACACGGCGTCACGTTCTTCGACACCGCCGAAGCCTACGGCCCATACACGAACGAGGAAGTCGTCGGCCAAGCTCTGGCCCCGTTCCGCGACCAGGTCGTGATCGCGACGAAGTTCGGCCACACGTTCGGCCGGACACTCGCGGACATTGGCATGAACAGCCGGCCAGAGCACATCAGGCAGGTCGCCGATGCGTCGCTGAAGCGGCTACGCACCGATCGCATCGACTTGTTCTACCAGCACCGTGTCGATCCAAACGTGCCGATCGAGGACGTGGCCGGAACGGTCGGGGATCTGATCACGCAAGGGAAGGTCAAACATTTCGGCCTGTCCGAAGCCGGTGTGCGAACGATCCGCCGGGCGCATGCCGTGCAGCCGGTCACCGCCCTGCAAAGCGAATATTCGCTGTGGTGGCGGGAGCCGGAGCACGAGATCCTGCCTGCTCTCGAGGAACTCGGCATCGGCTTCGTTCCCTTCAGTCCTTTGGGGAAAGGCTTTCTCACTGGCACCATCGGCGCAGACACGCAGTTCGGCGCCCGGGACATGCGAAACTCGGTTCCCCGCTTCACGTCGGAGGCGCGGACCGCGAACCAGATTCTGGTCGATGTGCTCCGCCGGATCGCGGCCGGAAAGCAGGCAACGCCGGCGCAGATCGCACTCGCGTGGCTGCTGGCACAGAGACCGTGGATCGCGCCGATCCCGGGCACCACGAAGCCGCAGCGGCTGGAGGAAAATCTCGGCGCAGCGGATGTCGAACTGACAGAGCGCGACCTGCGGGACATCGAGGACGCACTCGCCGGCATCACACTGCAAGGCGAGCGTTATCCGCCGTTCCTTCAGGCCATGGTCGATCGTTGAACGCGGCCCGGTCAGCAGGAGTGCAGATCATGAGCAATACGCTCGCCACGAGCCTTGGCATCGCCGATGCGAACACTCGACCGTTCGGCCGTGTGTTCGCGGCCATCCGGATACGCTTGCAGACGGCGCGGAACCGTTATGCCGCCAGCCACGAACTTGCGGCAATGTCCGCCGGCGAACTGGCCGACATGGGCATCACCCGACACGACGTGGACCGATTGTTCGATCCGCAGCTCGCGCGCGAATTCAAATTGCGTGGACGTTCAAGCGCGAGGCGAGCACAAGCTGTGGACTCGCCGCGCCGCCGTGCCATCGTGTTCACGCGTGGACCAGCGTCAGGCAGCCGGCCGCGGCGGACCAGCATCCCGAGGACTCATCCCATGCAGATCAAGCAAGGCTTTCGGCAGCTTCTCGCCGCGGCGAACGAAGCAATCCAGACCCTGGGCGTGGAAGAAGCGATTGCGCTGCACGGCAAGGACGACGTCGTGTTCGTCGATCTGCGCGATCCGCGCGAGCTCGATCGCGAGGGCAGGATGCCCGGCGCGTTCGCCTGCACGCGCGGCATGCTGGAATTCTGGATCGACCCGGAAAGCCCTTACCACAAGACGATCTTCGCGGAGGACAAGCGCTTCGTCTTCTTCTGCGCCGGAGGCTGGCGTTCGGCGCTGGCGGCAAAGACCGCGCAGGATATGGGCCTGGAGAAGGTCGCGCATATCGAGGGCGGCTTCGGCGCGTGGCGCAAGGCAGGCGGTCCGGTAGAGGCACCCAAACCGCACGGTTAAGATACCAACCGTTACTGTTGCAATCAGCGACAACGCGCTATCGTTGACCGGATGTTCTACGTCGCACGCTGGCTCGTTCTGCTGCTGTTGCTCGCCGGCACTGCCGCCGCGCAGCCGGCGACGCATGCCAGGCCAACGCCGCAGCCCGCACCCCACACGGCCACAGAACCTGCGGCATTCCCCGCGGAGGTCACAACCCATCACACGCTGCAGCTCGCCGGCCGCACGCTGCATTTTACCGCGACCGCCGGCACCATCCGCCTGACCAACGACGAGGGCGAGCCACGTGCCGAACTCGCCGTCATTGCCTATCAGGAGGAAGGCGCTGCCCCCGCCACTCGCCCGGTCACGTTCTTTTTCAACGGCGGACCTGGCATGGCGTCCGGCTGGCTGCAGGTGGGCGCCGTCGGGCCCTGGCGCATTGCGCTCAACGACGACGCCGGCATTCCGTCCGCGTCGGCGGTACCGTTGCCGAATGCCGATACCTGGCTCGACTTCACCGACCTGGTGTTCATCGACCCTCCTGGCACCGGCTATTCGCGGATCGTATCCACCGACAAGGACACGCGCCGGCAATATTTTTCGGTGGCCGGCGACATCAACGCGCTGGCGGAAGCGGTCCGCCGCTGGCTGGACCACAACGACCGCAATGTCTCTCCGAAGTACATCGTTGGCGAGAGTTACGGCGGTTTCCGCGCACCGCGACTGGTGCGCGTGCTGCAATCGGAACAAGGCGTCGGCGTGTCCGGCGTGGTGATGATCTCGCCGTTGCTCGACGCGCACCGCGAGAGTGTTGGCTATGACCCGTTCGCCTGGGTGGACCGCCTGCCATCGCAAGTCGCCGCGGCGCGCGCGTTGAAAGGCCCGGTTACCCGCGCCTCCGTCGCCGACGCAGAACGCTATGCCGCGACCGACTACATCACGGACCTGCTGCAGGGAGAGCACGATCCGGCGGCGATCGCGCGCGTGTCCGCGCGTGTTGCGACACTGACCGGGCTCGATCCGGCGCTGGTGCAGCGTTTCCATGGAAGGCTGGATGCAGACGTGTTCCTGCACGAACTGGAACGCGCGCAGGGCAAGGTCGGCAGCGTGTATGACCCGACGATCACGCGTGGCGATCCGTTTCCGCATCAGGCGTACAGTTACTTTCCGGATCCTGTACTCGAAGGCTTCAAGGCACCAATCGCCAGCGCGATGATGGCGATCTACTCGGGCAAGCTGCACTGGCGGCCGGACGCCGTCTATGAACTGGCGAACGACGCCGCGTTCAACCAATGGGACTGGGGCCACGGCATGGGCCGCCCGGAATCGGTCACCGCGATGCAGGCTGCCCTGTCGCTCGATCCGCACCTGCACATCCTTATCGCACATGGTTTGTTCGACCTGCGCACGCCGTATTTTGCCACGGCGCTGATCCTGCGCGCGCTGCCCGAGGTGGCGCCGCCCGGCCGCGTACGATTGGTCGTCTATCCTGGCGGCCACATGTTCTATTCGCAGGATGCGTCGAGCCACGCGCTGCATGAGGATGCACGGGCACTGTACGCGCAGTAGCGCCTCCCGGGATCAATGATCCAGATCAAGCTGGTCATGCATGGCCTGTGTATCTTTCGCAGCATGACTGCCATGACGCCGATACACCCGGACGGATTGAGCACAGCAGAGGCGCGACGCCTGCTGGCAGTGCTTGGCCCGAACGCGATGCCAGACGACGACGCCAGCCTGTGGCGGATGGCGATCGGCAAGTTCTGGGCGCCGGTTCCGTGGATGTTGGAACTCGCCGTGGTGCTCCAGCTCGCGCTGGGTGAATACGTCCAGGGGGCTGTGATCGCCGTGCTGCTGGTGTTCAACGGCATGCTCGGCCTGCTGCAGGAAAGTCGCGCACAGGCGACGTTGGATGCGTTGAAGAAGCGCCTGGCATTGACCGCGTCGGTACGGCGCGACGGCACGTGGCAGACCGTCGGCGCCGCGGAGCTCGTGCCGGGCGACGTGGCGAAATTGTCGCTCGGCCACGTGGTTGCCGCCGACATGCGGTTGATCGAGGGCGACGTATTGCTCGACCAGTCGATGCTGACTGGTGAATCGCTGCCGATCGAAGGCAGCGTCGGCCAGCAGACTTATGCCGGCGCACTGGTACGCCGAGGCGAGGCGGTCGCGGTGGTCACCGCCACCGGCGTGCGCACGAAGTTCGGCCGCACCGCGGAGCTCGTGCGTAACGCACGCGTGCCGAGTTCGCAGCAGCAGGCGGTGCTGCGCGTGGTGCGCAATCTCGCCGTGTTCAACGCCGGCATTGTCGTGCTGCAGGCGGCGTACGCAAGCTGGATCGGCATGAGCGTGACCGAGATCGTGCCGCTGCTGCTGACCGCGATCCTGGCCGCAATTCCCGTGGCGCTGCCAGCAACGTTCACGCTGGCCTCGGCCATTACGGCGCGCGCCCTGGCGCAGCAGGGCGTGCTGCCAACGCGGCTTTCCGCGGTCGATGAAGCGGCGACGATGGACGTGCTGTGCGCCGACAAAACCGGCACGCTCACGCGCAACGAGCTCGCGGTGTCCGATGTGCGACCGGTGGGAGATTGCGACACGGCGCGAGTGCTGGCGCTGGCGGCGCTGGCCAGTTCGGAAGGCGGCCAGGATCCGGTGGACATGGCGATCCGAACCGCCGCCGACGGACGCGCGGCGACTTCGTTGAAGCTGACGCGATTCGTGCCGTTCGATCCCGCCCTGAAAATGTCCGAGGCAGAGGCACAGGATTCCGACGGCGCTCGGTGGCGCATTGTGAAAGGCGCCTGTGTCGTGGTGTTCCGCATGGCTGAGGCGGACCCGCGCGACGCCGCGGCAGCGGACGCCCTGGCGGCACAAGGCAATCGCGTGCTCGCGGTCGCCGCGGGGCCAGAGGGCGCGATTCGGCTCGCCGGCCTGATCGCGCTCAGCGACCCACCGCGCCCCGAATCCGCAGCGCTGATCAGTCAATTACGCGCGATGGGCGTGCGTACCGTCATGCTAACGGGCGACGCGCCGACCACCGCCGCAACGGTGGCCGCTGCCGTGGGTATCGATCGATCCAGCGTATCCGCCGGCACCTTGCCGGAGGACAAGTACCGCATCGTTCAGCAATGGCAGCAGCAGGGCCACACCGTCGGCATGTGCGGCGACGGCGCCAACGACGCACCCGCCCTGCGCCAGGCGCAGATCGGCATCGCCGTGTCCACCGCAACGGACGTAGCAAAATCCGCCGCGGGCATCGTGCTGACCGAGCCAGGTCTCGGCGGCATCGTCGCTGCCGTGCACGCCGGACGCGTCACGTTCCAGCGCATCCTGACGTACCTGCTGCGGTCGATGACCCGCAAGCTGGATCAAATGCTGTTCCTGACCATCGGCCTGGTAATGACCGGGCACGCGGTGCTGACGCCGATGCTGATGGTCGTGCTGATGACGACGGGGGATTTCCTGGCGATGTCGGCCTCCACCGACAATGTGCGTCCGTCACCGAGGCCGAACGCGTGGCGCATCGACAACGTAACGCTCGCCGGTAGCGTTCTGGCAAGCTGCAACTTGGCGTTTTGCAGTTCGGTGCTTGCCATCGGCACGTTCTGGCTGCGGCTGGGTACCGGCTCGCTGCAAACGCTTGCCGCGGTCACGCTGGTGTTCAGCGGCCAGGCGGTGATGTACACGGTACGCGAGCGTGAACGCATTTGGAGCTCCCGCCCCAGCACCTGGTTGATGGCGTCGTCAGTGATCGATGTTTCGATCATCGCCGGCCTCGCGACGTTCGGCATCCTGATGACCGCGCTGCCGATGCCACTGGTGCTGACAGTACTGGCGGCGGCCGTGATCTTTGCGTTCCTGCTGGATAGCGTGAAGGCAGCCGTCTTTGCGCGGCTGAAGATGGTTTAGCGCCTCTTTGTGCCGCGCCGGCTTTGTGGTTAATGCCCCGCGCAGGACAAGGAGACCAAGCCATGCCAGTCGTCGAAACCGAACGCCACGGCCAGGTCCTGGTGGTGCGGATGAACCGCCCGGAAAGCCTGAATGCGCTAAGCCACGAATTGCGCTCGAACCTGGCGGAGACCTGGACGGAATTCCGTCATGATAACGAGCTGGAAGTGGCGATCTTCACCGGTGCCGGCCGCGCCTTCTGCGCCGGCGAGGACATGAAGGAGTCATTGCAGAACGGCGCCCCCGGCGGGCGTCGTCCCGCGATCGAGGATCCGTTCATGGCCGGCACTCTGGAAAAGCCGGTCATCGCCGCGATCAACGGCTTCGCGATGGGCGGCGGCTTCATGCTGGTGGAGCGCACCGATCTGCGCGTCGCCGTGCGCGGCGCCATCTTCGAAGTCTCGGAAGCCAAGCGTTGGCTGCTCGGCGGCTATAATCACGGACACGTCGCCAATCTGCCGTTTCCGATCGCGATGGAAATGGCGCTCGGATTCCGTTTCACCGCGGAACGATTCTACGACGTGGGTTTCCTCAACCGCCTGACTGAACCTGACGAGTTGATGTCCACCGCCATGACCATGGCCGAGCACCTGCTAACGCTGCCGCCGGCGTCACGCGTCAACACGGTGCATATGATGCGGCAGATGCGTCCGGCGCCCGGCCCCGACATGCAACGCCTCGCTGCTGCGCTGCACGAACATGGCGCGAAGAGCGATCTGATGGAGTCACGCGCGGCGTTCGCCGAAAAGCGCAAGCCGCGGTTCAAGGGTTGGGACGATCCGCAGGACCGCTATCGTTTGCCGAAGTAATTCTGTCATTGCGAGGCCCGCAGGGCCGAAGCAATGCCGGTCACGTATTGACCGGGATTGCTTCGTCGCTTTGCGTCCAACAAGAAACTGAGGCCTTCCATGCTGCGGACGGGAGGCACGCTCGTCATGCCAACGAAGCGTTTCATCCAGGGCGGGCGGCCACGACAGGCCGGAGACCACCTAACAAGAAACAAGACCTCCCCTCCCCTTGTTGGAGGGGTTGGGGGAGGGGTCGATTTGTACCGCCTCGACCCCTCCCACAACCCCTCCCACAAGGGGAGGGGAGAACCTACGCTGCCGACCGTCACAGTTTCATCCAGGGCGGGGCGGCCACCACAGGCCGGAGACCACCTCGCAATGACAGTATGCGCGCTACAACGGCTTCAGCGGCACCGGTTCGCCGGCCGGCAGCGGCACCTGCGCGACGTTCAACACCATCGACACCAGGCTGTAGTAGCCGACCGCGCCGACCAGATCCATTACGCCACGCTCGCCGAACTTCGCCTTCATCGCATCGTAGTGCGCATCGGACACCTGACCTGTGCCCAGCAGCGCCGTGGCAAAGTCATAGACGGCAGCTTCATCGGAATCCATGCCTTCAGGGCGGTGGCCGGCCGCGACCGCATCCAGGATCTCGGGCTTCAACCCCGCCTGGATGCCCAGCCGGCGATGCGCGTAGAATTCATACTGCGCGGTCCATTTGCGGCCGGCCATGCAGATCGCCAGCTCGTTCAGCTTCTGCGGCAGTGACGTGCCATAGCGCACGTAAGCGCCGACCCGCTGCACCAGGTCGCAAAGTTGCGGGCTGCGCAGCAGCGCGTTAAACGGGCCGCGGACGCCGGCGCCGCGCGGGCCGGACTGGATGTCGTCCAGTATCTTCTTTTGTTCCGCCGTCAACTGATCGGCTGGAATCGCTGGCAAGCGTTCGGCCATGATGTCTCACTCCCCTTGCTGGTTACGGCATCGCGGCGGTCAGGCCGCCATCGACGATGATCTCGGTGCCGGTGATGTAACGCGCCTCATCAGACGCGAGAAACAAGACGGCGTGCGCCACGTCCCACGCGTCGCCCATACGGCCCATCGGCACCGCCTTGTGGCGGGACTCGATCAGGGCGGCGAGGTCGTTGTTACCGACGGTCTTCGCCAGCCGCGTCTCCACCAGTGGTGTGTGCATCAGCCCCGGTACGACGGCGTTCACGCGGATGCCCTTCTTCGCATAGGCGCCCGCGGTAGAACGCGAAAGCTGGATCACACCTGCTTTCGACGCGCTGTATCCGACATGCACGCGGCCGGACGCGAAGTCGTTGCGCAAGCCCGCCACAGACGAAATGTTGACGATCGCGCCCTTGCCTTGTTCCACCATCACCGGCAACACGTATTTGCAGCCGAGGAACGCGGTCTTCAGATTGAAGTCGATCTGCCGGTCCCAGACTTCCTCCGGCATCGACACCGGATCGCCGGGCGCCGAACCGCCAACATTGTTCACCAGCACGTCGATGCGCTTGAAGCGCGACAAACAGGCCTGCACCATTTCCGCCACGTCGGCGGATTGCATCATGTCGCAGCGATGCGTTTCACAGGTGCCGCCCTCGCCGGTGATGATGTCACGAGTTTCGTTGACTGCCGCTTCGTTGATGTCGATCAGGAAGACCGATGCGCCCTGCCGTGCGAGCAATGTCGCGGTCGCCTTGCCATTGCCCCAGCCAGGCCCCACCGACCCGGCGCCGGTAACGATTGCGACCTTGCCGGCCATCGAGAGCATGCGCGATTCCTCCGTCCGTGCGTGATACCGAGTGTAGGGCTGCGGGACCGGTGCGAGAAGGGTGGTCCACGACGCTGGCGCGTTTCACCGCGGCTGTTGCGCAATGCTCGTCCTGGGCTGCCGCCACTCCTCCAACCTCTGCAGCACCACAAAGAACGATGGCACGAACAATACCGCGAGACACGTCGAAGCGATCATCCCGCTGAACACGCAGAGTCCCAGCGAAATCCGCGCATTCGCCCCCGCCCCCGTCGAAAGAACCAACGGCACCATACCCAGAATAAACGCCAGCGATGTCATCACGATCGGCCGGAACCGGATGCGCGCCGCGTTGACCGCGGCCTCCAGGATCGGCTCGCCCTCCAATCGCCGTTCGCGTGCCACCTCCACGATCAGGATTGCATTCTTCGCTGCAAGCGCGATCAGCAGCACGAGCCCGATCTGCGTGTACAAGCTGTTAGCGACCCCAAGCGAACTTAGCAGCAACACCGGCCCGAGCAGCGCCAACGGCACCGCCAGAATCACGGACAACGGCAGGATCCAGCTTTCGTACTGCCCCGCCAGGCACAGATACACCAGCAGCAGCCCAAGCCCGAACACATAGAAGATCTGGCCCCCGACCGCCTTCTCCTGGTACGACATCGCCGTCCATTCATAACCCGTCCCGCGCGGCAGCGTCTTGTCGGCGATTTCCTCCATCAGCGACAACGACTGGCCAGAACTGAAGCCTTGCGCCGGACCACCAAGAATCGTCGCCGTTGGATACAGGTTGTACAGCCCGATCAGCGGCGGACCCACCACCTGCTTCACCTGCACCAAGGTCCCCAGCGGCACCATGTTGCCATCCTGGCTGCGCACGCTGAGCCGATCTATGTCGCTCGGCTGCAGCCGGAAACTTGAATCTGCCTGCACGTAAACCTGCAACGTGCGACCAAACCGGGTGAACTGGTTGACAAAGCTCGATCCCAGATACGCCGACAGCGCCGAGAACACGTCGCCCACCGACACATGCAGCGTCTCAGCCTTGGCGCGATCCACCAGCACCTGCAATTGCGGGACGCTGGCCTCGAACGTCGAATTGACCCGCTGCAATTCCGACTGGCTGTTCGCCGCCGCGACAATGCTGCGTGTCAAGTTTTGCAACTTTGCATAATCGAAGCTGCCATCGCGCAGTTCCACCTGCATGGTAAACCCGCTCGCATTGCCGATACCCTGGATCGGCGGCGGCAGCAGTACGAACGCCGCCGCATCCGGCAGCCTGTCCAGCGCGGCCTGCAAGTGCGTCAGGATCGTCCGGAGGTCCTGGCCTGAACCACGCCCACGCTCGCTCCAATCCTTCAGGATCACGTAAGCCACGCCGGCGTTGCCCAGCGTCGCATTGTTGTCGAGCACCGATACGCCGCTGACCGCAACGACCTGGTCCACACCAGGCGTGGCCTGGGCAATGCGCGTCACCTCCGCCATCACCGCCTGCGTGCGTTCGAGCGACGCCGCGTCCGGCAACTGCACGCTGATCATGGCATAGCCCTGGTCCTCGATCGGAATGAACGCGGTGGGCAGCCGCGTGATGCCCAAAACGCCCAATCCGGCGAGGATCAGCGCGAGCACCACCATGATGCCGCCGTGGCGTGTCATGCGACCGATCTGCCGCGTGTAAGCATTCTCCACCGCATTATAGACGCGATTGAATCCGCGATACGCAATGTTGCGTTTCTCTGGCGGCACCGGCCGCCGCAGCCATAACGCACATTGCGTCGGTTTCAACGTCGCCGCGTTGATCGCGCTGATCGCTGCCGTAGCGGCGATCACCAGCGCGAACTGCGCGTACATCTGCCCGGTCAGCCCCGGCAGAAACGCCGCCGGTATGAACACCGACATCAACACAAGCGTAATGCCGATGATCGGCCCGAACAATTCCCGCATCGCCTGGATCGCGGCGTCGTGGCCGGACATGCCGGCCTCGATGTGGCGTGTCGCTCCCTCCACCACCACGATCGCGTCGTCCACCACGATGCCGATCGCCAGTACGACGGCGAACAACGTGGACAGATTGACGGTGAAGCCCAGCGCCCACATCGCGGCGAACGCACCAATGATCGTGACCGGCACGGTCGTAGCCGGCACCAGCATGGCGCGCCAATCCTGCAGGAACACCAGGATGACCAGCAGCACCAGGAACGCAGCCTCGATCAGCGTCTTGTAAACCTCGTCGATCGACACCTTCACGAAGCGCGTGGTGTCCATCGGAACCAGATAGGTCAGGCCTTGCGGAAACGATTTCGCCAGCTCGGCCATGCGGGCGTTCACTCGCGCCGCCACGTCCAGCGCATTGGCACCCGGCAACTGGTAGATCGCAATGCCCGCCGCCGGCCGGCCGTTCAACTGCACGAACTGCGAGTAGGTCTGCGCCCCCAGCTCCACCCGAGCCACGTCGCGCACGCGCGTGATCTGCCCGCCGTTCGCGTTATCCACCTTGACGATGATGTTGCCGAACTGCGCCGGATCGATGAACTGCCCGGACACGTTCACGGTGTACTGGAAATTCTGTGCAGCCGGTGCCGGCGGCGCACCGATCTGTCCCCCCGACACGTTCTGGCTCTGCGCCTGGATCGCCTGAATCACGTCCTGCGGCGTCAGCCCCCGCGCATACAGCTTCTGCGGATCCAGCCATATCCGCATGGCATATTGTCCAACGCCCAGCACCACGGCGTTGCCCACGCCCGGCACCCGCGCCAGCTCGCTCACCAGGTTGATCGTCGCGTAATTGCTCAGATACAGGCTGTCATAACGATTGTCCGGCGAGGTCAGCGCGACGATCTGCAGAATCGACGTCGACTTCTGCTGCACTGTCACGCCCTGCACCTGCACCGACTGCGGCAACGACGCCATCGCGCTGGCTACGCGATTCTGCACCAGCACCTGTGCCAGGTTCAGGTCCGTGCCAATCTGGAACGTCACTGTCAGCGCGTAAGACCCGTCGCTCGCGCTGTTCGACTGCATGTACAGCATGCCCGGCACGCCGTTCACCTGCTGTTCGATCGGCAGCGCGACGGTCTGCATCACCGTCTCGGCGCTGGCACCGGGATAGCGCGTGGCAACCAGAATGGTCGGCGGCGTGACGTTCGGGTACTGCGACACCGGAAGTTCGAACAGCGCGACAAAGCCGATCAGCACGGTGAAGATCGCCAGCACATTGGCCAGCACCGGACGTTCGATGAAGAACTTGGCGATCATTGGACCGGCGTGTCCTGCGGATCGACCTTCTGTCCGGGGATCGCCTTCTGCGTGCCGCTGATGACCACGCGATCATCGGTCGCAACGCCGGACTCGATTACCCGCAACGATCCGACCAAGGAGCCAGTGGTCACCGCGCGCTGCTGCACTACATTGTTTTTGTCCACCACCAGCACGTAATGCCCGCCCTGGTCGCTGCCGATCGCGACGTCCGGCACCAGCAGCGACTGCGCCGCCTGCAAGGATACTGGCACGCGAACGCGCAAGAACATGCCCGGCAGCACGGCTCGGTCAGTGTTCGCCAATACTCCGCGGACAGTCAGCGTGCCGGTGCTGGTGTCGATCTGCGGCGCGACATAATCCAGATGCCCGGCATGCGGGTAGCCGGTCTCCGTCATCAACCCGACTTCAACTGGGACGCTGTCAAGCTTCGGCAGCGCCTGCCCGGGACGCCGCATCGCGGCCTTGATGCGCAGAACATCCTGCTCGCTGACATTGAACGTCACGTAGATCGGCTCGAGCTGCACGATGCTGGCCAGCTTGGTCGGCGACGTGACGCCGACCAAGGCGCCGACGGACACCAGATGCTCGGTCACCATGCCATCGAACGGCGCCGTGACATGCGTGTATCCCAGATTGGTGGCAGCCAGTGTCACGCCGGCCTGCAGATTATCCACACTGGCCTGGTCTTCGTCACGCAGGGCGCGCGCTTGCTCCACGGTTTCCTTGGACGAGAAATCGCTACGCCCGAGAGAACTTTGCCGCACAAAGTCAGCCTGCTTCTGCACCAGGTCAGCCTGCGCCGACCCTAGCTGCGCCTGCGCCTGTTGCAACCTGGCCTGGAACGGCGCCGGCTCGATGATGAACAAGGTGGTGCCGCGCTTGACGGTCGCGCCGTCGGTATAGTCGATCTCCTGCAGAAAGCCTTCGACGCGGGCGACGAGATCGACATCGTTGTAGGCTTGCGCCGTGCCGGTGACCTCGAGATACGGAGTTACCATCTGCTGCACGGGATGTGCGACGCCCACCTTGACGGGCGGCGGCGGCACATAGGCGTTCTGCTTCTTGCAGCCGGGCAGCAGCAGCACTGCAAGGATGAAAGTCGCAAGGATACCCGCACGACTGTACCGCTCAATGAGCAGATTCGATCGCAAGCCCCGACCTCCCTCGGTGCTGGTGGATCGGTTGCATAGCAAAACGTCGGGGGGAACGCTATCGCCTTACAGCCGCGCCATCACCTGACGCGCGAAATCCTCGGCCAGGCGCCACTTCGCGGCGTTGCCTGTTGCGAACATCAGCTCCTGCAAGTCGTCCTGCGCCAGCGCACGCACCCGCTCCACCAGCTCATCCGCGGTGCCGACCAGGCACGTGTCGCGGATCAGTTGCTCGTCGATCAGTGCGGCTTCACCAGGATGCAGTTTTGTATAGTGGAACTCATGCGTACGGAATTGCCGATGCTCCGGCGGCGTTGCCTCGACCAGCGCACAATAGCGCTTCCAGATGCGCCGCAGGAACGGCGGCGGATCGATGCCGCGTTCATGCACCTCGTCGTAGAAATAATATACGCTGGCCATCACGTTGGGCCCGACGGCGGCCTTGATGCGGTCGGAATCCGCCGCCTCCCCAGGTTCGAGCAACGCCAGGCTGGTCAACGTGCAGGTGTGGAAGCCGGACAGATCCCGCCCCACGCGCGCCGCGCCCTGACGCACATGCCCCAACGCCTCGGCCACCGCCACCCCACCCGGCGGAATGGCAAACACCAGACCATCGCCATGCTCGCCCGCCAATGCCATGGCACGCGGACCAAAACCCGAGACGTACAGTGGAATCTTCGGTTCCAGCACACCATATCCTGCTGCGGACAAAAGCATGCGGATTGGCTTCGTCGCGCCGTCGAATTCGTAATCCACCACCTCACCGCGCAGCAGCGCCGCAAGCACGCGCAGATAATCCGAGAACGCGGCGATCCGCATCGGCCGCTGCCCCATGCTGCGCATCGCGGTGTTGCCGGTGCCAATGCCCAGGAAGACGCGGCCGGGCGCCAGCCGATTCAGCGTCGCCATCGCGGCCGCGTGCACTGGCGGGATGCGCGTGCCGCAGATCGCGGTGCCGGGGCCAATACGCAACCGCCGCGTTTCGCGCGCCGCCAATGCCAGCACGGCGTAGCAGTCGGCAAACAGCATCTGGCTGTCGGCCACCCAGACCGAATCGTAGCCGAGCGATTCGACGTGCGGGAAGAAGCCGATCTCGTCGATGTTGGCCATCACGCAGAAGCCGAATTTCATACCGTGCGTCCCCGGCCCTGATCAGCTTCGGACGGCGCAATGGTACTCACGGTTCGGCATCATGTCGGTCGCCGAGGCCATGCGGTTCGACAGGTTGAAGAACGCCACGGTTTCCGACAGGTCGAAGATTGCCGCTTCATCCAGCCCGACCGCGCGCAATGCGTCACGATCCGCATCTTCTATCAGCCACGGCGTTGTCGTCATTCTCCAGGCGAAGTCCAGCATCGCACGCCGGCGGGAGTCCAGCTTCGCCACGCGGTAGTTCAGCGCCATCATCTCGCCCAGCTCGGGATCGCCGGATAGCTGCCGCACGGCCGCGCCATGCGCGACCAGGCAGTAATAGCAGCGGTTGGCCGACGACACGACGACGGCAACCATCTCACGCTCCAGCTTCGACAGCGCCGAGTCCGACAGCATGATCTCGTTATACATCGCCATGAAGTTGCGCAGGCGCTGCGGCTTCAGGCTGTACGCGCTGAAAACGTTCGGCACGAAGCCAAGCTTGTCCACGCATTTGCGCCAGATCGCGCGCAGGTCGTCGTCCAGCGTGGCAGGATCGGGGACGCCGAGCTTGGAGATGTGGTCAGGCTGGGGCATGCGCCGCCTCCTTCGTTGCCTGTTCGTCATGGCTGGACTTGACCCAGCCATGACGAACAGGGGCTAATCCAGCACTTCCTTGTTGATGACGTTCTCGCGGATCGGCGCACCGTCCAGCACGCTGAGGATATTCTTCGCGGTCTGCACCGCCATCGCGGCCACCGCCTCCGTCGTCACGCCGGCCATGTGCGGTGACGCGACCACGTTGTCCAGCTTCAGCAGCGGATTCTCTGTGGGCGTCGGCTCTGCCTCGAACACATCCAGCCCAGCGGCCGCGATCTGCCCTGCGGTCAACGCGGCGTGCAGCGCGCGTTCGTCGATGATGCCGCCGCGCGCGGTGTTCACCAGGAACGCGCTGCGCTTCATCTTCGCCAGCCGCGCCGCATTGAACATGCCCACCGTCTCCGGGTTCTTCGGGCAGTGGATGGATACGAAATCCGCGCGCGGCAGCGCCGCATCCAGATCCGCCACCGGTTCGCAACCCGCCGCGCGGATCGTCGCCGGATCGACGTACGGATCGTAGATCAACACCGTCATGTCAAAGCCCAGGCAGCGCCGCGACAGGCGTGTGCCGATGCGGCCGAATCCGACGATCACCACCGTCTTGCCAGACAGCTCCATCGGCAATCCGGCATGTCGGTCGCCCCAGCGGCCCTCGCGTACCAACTTGTCCAGACCCTCATGCCGCTTCGCCAGCGAGATCATCAAATGGAACGCCTGCTCCGCCACGCTCGTAGAATTGGCGGAGCCCGCCACCATCAGCGGGACACGCCGCGCGGTCAGCGCCGGCACCTCCACCGCGTCATAGCCGACGCCGATGCGCCCGACGACCTGCATCGCCGGCGAGGCTTCCATCTCGGTCTGCCTGTACGGCGTGCCGGACAACGCGATGCCCGCAACGTCGATCAGCAGAGGCAACAGCTCCGCCTGGCGGACCGTCGCGGAATACACGATGGTCTCGATGTCATCGCGCGCCTTCAGCAGATCGACGCCCTCGGCGCCCATCGTGTGCGGCACCATCACCTTGCGGCGGTTCGTGGCCATGGGTTCGTTTCCTCAAAGCTGGCGTTGCAGATTGGCGACATAGCCGCGGTTCCAGGTCGGCGCCAGATGCACCTCGTTCATCACCAGATGCCGCGGCAGGCAGGCAATGTAGCGGATAAGATCGCCGCAATCCGCCGGCTGCACCATGCGCGCGCGCACCTCTGGGCTGACGGGATTGGGCCGCAGGTCGAGGATCGGCGTCGCGGCTTCGCCCGGCAGGAACACGGTGGAGCGAATGCCGTTGATGCATTCCTGCATGTTGAGCCCGTGGCTCATCGCGACGATGCCGTGCTTGGCAACGGTGTAGATCGGCCCGCTGACACCGCCGATGAAGCGCCCCGCCATCGAGGCGGTGTGGATCAGCAGCCCGTCCTGCTGCGCGCGCATGAACGGCAGAGCGACAGTAACGCAATACAGCGCGCCGGTCAGGTTGCCGTTCACCATGTAGTCGATACTGTCGGGAGTCAGCTTGTCCCAGTTGCGATCGACGATGTTGACACCGGCATTGTTCACCAGAATGTCGAGCCGGCCGAGCTTCGCCTTGATGAATTCGCCGACCGCCTGCGGCTGCGCCGCGATGGTGATGTCGGCCGGCTGCACATGCGCTTCGCCACCGGCGGCATGGATGCGTTGCGCCACGTCCTCCAGCGGGGCAGCGCGGCGGCCGGTCAGCACGACAGTGGCGCCCTCGTCGGCCAGCGCGAACGCGGCAGCTTCACCAATGCCGCTGCCCGCGCCGGTGATCCAGGCGATTTTTCCCGCAAGTTTCGGCATCGGCGCGCTTCCCTATGTTCTCATGGCCATGCTGCATTCAATGGGCTGCGGGGGCGGACGGCAAGGGCGCGGGGTCTCCCTGTCATTGCGAGTTGACCACCGGCCTGGCGGCCGACCCGCGACTGGATGAAACGGCGTCGGCGGCTTGACCTAGGTTCCCCCCTCCCCTTGAGGGAGGGGTTGGGGGAGGGGTGCGTACATCCGCGGTCGGTGGATGCACGCACCCCTCCCCCAACCCCTCCCTCAAGAGGAGGGGGGAACCTTGAGTTTCTTGTTAGGAACGGTGCGACGAAGCAATGACAGAAAGCGCATTATGTCGTCAGCGACACCACCAGCCCCACCGCAGCCGCGGCCATGACCAGAGTGGTCAGCCAGCCAAGCACGATGAGTGGCCAGCGCAGCGTCAGCTCCCCCATGATCGACCGCTGCACCGCGACCAGCATCATCATCACCAGCACCGGCGCGGAAAGCACGCCGTTGATGATCGCGCTCCAGATCAGCGCGCGCACCGGATCGATGCCGGCGAAATTGAATGCGATGCCGGCGAGCATCGCGGCGACGATACACCCGTAGAACGCCTGCGCGTCGCGAGTGCGGCGAGCCAGGCCGACCGGCCAGTGGCGGCCCTCGCCGATCGCGTACGCAGCGGAACCGGCAAGCATCGGCACCGCCAACAGGCCTGTGGCGATGATGCCGAGCGAGAACATCGCGTAGGCGAGGCGACCCACCGCCGGGCGTAAGGCCTCGGCCGCCTGGGCTGTGGTGTCGATCTGATGCACGCCGGATGCGTGCAACGTGACTGCGGCGGTGACGATCACGGCATAGGCGACGAGGTTCGCCACGGCCATGCCGATCCAGGTGTCGATGCGGATGCGGCTGATCTCGTCACCGGCGATCATCGCGGCGGCGCGGCCGTGCAGATGCGGCTGGTGCTGTGCGCGCTCGCCCTCGAGAGAGGATTGCCAAACAAACAGATACGGACTGATGGTCGTGCCCAGGGTGGCAACGACGATGTTGAGAGCGGACATGCCGCTGGGCAGCGTCGGCAGCAGCGTATGGTGCACCAGCGCGGGCCAATCGATGTGCGTGCTGAACGCGGTGAGGAAGTACGAGAACAGCGACAGCGCGGCCCATTTGACGGTGCGGGCGTACCGGTCGAGATCCAGCATGATCAGCAGGGCTGCGCACAGCACGCCGAACAGGATGACGTAGAGCATGCGCGGGCCGCCGATCAGCAGGTTCAGCACGGCGGCCATTGCGCCGAGATCGGCACCGAGATTCACCACATTGGCGAATACCACCAGCGCCACGATCGGCTGCACGATCCAGGCGGGATAACGATGGGCGATCACCGAGATTATTCCGCCACCGGTGGCGCGGCCGATGCGCGCGCTGATCTCCTGGCCGACGATCATCATCGGGTAGCACAGAGGCATGATCCAGCACGCAGCGTAGCCAAGTTGCGCGCCGGTCTGCGTGTAGGTGGCGATGCCGCTGGGGTCGTCATCCGACGCGCCGCTGACGAGGCCTGGCCCGAGGTGGTGCAGGAAGGCGAACCGGCGGCGCGAATTTTCCCTCCCCCCCTGCGGGGGAGGGTCAGGGTGAGGGGGCGGGCCGGGACATGCTGTGTGCGCCGTCCCCTCTCCCCGGCCCTCCCCCTCAAGGGGGGAGGGAGAAGGGAATTCAGCGCGTGTCAGCTTGCGCTTTCCAATAATTCCAGGCGCGGTTCACCTGGCTGCCGACGCCGGCGGTCGCCGCGGCGCATTCCTCCGCGGTCAGATAGGTCACTGCGCCAAGCTGCATCGCCTGCAACTGCACGCGCGCATTCACTTCCGTATAAACTGCCCGGAACACCGCCAGACGCAGTGTCGGTCCGACGACAGTAGATCCATGCCCGCGCATCAGCGCCACCGCGCCGCCGCCCAGCGTGTGCGCCAGCGCCGCGCCGGACACGCCGTCGCGGATCAGCAGGTCGGTGCCCGCACCGCTCACGTCGCGGATTTCGAAATTCGGCACGTAGCAGCCAAGGAACCCGCCCATGTGGCACACCGCGCGCAACGTCGCGCTTTGCGACACGCTAAATGGCACCACCGACATCGAATGGCTGTGCACCACCGACACCACGTCGGGCCGCAGCCGGTAGATCTCGCTGTGGATGAAGCGTTCCAGATAGACCGCGCGACCGTCGGCATCGATCGGTTCGCCGTCGAGACCGAATGTCAGGATGTCGTCCGCCGTCACCGAGCCAGGCGCCATGTTGCGCGCCAGCAGAAAGTGCTGTGACGACTCGTTGTGCCGCACGCTGACGTGACCGAACGCATCGACCACGCCCTGGCTTGCGAGGATGCGGTTCGCATCCACGATCTCGGCCAGCAATGCCGGATCGGCGCGCATCAGATTCGGTGGCTTTCGTGCGTGGAGGGGTGGAACAATTCGTCGGGAGCCAGCACGCGTGGCGACAGACCCTCCGCATGATGGCGACGCAGGAACACATCCAGCACGTGTCGGTTGGCATCCAGGCCGTAGGACCAGAAATCGTCGCCCATCAGGCGGCGCGCCGCGTGCAATTGCTCCTCCACAAACGGCAACGTGACCTTGGTGGCGGAGCAATCGCCAAGTTTCGCCAAGGCACGCGCCTTCGATTGCTCGAACGCCTTCATCACGGCCATCGGCAGCCACGGATGGTGTTCCGCCAGCGTGCGGCGGATGCCGAGAATGTGCATGATCGGGAAGATGCGCGTCTTGCGATACCACGCCGTCGCCGCTGCGGTGGGATCGGGATACAGCCACGCGACGTGGGGATGGCCGCGCTCGAAACAGGACGGCGCACGCGGGCCGATCACCGCGTCGATCTCGCCATCGGCCAGCATGCCGGAGATCGTCGCACCGGCCGGCGCATCCTCGACGCGCACATCGGGGGGAAGCCGCACCGCGATCTTCTCGATGCGGCCTGGATGATCGTAGCCGCCGCGCACCCAGGTCACGTCGGACGGCTTCACGCCGTGTTCTTCCTCCAGCATCAGCCGCGTCCAGACATTCGCGGTGACCTGGTATTCCGGCACGCCGATGCGCTTGCCCTTCAGATCCTCGGGCCGCGCTATGCCGCGATCGGTTCGGATGTAGATCGACGTGTGGCGGAACGCGCGCGACGGAAACACCGGCACCCCGACATACGGGCAATCGCCGTTCGCCGTCTTCACCGTGAAGCTGCTCATGGACAGCTCGCAGATGTCGAAATCGGCGTGGCGGAACGCGCGGAAGAAGATTTCCTCCGGCTCCAGCAGCATGAACACTGGATCGACGCCGTCAATGCGCACGGCACCATCGACCAGTGGACGCACCCGGTCGTAATCGCCGACGGCGATCGAAAGCTGAAGCTGCATGGCGCGGACCTCCCGCCACGTAGCTTACGCCGCGGGATGCGGTATCGGTAGTGCGGCCATTGCAGTCAACGCTCGCCGCGGCTGCGCGCGCGAGCCGGTCCTTATTCTTCGAGGTTCACCCCGGAGACATGGCCCGACCACGCACGCCGTCGCAGCACTCACGGTATCGCAAGTCGTGCATGGCCGGGACGAGCCAGGCCATGAGGCAACGCTATGCCCAATGACCCTGGAGCCAGGCCCACTGACCGTCGGGCTGCTGCGACCATTGGCCAGGCACCCAGGTGGTCTGGCCATTCGGCGGCTGGATGTAGTGCCCGTCCAGCCAGGCCCACGGATTGCCGGCCATGCCGGTGAATTCCCAGTGACCTGGCTGCCATACCACCGGTCCGACGCCCTGGGGGGGCGGCGGAACCAGCTCGGCATGAGGCGGCGGTGGCGGTGATGGCGCCGTCGGTGGTGGCGGAATCATCGCCGGCGGCGGAGGCTGCATGACCACCGTCGTGGTGTCCGGCTCGTCACTGCAGGCGCCAAGCGCCAGCAGCCCAAGCACCGCGACACCACAAACGGTCAGGCGACTGACCGGATGCATCGCTCAGCTCCGCCAGTGCCCATCGACCCAGACGTAACCGCCGGAGGATTCCTGCGACCAGTGCCCGGGCTCCCACACCGCAGTCGGCGCCGGGCGCTGCACGTAGTGGCCTTCCTCCCAGCTCCAGTTGGAACCGTTCCACATCCAGTGGCCGGCATGCCACGTCATCACCTGTGCGTCAGCGGTGGGCGGTGCCGGGATCGTCTCCACACGCGGCGGCGGCGGCGCGCTCGGCGCGATCACCACGGTGGACTGCGCGGATGCCGTCAGGCTGGCACCGGCGACGGCAATGGCGGTGACGGCCCCAAAAGCAAAGCGTGTCAAGGTTCGATTGGTCATGGTGTGTCTCTCCTCGGAGATCAACAACAGTCAAAGCCAATACTACCGCTGTCCTGGGCGGGCCGCGGCGTGGCGTAAGAGAGGCCTGGAAATGGGGCAGCACTCTGTCGCTGAAACCGGTGCGGCGTTCAAACTTGTTTGATACTGTAATTTCGTTCTGGCTTAATCACGGAGATGAGATCGTGCGAAGTTGGTTGACTCAGTCAAGTTCATGCGCGATGGTGACACCGCCATGCCGGACTCCATCGTCACTCCACGCCTGGAAGACCGCATAGCCGCCGTGCGGCGGTTCAGCCGATTCTACACGCGCGTTATCGGCGCCCTGCAGGAAGGGCTCCTGCAAAGCCCGTTCTCGCTGACCGAGGCGCGAATCCTCTACGAGCTGACGCACCACCCGGGATTGACGGCGACCACACTGACGCGCGTGCTCGGGCTCGATGCCGGCTATCTCAGCCGCATTCTGGCACGCTTCGCGCAGGACGGGCTGCTGGAACGGCGCGCCGACGAAACCGACCGGCGGCAGAGTGCGCTGCGGCTGACCGCGCACGGTGAGGCGGCGTTCGCGCCGCTCGACGCACAGTCGCGCGCCGAGGTCGGTGCATTGCTCGCGGCGCTGCCAGATCCGGCGCAGACGGAGCTGGTTGGCGCGATGGCACGTATCGAGGCGCTGCTCGGTGGCATGCCCGCCCCGCCGTGGCACCTACGCGGGCCGCAGCCTGGCGATATCGGCTGGGTGGTGTCGCGGCACGGCGCGCTGTACGCGGCGGAATACGGATTCGATGCCCGGTTCGAGGCGTTGGTTGCGCAGGTCTCCGGCGCGTTCCTGGCGCAGCACGATCCGGCACGCGAACGCTGCTGGATTGCGCAGCATGATGGCGTGCCCGTCGGCTCGGTCTTTTTGGTGCGGGCCGACGACGAACTGGCAAAGCTGCGGCTGCTGCTGGTGGAGCCGACGGCGCGTGGGTTGGGCATCGGCAAGCGCCTTGTGGCGGAATGCATCGGCTTCGCACGCGATACCGGGTATCGGCGCATCACGCTGTGGACCAACGACGTGCTGGTGGCGGCACGAGCGATCTACCAGGCGGCCGGCTTTCGGCTGGTCGCCAGCAAACCGCACAACATGTTCGGCCCGGCGATCGTGGGAGAGGACTGGGATCTGACGCTGTAACGCGTGCCATTGCGAGTTGACCACCGGCCTTCGGCCGACCCGCGACTGGATGAAACGGCGTCGGCGGCCTGACATAGGTTCCCCCCTCCCCTTGAGGGAGGGGGCCAGGGGGAGGGGTCTTTACGTTACGAAGCGACCTCTCCCCCTGGCCCCCTCCCTCAAGGGGAGG
>DASXFW010000222.1:0-2214 GCA_036489395.1 Acetobacteraceae bacterium | reverse complement strand
ACGGGGTGGACCTGGCCGAGGCGCGGGTGGTGGGCGACATCAAGGAGGAGATCGTCACCGCCCTCAACCACCTCCGCGCCCGCTACGACTACGTGCTGACCACCGGCGGCATCGGCCCCACCCATGACGACATCACCAGCGAATGCGTCGCCGCCGCCTTCGGCGTCCCGTGGGAGCCCCACCCCGAAGCCTGGCGCCGCATGGAGCGCGCCTACAAGCCCGGCGAGTTCAACCCCGCCCGCCAGCGCATGGCCACCATGCCGCGCGGCGCCGCGCTGATCGACAACCCGATCTCCACCGCCCCGGGCTTTTCCATCGGCAACGTGCACGTCATGGCGGGGGTACCGGCCATCATGCGCGCGATGTTCGAAAACATCGCTCCGCTATTGAAGGCCGGCCCGCCGATCCGCGCCGAAGCGGTGCATGTGGTGCGGCTGGGAGAGGGCGTCCTGGCCCTCGGCCTGGGCGAGATCCAGGCGCGCTATCCGGACCTCGACATCGGCAGCTACCCGTTCTACCGCGCCTCCGGCAACGGAGTCGCTATCGTTGCCAAGGGAACCAATCCGGCGCGCCTGCACGAGGCGATCGAGCAGGTGAATCTCCTGATGATCTCCCTCGGCGGCACCCCCACGCCCGGCGAGCCGCCAACCGAGACCGGCTGAGCCTCGCCAAACTCCGTCATGACCGGGCTTGTCCCACGACTGTCCGGTAAAGGTTGGAGTCCTGGACCGCGGATTTTTGCTCGCTCTGTTAGGCCCATAGGAATGTGCCCTGATCGGTCGTTTGGACGGCAACGACATCCGGCTCCGGTCCGCTTCGGCGCAGGCGGCCGATCGGCTTGCGATGCATCAGATTGCCGCTGATCAGGCGGGCGAAGCTGGTAAGCTGGCTGACCGCGGTTTGCTGTGCGTGCGCCAGCTTGATCAGCAGGAAGCAAATCAGAGCCACCGCGATCTGGATGCGCACCGCGTTCTCGCTGGTGCCGTAGAAATGCCGGATCTTCAGGGTCTGCTTGACCCACTTGAAGAACAGCTCGATCCCCCAGCGCCGCTTGTAAAGCGCAGCAATCTCGCCGGCCGGCATCTCCAGGTCGTTGCTCACGATCCGCAGCACTGTCCCGGTGCTGATCCTGACACGGATCTCGCGCACCAGCTTCGCCATCGGGTTGTTCCGGCTGGCTGCAAGCCGCACCGGAAGTCGCCCGATCCGGTCCGAGAGGATGTTGCTCTCTTTGGCAACCGGCCGCCGTTCCGTCACCCGCAGCGGCGTGTTCGATTTCAGCCGGGTGACGATCCGGCAGCCCGCGCCATCCAGCTTCGCCCACCAAGCATAATCATAATAGCCGAGGTCGAACACGTAGGTCGCGCCAGCCTCGATCGGCATCTGCTTCGCCGCGGTGATGTCGTTCACGCGTGCCGGCGTGGTTGCCACATACACCGGCAGGCCGCCATCCGCGTCGTAGATGACATGCGCCTTCACGCCGCAGACCTCGGCCGAGAAGCGCGACCAGTGCGCACTGAGCCGGTTCAGACGGATGCCGGTGGAATCGATCAGGTTCACGGTCTCGCCAACGCAGCGGCGCAGCTTGCGCCGCTGCGATCCCACCATCGCGGCAAACAGTCCGCTGAACACCTCGGCCGGGCGGTTGGCATTGGCATCCGCGAGCGTCGAGCGTTTCACCTTCGGCAGTCCCGCGTGGTAGCGGCGCGCGTCATGGCTATCGAGCAGGGCCTCGATGTCGCGCAGGCTCCTGGCGCCGGACAATTGGCCGAACATCATCGCCTGCAGCTGTCCATACGTGGTCAGCCGACGCACCCGGCTGTCGGCGCCGTGCTCGCCGACCAGGCGCTCCAGCATCGCCCAGGGAATCATTTTCGTGAGCTGGCGGAACACGGTATTCTGGTGCGGCACGGCGGAGGTCCTCCTCATGTCCGATTCGTCGCGAAACGCCTCGGACCGAGGAGAATCAACGCCGTGCGCTCTGTCCAGCGAATTAAACCGGACAGTCGTGGGACAAGCCCGGCCATGACGGGTTGGCAACGTTCGCGGTTACCGCGATCCGGCGTTGACCGAGATGCACTGCTTGGTGATGGTGCGGCTGGCGTCGGAAGCCAGGAACAGTGCAGCCTGGGCGATGTCTTCGGCCTCGATCGGGTCGGGTAGGCATTGGCGCGAGCGGCCGGCGGTGATGCGGCTTTCGTCCTGGTACCACAG
>DASXFW010000216.1:0-4857 GCA_036489395.1 Acetobacteraceae bacterium | reverse complement strand
CAACGCCACCTTGGCCTTGAATGCCGGAGCCTGGGTCCGGCGGGATCGTCTGGTCATTGTCTCTCCTGTTCCGCGGCATACTCGCCGCTCTCAGGCAGAAACTCCACTTATCGAGCTGTCCGAATTTGGCCGGCCACCTCTCTTTTGGGCACGCGGGTATTTTGTGTCGACGGTTGGTCGGGATGAAGAGATGATCCGCAACTACATCCGCAATCAGGAAGAGGAGGACAACCGGCTGGAGCAGATGAACCTCTGGCGTTAGCCGGCCACTTCAGTGGCCGAATGAACTATGGGGCCGCGTCAGCGACCCCACCCAGCCGCCTATTGGCGGCTCACACTTCGCAGGCCGCGTCAGCGACCTGACCGGCCGCTTTGAGCGGCCAACATTCTAAAGCCCCCGGCTTTGCCGGGGGATATTTACTGACTCGGCACGAATGACTCGCACGAACACGATCCAGGTCTCCCTCCTGACCAAAAAGATGCTGAAGCGAGGCCGCATCATCATCCCGACAGTCCGACCTAGCCGTTGGACCGGTGCAGTCACGAGGATATGAAGGAGGTGTTCCTCGACATCGCACGTGATCGGCTGGGTCGCGGCATTGTGTCATCACACGGACGACATGGTGAGATAATTGGTCGATCGGATGGTTTTACTGGTCAGTTTGATCCTGGACATTTACAAGCGTCGCTGCCTGCCGTGTCTCCGGCCATAGCGGGGCAAGCGAGGTTTGCGCCACAATCTCCAGAATCCTTCGTTGCTCTTCGTCGGAGAGCTCGCTGCGCCATTTGTTGGCGGCTGCGTTAGCATCACGAAACACGCGGTAGTAGCGATCCTTTCCCTTGTACTCGGTGCTATCGTGCAAGAATTTTTCTGTCTGAGAACTCCAGTTCAGGCCACTGAAGGCAAACAAGGCCTTCGCCTGATCGACCGGATTCTGACATACCGCTTCGTAATGAATGACATGGCAGTTTTCTGCGTCATGCAAAATGCTGAGAGACATTTCATTCTTCAGGCACCAAATCCAGGTAAAAAGTTCAAGCTCTGACATAGTCCGCAAGCTTTCGATCGTGAGGCCGTACTGCGCCATATTCGGCAGCAGAGATGCAGATTGTACCGCATCATGCGGCTCGGCTCTGCCTGATCGGCGACCCTCGAGGACCGAGCGGACTTGGCCGCATGGATGGCGCAGCACGAATATGAATTTACCGCTGGGAAAAGCCTGTTTAAGCACACCAGTGCGCCCAGCAGCGCCGACTGATTTTAGCACGAAACGCAATTCTTGCCTAGTGTAAATAGGTGCAATATCCGGAACGTATAATCGATTCAGATTTCGCCAATTGCTGACACTGCGAAGGCCGGTAAGAATGGTAACGATGCCCGTGCGCAGTGCCCCAATGCCTGGGGCATGATAGCTCTTGGGAAAGAAAGGCGGCGGACCCGCAGATTTCAATGTCGGCTCGGTCAGCAATTTTCCAAAGAACCGCCGCCCCCGCTCGGTATATCGGGGGGTCTCCGCCTCGGGCACGATAAACGGAAGTTCGTCGTCATAAATGGCAAAATCAGGCTCATGCCGATAAATGACATCGGGATGGCTATCCATGATCTTCCCGACCCAGGTGGTGCCGGACCGTGGCTCCCCGATCACGAAAATAACGTCTTCAAGGCTCATCCTAGCCCCCTCATTGATTGCGCGATCCTGCCCTGCCATCCCTGCTTCTGGCAATAGGTTGCACGCAGCGGCCTGCGCTCGCATGCCTTCACGTCGGTATCCAGCGACTGCTGCGGTCACAGACACAGATCCTTGTCGATAACCGCTCATCATGCTAGCTGCGTTCTAACGATCTCCTGGCTCTGACAGAATGCCATAGGATAGCACTGGTCGGGCCGATATGTGTACTCTCATCTTCATCAGCCATCGCATTCCATTCCCGCGGATAAGAGTAAGAAAATCCGAGTGAACAATCTTATCGTGCATATGGCCAAGCGATACAGAATTCACGTAAGTTGCTTGGCTGAATATCCGGCTACATGCAGCATGTTGCTTATTTACATGCATACGTGCGGTTGTTACGTAAGCGTCCGGTGAGGACACCTGGTGAAGTTGCATGACTGCTGCTGATGGCGTGTTCAGGCAGCGTCACGCTGATCCAGCCTCATCCGGACACCGGTCAGGTTCCACGGCAGCAGTTCATGGACCCGCTTCACCGGATGCTCTGCGATGCGTTGCAGCACGTGGCGCAGGTAATCCTCGGGATCGAGGCCATTCAGCTTCGCCGTCTCGGTCAGCGAGTAGATCGCCGCGGCCCGCTCGCCACCGGCATCCGATCCACAGAACAGCCAGTTCTTCCGCCCCAGCGTCATCGGGCGCATGGCGCGTTCGGCGGCGTTGTTGTCGATGCAGGCGCGGCCGTCGCGCAGCACCAGCGTCAGCGCCTCCCAGCGCGACAGGGTGTAACGGATCGCCCCGGCCAGTTCGCCCTTGCTGGAGATGCGCGACTGCGTTTTCTCGAGCCACACCTTCAATTCGGCGAACAACGGCGCGCTTTGCGCCTGGCGAACCCGCAGGCGGACATCGGGCGGTTCGCCGCGGATCGTCGCCTCGATCGCATACAGCGCGGCAATGCGCTGCAAGGCCTCGAATGCCAGTGGCGACCCCCGGGTCAAGTGCCCGGGGGCATGCTGGGTCGCCGCGTGCACGTCGAAGAACTTCCGCCGCGCATGGGCCCAGCACGCCGCCTCGGTCACGCCGCGCTCATGCAACCGGGCATATCCCGCATAGCCGTCGGCCTGAAGAATGCCGCGGAACGACGCAAGATGCGCGCGGGGATGTTCGCCCTTGCGATCGGGGCTGTAGCGATACAGCACCGCCGGCGCCGCCTCGCCCGCGAACGGCCGGTCATCCCGCACGTAGCACCACAATCGGCCGGTCTTGGTGCGACCTCGCCCGGGATCCAGCACCGGCACCGTGGTGTCATCCGCATGCACCCGTTCCGCCGCCATCACGTGCGCGCCGAGCGCATCGACCAGCGGGTGCAGCAGCCGCGCGCATTGCCCGACCCAGTCGGCCAGGGTGGAGCGGTCCAGATCGATGCCGCTGCGCGCGTAGATCTCGGCCTGGCGATACAGCGGCAGATGGTCGCAGTACTTCGCCACCAGCACGTGCGCCAGCAGGCCCGGCCCGGCCAGGCCGCGCTCGATCGGCAGATTGGGAACCGGCGCCTGGGCAACGCTCTCGCAGCAGCGGCACGACAGCTTTGGCCGCACGTGCCGGATGACGCGGAACGACCCGGGCACGTATTCCAGCACCTCCGTCACGTCCTGTCCCAACGGGCGCAAGGCGCCGCCGCATTGCGGACAGTCGGACGGCGCGGGGTGTTCCACCACATCGCGCGGCAGGTGCGCCGGCAACGGCCGGCGCGCCGGCTTGCGTCGTGGCCGGCCGATCGATGGCTGCGGGGCGGGCTGTTCCGGCTCGGCCGGCGCGGTCTCCGCGATCTGCTCTTCCAGATCGCCGAGCAGCAGCTCCAGTTGCTCGATCGCGCCGCGCAGCTTTTCCGAGGAGGCGCCGAACCGTTCGCGCAACAGCTTCGCCAGGCGCGCCTTCAACTGCTCGTTGCGCAGCACCTGCTCCTTCAGGCCGTTGCGCGCCGCTTGCATCTCGGCCGCATGTTCCGCCTCGCGTTGCGCATGTTCCGCCTCGCGTTGCAGCAACAGGCCGCGCAACGCGATTACGTTGTACGGCAATGTTGCGGGATCGAGGGGACTTGGCATGCGCGAATCTTCCAACACCGATTCGCGTCGCTTCAAGTACTTTCTTGCTGTCGCCACAGGTTTTTCAACCCGCCATCTCCGGACGCCAGCTGCGCGCCGGCATGCGCCAGTCGATGCCTTCCAGCAGCATCGACAATTGCGCCGATGTCAGCGACACCGTGCCGTCCTTCGCCTGCGGCCAGATGAAGCGACCGTTGATCCGTCTCTTGCGGCTCAACCAAGCCGTTTGGCAAACAGGCACAGTCCTTGTCCATCCCAGCTCAGCACCTTGATCAGATCGCCGCGTCTGCCGCGGAACACGAACAACTGTCCGCTGAACGGATCCTGACCGAGCTGCTGTTGCACCTGCGATGACAGGCCATCGAAGCCCCGGCGCATGTCGGTGTGCCCGCAGGCCAGCCAGACACGCACATTCGGCGGCGGCGCAATCATCCGCGCAACGCCGCAATGACAGGGCGCAGCAGCGGCAGTTGCGTTGCGTCCCTTATGTGAAGGCGAACACCATCCGGCAGGGTGATTTCTATGCCGGTTGCACGGCTTTCGGCCGGCACGGCCAGGCGCACCGGCTGCGCTGTCGGCTCCTGCGACGATGCCAGCAGCCGCACCGGCACAAACTCCGGCGAACCCGCTGGACCAAGCCGGCCCTCGCGCACCTGTCGGCGCCAAAGGAACAGTAGGCTCGGATACACGTCATGCCGCGCCGCGACGTCGGTCACCCGGACACCGGCATCTTGCGTCTCCGCGACAATCTGCAGCTTCTCCCCGACGCTCCATCGACGGCGCCGCTCCCTGCCCGTGATGATCTCGATCGGCGCGCCTGGCATTGGCTTTAACCTCGACCTTAAGCATCGCCTTAAGGCCAGAGCCGAGGTCACGTCAGCAAGGTGTGGTCACCGGACGCTTACGTTGTTACCGCATTCCAGGTCGGCAAGAGAGTGCAGAAGCTAAGTACTCCATTTCATAAATACGGTGACGCATTCTGGGGGCGACTCGGGCTGTCATGACAAGGTCGTCCTCGCCGGGAGGATGCGTCATGCCAATGAGAAGCCCGTACGTGATCCACCTGACCAAGGGCGAGCGCGCAG
>DASXFW010000197.1:0-9024 GCA_036489395.1 Acetobacteraceae bacterium | reverse complement strand
GGGGAGGGGTGCTTACTTCCGCCCGACCTTGGAAGTAAGCACCCCTCCCCCTAACCCCCTCCCTCAAGGGGAGGGGGAACCTTCAAACCTTCAGACCTTTACTCTACCGCTTCCACCAGCCGCGCTTGCGTTCCGTCGGTTCCTCGCCGCTGCCGATGATGATCGGCTTGATCGCGGGTTCGGGGGTCACGTCGTTGGCGGCCTCGGGCGCCGCGAACGCCGGCGTGGCGACTGGCTCTGTGGCGACCGGTTCCGCCGGGACGGGATCAGCAGGTGCCGGTTCCGTGGCAACGGGCTCCGTCAGGACCGGCTCCGGCGCGCTGGTGTTGGTGACCTTCGGCTCGGCTGCTTCCTGTGGCTCCGGTGCGGGCACCGCCTCGGACAGCATCTCGGTCACCTTCGGTTCCGACGCGGTTGGTTCCGGGGCGCCGACATTGACGATCTCCGGGTCCTCCGCCGCGGGTTCGAAGACCGGCGCAGGCACCGATTCGATCACGGGTGCCGGCTCGGGACGCGCCGCGGCTTGCGCCTCCGCTTGCTCCAGCACGTCGAAGATATCGAACGCGTGGCCGCCGAACGGATTGGCCGGAGTCGGGCCGATATAAACCGGCGGCAGATCCGGCTGATCGGCGCCGGGCGCGGCATAGGGCGGCGCCTCGCCATCCTCGCGCCGGCCACGACGCCGTCCGCCGCGCCGGCCACGACGGCGGCCGCGGCCATCGTCCTCGCCCATTGGTTCGGCGTGTTCTGGCACACCCTCGATATGCGCCTCGGGTGCCGGCTCGTCGGATTCGGACGCCGCGATCGGCGGCTCGCCCTCGGGCATCTCGGCAACGATCGTCGACTCGGCCGCGACCGGGGTTGCACGCGCCTCCTCCGGACGGCCGCCACGACGACGGCGACGGCGACGGCGACGGCGTTCGGCTTGTTCCCCGGCGGTCTCGCCTGGTTCGGCGCGAGCGTCGTCGGCGCGGGCCTCTTCGGCGGTCTCCTCCGAGTCGGTCTCATCCTCGTCGGCGTCGTCCTCGACCAGGATCGCCTCGTTCTCTTCCTCGGGCTCCGCCTCCGCCATCGGGCGCGCTCCAGGCTGGAAGTCCGGAGTGATCGCCGGCGCCGGAAGCTCCTTCGCCGTCTGCGCACGTACCCGCTCGATGCGGAACAGGGGCGAGATCTGCGTGTCGTCACCGGTGATGGTGACGTGCATGGCGTAGCGCGTCTCGATCTCCACCAGCCGGTCGCGCTTGTGGTTGAGGATATACAACGCGGTCGCGGTCGGCGTGTACACCGCGATCTCCGCGGAGCGACGCTTGCCGCCTTCCTCCTCGATGCCACGCAGCACGTGGATTGCCGCACTCTCGGTGCCACGCACCTGGCCGGTGCCGCCGCAATGCGGACACAGGATGAAGCTGGTCTCGGCGAGTGACGGACGCAGCCGCTGGCGGCTCATTTCCAGCAAGCCGAAGTGACTGATATGGCCGACCTGGATGCGCGCGCGGTCGTTCTTCAGCGCTTCCTTGATGCGCCGCTCGACCATCGCGTTGTGCTTCTTCGCCTCCATGTCGATCAGGTCGATGACGATCAGTCCGGCCAGATCGCGCAGGCGCAACTGGCGCGCCACTTCGTCGGCGGCTTCCAGGTTGGTGCGCAGCGCGGTTTCCTCGATACCGCGCTCGCGGGTGGAGCGGCCGGAGTTCACGTCGATCGCGACCAGCGCCTCGGTCTGGTTGATCACCAGGTAGCCGCCGGAGCGAAGCTGCACCGTCGGCTGCAGCATGCCGTCCAACTGCGCCTCGACCTGGTGGCGCGAGAACAGCGGCTGGGAGGGATCGCGCCAGAGCTGCACCTTCTTGGCGTGGCTCGGCATCAGCATGCGCATGAAGTCGTGCGCGGCGCGCCAGCCGTCCTCGCCATCGACCTGGATCTCGTCGATGTCGCGCGAATAAACATCGCGGATGGCACGCTTGATCAGGCTGGCTTCCTCGTAGATCAGCGCGGGGGCGACGGATTTCAGCGTGTGCTCGCGGATGTCGTCCCACAGGCGCAGCAGGTATTCGCAGTCGCGCTTGATCTCGGCTTTCGGGCGGTTGGCGCCGGCGGTGCGCACGATCATGCCCATGCCCTTGGGAATCTCGAGCTCGGTCATCACCTCCTTCAGGCGGCGCCGGTCGGCGGCGGAGGTGATCTTGCGCGAGATCCCGCCGCCGCGCGGCGAGTTCGGCATCAGCACAGAGAAGCGGCCGGCGAGCGAGATGTACGTCGTCAGCGCGGCGCCCTTGGTGCCGCGTTCTTCCTTCACCACCTGCACCAGCAGGATTTGCCGACGGCGGATGACCTCCTGGATTTTGTAGTTGCGCATGAACCGCGGCGGCATGCGGCGTTCGCGCTGCTCTTCGCCATTGTCCTGTTCGCCACCGACGGTTTCCGGCGGCGGGGCCTCCGGGATGATATCATGGTCGGCACGGAATTCATGCTCCGTGTCGGTTTCGAAGGCGACGTCTGGAGCTTCCGACTCGTCGATGGCGTTCGCCTCTTCCACCGTGCCGCTGATGGTGTCCGATTCGATGATCAGTGGCTGGGCACGACGGGGACGGGGAGTAGGGGGGCTATCCGGCGGCTCCGAGGCGGCATCCGTGTGGTTGCCATCCGGCGGCTCAGGCGCCGGCTCGGCCGGTGTGGCTTCCGCTGCCGCCGTTGTCTCTTGCGGCGCCGCATCGGTCTGCTCGGCCATCGCCGGGGAGGAGGCAGGTTCTGCATGCTCTACGGGCGGCTCTGTCGGTTCGGCCGGCGGTTCCGCCGCGGCCGGTTCGACGCCGGCCGCATCGGGCGCCATCGCATCGGCAGGCGGGGCACTCGCGTCGGGTTCGACAGTGGCAGCCTGGGGTTCCGGCTGAGAAGCGGCGTCATCCAGCCATTCGGTGATGGCCCCCGATTCGTCGCCTGTTCCGGTCCACGCAGATTCGACAGAGGCGGCTTCCGAGACCCCGTGCTCTGGCGCGGACTCCTGCAGTATCTCCACCGTGGCACCGGATTCGTCGCCGGTCTCGACTGGTGCCAATTCCGACTGTGCCGCGGCTTCCGGCGCGCCCTCCATCTCGCGGTCGGCTTCTTCCTCCTCCTGGCGCGCCTCCTCCTCCTGCATGTCGATCAGGCGCTGTCGGTCGGCAACGGGGATCTGATAGTAGTCGGGGTGAATCTCGCTGAAGGCGAGGAAACCGTGGCGGTTGCCGCCATACTCGACGAAGCAGGCCTGAAGGCTCGGCTCCACGCGCACGACCTTGGCCAGGTAGATGTTGCCCTTGAGCTGCCGCTTGGTCGATGTCTCGACGTCGAAATCTTCTAGCCGATTACCATCCAGCACCACCACGCGGGTCTCTTCCGCGTGGGTGGCGTCGATCAGCATGCGCTTGGTCATTCAGTCCTGAACTCCGGTGTGCCGCCCGGGCATACGGCACGGACCCGGATCGGGCCGGCATCGGTGGGCGGCTGGAAAGGCTTGCGGGATGGGGCCCGCCTGGCCGGAGGAGAAGGACTATGCTGTCAGACGTGCCAAGCCCGCCGCCAATGGCGATGGGCGCTGCTTCCGTTGCGGGAAGGCATGGCACGGTCATTCGGTCTCCGGCGTCGGCGCGGCGCGTTCCGTGGGGAACGCCGCCCCGTGTGAAGCGGTGTGCCGACCGAACCGCGAAGTCCGGCCCCGGCGCGCCAGACAGGCGCGCGACGGGCAGTGACGCGGCTGCGGCGAGCGCGGACCTTCCCCCCTCACGACTTATCCGGGCATACGCCCGGGCAGCCGGCGGATCACGGCGCCCACCGGGGCGATCCGGACGGGCAGAGCGTCTGCCACCCAGGAACGCGTCACCGGAGCGAACCGGACCATGCCGTAAAGCGTGGTGCGCCGCAAGGCGGACGTGAAGGGACAGGGGCTTCGCCCCTGGAACCCCACCAAGGGGCGCTGCCCCTTGGAACCCCGCCAAGGGCGGTGCCCTTGGAACCCTTTACTTCGCTGGATGCATGGCGCCATCCGATGGGTGTCGCCTTTTCGGGCGACACCCATCGGATGGCGCCATGCCCCCTCCCTCCATCCAGCGAAACGGAGGGATCCCAAAGGCTACGCCTTTGGTGAGGGTCCAGGGGGCAAAGCCCCCTGGCGGGTTTCAGGGCGGAGCCCTGACCGTTCCCGGCCCGACCAGCGGCACCACCTTGCCGTGCAGCCGGTTGTCGATCAGCTCGACCGGGACCTGCGTATGGTTGGTGACGAACGCCGTCGGCTTCGGCAGCAGGTTGGTGAAGCTGTTGTCGCGGATCACCACGGAATTGGTTGGGTGGCGCACGCCCTCGGCGCCGATTTCGACCGCGGTCGTGTCGTTGTCGGTGTGCGGCCCCTTGCTGAGGACATTGTGCTCCATCAGCAGGTTGCCGCCGTTGGGGATATCGACCAGGTAGCTGGCGTGGCCGGTCGGTCCGTCGGAGATGTCGTTGCCGCGGATGATGGTGCGGGCGGCGCGCGACTTGATGTCGTGGCCTTCGTGGGTATCGGTGAAGCGCGAGTCCTCCACGTCGAGCTCGGCGATCAGACCGGCGTAGATGCCGTGTGCGCAGCCGGCCAGGCAGGTGCCATTGCCGCGGAACACGCTGTGGACGATGCGGACCGTGACCGAAGCACCCGGTGAGGTGAGGATGCCTTCCTCGTTGTCGATGAAGCGGCTGTTTATCACGGTCAGGTTGCCGCCCTGGGCGCGGATGCCGGCGCCATTGTGGTCCGGTACGGCGGCGTGGGTGAAGCTGATGCCGCGCACCGTCACGTCGTTGCCGTTGATGACGAAGATGGCCTTGCCCTGGCAGGTCTTGCCGAGGAACACGACACCCGGTGCCCGTGCCGCGATGGTCAGGTGGCTTTGCCGCCAGACGGCGCAGTCGTCGTAGTCGCCGGGATCGATCAGCACGGTGTCGCCGTCGCGAGCGATCCGCGCGGCCTGGCTGGGCAACCGCAACGTGCGGGTCGGGCCGACGAGCAGGGTTCGTGCGGCGGGAATGTTCGCCGTCGCTGCCTGGATGGGTGGCGCGCCGCAGCACGCGAGGGCCAGCAGAACCAGCATGGCCCGCAAGGGAGAGGAGAGGCGGGTTGCCCAACGGCCCGGGGTGGCCGGGGTGCCGGCGATGCGGGCGCGGCGGTGCAGTCTCCCCCGCCCCTTGAGGACTTGAGCCGCGCAGCGGATCAAGGCTGGGGGGAGGGGGGCGTTCATCTGAGGACTGTGGATGTGACTACCCCTCCCCCCATCCCCCTCCCTCAAGGGGAGGGGGGGATTCTTCGCGTATCCTTTCATGGCAGCGCCGGGCGCCAGGCGTCGGCGAAGCCGCGCACGCGGGGCAGCAGGATCATGTCCCAGGCGCTCGGCATGGCGCCGACCTTCACGTGCACCAGCGCCGGCGCATCGAGTGCGAACGCATCACGCAGTGCTCGTTCCAGCCGTTCGGGTGAGTCGGCACGGAAGGCGGCCATGCCGAAGCTCTCGGCGAACTTGACGAAGTCGGGGTTGGTCAGGTCGCAGGCGATCAGCCGGTTGCCGTAGTGCTCCTGCTGGATGCGGCGCACGTTGCCGAACGCGCCGTCGTCGAACACCACGACGACCAGCGGCAGGCGGTGGCGCATCGCGGTGGCGAGTTCCGCCGCCTGGTACATGAAGCCGCCGTCGCCGGTGGCCAGTACCACTTTGCGTCCCGGCGCCGCCGCCTGCGCGCCGAGCGCGGTGCCGTAGCCCCAGCCCAGCGTGTCCTGGTAGCCGGGCGACAGAAAAGTCCGCGGCGCCGGTACGGGGAACGCCAGCCGGCTGGCGAAGCCGACCTGGGTGACTTCCTCGACGTAGATGCCGTCCTCCGGCAGGGCGGCACGGATGGCGCGCAGGAAGCTCATCTGCGGCTCCAGCCGGGTCAGCCGGTCGGCGAAGGCGGCGCGGACCGGAGCCAGTTCGGCGTCGCGTTGCCGCGCGTGGTCGAATGCTGGCAGCTCTGCCAGCAGCGCGCGCAATGTCACCGCCGCGTCACCGAGCAGCGCGCAGGCGGGGCGGCGGAAGCGGTTGATCTCCTCGGGGTCAATGTCCAGCCGCACGATCGGCAGGCCATCGTCCACGCCCCAGACGCTTTGCTGCCAGTAGAGCCGCGTGCCGATCGCCAGCACCGCGTCGGCGTTCTTCCACAGCGCGTGGCTTTCGGGGAACGACATTGCCAGCGGATGCGTGGTGGGAATGACGCCGCGGCCGCGGCGGAAGGAGGCGACCGGCGCCTGCAACGCCTCCGCCACCGCCTGCACTTCCGGCCCGGCGTCCAGCGCGCCGCCGCCGACCACGATCAGCGGGCGCTCCGCCTTGCCGAGGATTTCCGCGGCACGCCGCACCGCATCCGTATCGACCGGCGGCGGTGTGGCCGGAACGATCGGCGGGAACGCGACGGCGCCTGGCGTGCCCCACACGTCGATCGCGCATTCCAGCGCGACGGGCCCCTGGCGGCCGGAGGTGGCGACGCGGATCGCCTCGGCGACCAGCGCGGGCGCCTCGTGCGCGGTGCGGATGCGCGCGGCGTGGCGGGTGATGTGGCGCAGCAGGCCGAGCTGGTCGTGGATCTCGTGCAGGTGCCCGTGGCCTTGGTCGATCGCGAAGGATGCGATCTGGCCGGCAATGGCAATCACCGGCGCGCCCAGGCCGTACGCGGTCAGCAGCGCGGCGGAGGCGTTCAGCAGGCCGGGTCCGGGCACCACGGCGAACGCCTGCGGCTTACCCGTCACCAACGCGGCGCCCAGCGCCATGTACGCCGCGGTTTGCTCGTGCCGCGGGTGGATGACGCGCAGGCGGTCGCCGGCACGCTGTGCCGCGTCGAACAAGTGGTCATTGTGCACGCCGGGCAGGGCGTAGAGCGTGTCGATGCCGTGCCGCAGCAGGGATTCGATCACCGCCTCGGCGGTCGTCATGCGGATCGTCAAGCGGGCTCTCCGGCGTTGCGGCTGAGTGCCTCTATGACCCGCCGCACCACATCGTGCCAGTCCCCGGGCGTCTGTTGCCGAAACAGGCGCATGGTCGGGTACCAGGGCGAGTCGTCGCGTCCGGTCAGCCAGCGCCAATCGGAGTCCGACGGGATCATCGCCCACACCGGCTTGCCCAGCGCACCGGCGAGATGCGCGACCGAGGTATCGACCGAGATCACCAGGTCGAGCTGCGAGAGCAGCGCCGCGGTGTCGGCGAAATCGAACAAGCGGTCGGTGTGATCCCGCACGTGCGGCTGGCGCAGCAGCACGAGGCGGTCCTCGGGGCGGATGTCGATCTGCAGGATGTGCTGGTCGAACTGCGTCATGGCCAGCAGGGGTTCGAGCACCGACAGCGGAATCGAGCGGTCCTGGTCCGCGGCGTAGGCGGTGTTGCCCGACCAGGTCAGGCCGATGCGCGGCGTCTTGCGCGCGCCCAGCCGCTTTTCCCACCAGGCGATGCGGTCGGCTGGCGCGGTGAGGTACGGCGTTGCGGCTGGGATGGAGCGCAGGTCGGTGCGGAATGCCAGCGGCAGGCTGAGCAGCGGACAGTGCATGTCGAAATGCGGCAGCCGGTCGTTGAGCGCGAAGACGCCGCTGAAGCAGGACATCTCGCGATACAGCGCCAGCAGTCCGGGATGGCCCTCCACCAGCACGCGCGCGCCGAGCGCTGCCACCATCGGCGCGTAGCGGACGAACTGGATCGCGTCGCCGTGGCCTTGCTCCGAATGCAACAGAATGGTTTGGCCGGCGAGGTCGTCGGTGAAGCGGTTCCAGCGCGGCCGCGGGAACACGCGGCGTGGGCGGATGCCGGGGGAGGCGATGAGGCGCGCCTCGAATTTCGGCCAGCCGGTGTGGAAATCGCCGGCACGCAGGGCGTGGAAGCTCTCGGTCATCACCGCGTAGGCGAGCGCTTCATCCATCTCCAGGCCGTGGTCCATCGAGGCGAACGCGGCGCGGTCGTCATGCAGCCCGAGCAGGGCGATGCCGCGGTCGATGTGGGCTTTCGGATTGGTCGGATCGATGGCGAGGGACTGGTCGAGCAAGCGGATGGCCTCGGCGTAATTCTCCTGCCGGTACGCCATGTGGCCGAGGCCGTAGAGCACGAACGCGTCGCGGTCGGACTGGCCCAGCGCCAGGCGAAGAAGCTGCGTCGCCGCGTCGAAGCGGCACTGCGCGCATTCGTCAGCCGCGAGGGTGATGAGTTCTTCGGTGTATGCGCTCATGCCGGGGCGACCTTTCGCCTTGCGGCGGGACGCTGGTCAAGCGCCGCGTGCTGCGCCACGCTGTGCCGCAGGACATTGGGGAGAACCGGTCATGTCGCAGATCACGCTGGCTCAGGCACAGACCATCATCGGCGCGGGCCTCGTCACGGCGCGCGAGAAGAAGTTCCAGCCGCTGGCGATCGTCGTGCTGGACGCGCGCGGCGTGCTGAAGGCCTATGCGGCGGAGGACGGCACCAGCCTGCGCCGGGCGGAGATCGCGACCGGCAAGGCGCACGGCGCGCTGGCGTTCGGAGTGGGTTCGCGCACGCTGGGCAAGCGGGCGGAGGACCGGCCGCAGTTCATCGCCGCGGTGACGCACGCGGTGGGCGGCATGCTGGTGCCGGTGCCGGGCGGCGTGCTGGTGCGCGGCGACGATGGCTCGATCATCGCCGCGGTCGGGGTGTCCGGGGATTCGTCGGACAACGACGAGGCGGCGGCGCTGGCCGGGATCGCCGCGGCCGGGCTGAAGGCGGACCCGAGCTGAGCCGCAAGGCCGCCCGGCCTGCGGTCATTGCGAGGCCGCCCGGCCTGCGGTCATTGCGAGGCCGCTTGGCCTGCGGTCATTGCGAGGCCGCCTGGCCTGCTGTCATTGCGAGGCCGCCTGGCCTGCTGTCATTGCGAGGCCGCCTGGCCGAAGCAATCCCGTTCGTGACGAGCTGCCGCCAGCTCGTCACGAACGAGATTGCTTCGGCCAGGCGGCCTCGCAATGACAGAATCCTGCCGTTTCATCCAGGGCCGGTGGCCAAC
>DASXFW010000290.1:0-8661 GCA_036489395.1 Acetobacteraceae bacterium | reverse complement strand
GTCCGGCGGATGTACGCACCCCTCCCCCTAACCTTGGTCCGCTTTGCGGCCCAAGCCCTCAAGGGGAGGGGGGGAACCTTGCTGTGGATCTGCCTGCGGTCAGAACAGCAGGCCTTTGCGCAGCAGGCCGTGCACGCCCTTCTCGCCGTTGACCGTCTGCGTCACGTGGAAATCCACCGCCAGCGAGCAAAACTGATACGCCTGCTCCTTCGACAGATTGGTGCGCGACGTGATGAATCGGATCATCTCCCGCAGCGCCTGTTTCATCGCGAGGTCCAGGTCCTCGTGCATGCCCATGGCGATGAAATGGGTCGCCGTTTCCGCGCGCGGGTAATTCAGCAGCGGATCGCGCAGGCCGTTGCCCCCAGCGGACATGTTCTTGTGCAACACCAGGGTGAAGGTGCCGGTGAGGCAGATCTCCAGCGCGTTGATGCAGACCTCGCCGTCGCCCTGCACGCCGTGGCCGTCGCCGGCGGAGAACTTGGCGCCCTCGGTCCACACCGGCAAAAATAGCGTGCTCCCCTCGGTCAGTTCCTTGTTGTCCAGGTTGCCGCCGTGCTCGCGCGGCTGGATGGTGGAGATCGTGCCGTAGCGCGGCGGAGGCGCGACGCCCATCACGCCGAAGAACGGCGCCAGTTGCAGTTCCGTGCCCCAGGGCAGCCTGCAGGTGCGGCGGGCGCGATCGACCGGGATGTGGCTGAGGTAGCGGTCGGGGAAGTCCTCCGGCAGCGTTCCCGCCAGCGGACGGAAGCCGCAATACCCCCAGTCGTTGCCCAGCTCGATCCTGTCGATGCGGACTTCCAGCATGTCGCCCGGCATGGCGCCGGCGACGGCGACCGGGCCGGTCAGGATATGGCCGCCGGCGCGGTGGATGCTGGAGGCGTGGATCGCCCTTAGCGCCGGCGGGATGGCGAAGCCGGATCCGGGCGGCGGCATGACCTCGGGCGCGCCGGAGACGCATTCCAGGACCACCGTGTCGCCGGAGCTGACGGTGAGCAAGGGCGGGTAGGCGGCGTCGAAGGTGCCCCAGCGGACGGTCTCGGGGGAGGCTGCCAGGCGGTGCGTCGCCATTCTCCGGTCTCCTTGTTGTTGCGATGCAACCAGGGTCTGGGCAGCTAAGACCGCGCGGCGGCGGGAGGCAACCGGTATGATGCGGTTGGCCACACTGCGCGTACGGGCGGCACGGCGCGCGGCCACGCGGGCCCGCGGTACAATGGGTCCTGCCTGCCGCGGCCGGCCGGCTTCGCCAGCTTGGTAACGCCGCGCACAGGCGTTACGCTGCGGCACAGCCGGCACTTCGCAACACAGACCGGGGGGAGAGCAATCGCATGCCGTTCTACCAAACAGGCGACGTCCGCATCCGCTACGAGGAAGCCGGCCGCGGCTTTCCGCTGCTGGTCACCCCCGGCGGTGGCCTGAACTCCCGCGTCAGCAACTGGCCGACCGCCGTGTTCAACGCCATGGAGGAGCTCAAGAACGACTTCCGCTGCATCACCATGGACCAGCGCAACGCCATTGGCGGCGAATCCACCGGGCCGATCCCGGCCGATGACCCGTGGGGCGCCTTCGCTGACGATCAGCTCGGCCTGATGGACCATCTCGGCATCCGCGAATTCGTCTTCATGGGCTACTGCATCGGCGGCTGCTTCGCGATGAAGCTGGTCGAGCGCGCGCCGCAGCGCGTCGTCGCCGCCGTGCTGTGCCAGACGGTCGGGCATTTCCCCGGCGATCCGGACTACATGTACCGCGCGGGCCACGATGTCTGGGCGCCGGAGCTGCTGAAGCGACGCCCCGACCTGAGCATGGCGACGATCGAGGCGTATCTGCACAACCTCTATCGCGTGCAGCCGAACTTTGTGTACAGCGTGTCGCGCGACTTCGCGCGGTCCTGCCAGACGCCGCTGCTGGTGCTGCCGGACGACGTGCCGGCGCATCCGCTGGAGGCGTCCGTGGAGGTCGCGTCGCTGTGCCCGAATGCCGAGATCACGGTGTTCCCCTGGAAGGCTCCGCCGGAGCTGAAGGCGCGCACGATCGACCGGGTGCGACGGTTCCTGCACGCGCACGAACCTGCACGATGACAAGCAGCGCATTTTCGTTCCGACGGGAATCGACGGCGTTCCTGGCCCGGGCAAGGTGTCCCCCTTCCACAAGGAGGGGAATCTGAACCGAGCTCGCGAACCAAACTCGCGTCAGTGGGCCGCGGTGGTCTCCCGCTCACGCACAGCGGCACGGGGCGCCGCTTCGTCGGCGGGGCCGGAGATCGAGGCTGCCGGCTTGTCCGCGGCCGGCGCCGGCGGTTCCGGCGTGTCCTCCGCCATGTTCTTCTTGAATGCCTTGATACCCTTGGCAAAGTCGCCCATCAGCCCGCTCATCTTGCCGCCGCCGAACAGCAGCAGCACGACCAGAAGCACGACCATCCAATGCCAGATGCTGAATTCGCCCATGTCAGTGTCCTCCATCCAGCCGCAGGACGGCGTGGCCGGCGACCGGCTGCACACATAGGTGGCCCGGCTCGCCCGCGCGAGCGGCGGTGCTGATTTTCCGCGGCAGGCCGGCGTCTAGCGCGCCGACGTGGTTTCCCGTGCGGTGGTGCGCGGCGCGGCTTCGCCGGCGGGGCCGGAGATCGATCCGCCCGGCTTGTTGGCGGTCGCCTCCATCGAGGCGTCGTCGTCCTCTGCCATGTTCTTCTTGAACGACTTGATGCCCTTGGCGAAGTCGCCCATCAGGCCGCTGACCTTGCCGCCGCCGAACAGCAGCAGGACGACCAGCAGCACGACCATCCAGTGCCAAATGCTGAAGCTACCCATGGAATCCTCTCTGTGCAGGGCCGGCTTGATGGAGTCCCCTGCCTCCGCGTTCGGGCCGGCTGGTCCGAGTGTATAGTCTAGTTGGTTTCGCGACGCACTGCCAGCCGCATGACCCGGCCGCATGACCTGGGACGCAGGATCGGTCGGCAACCAGGCGTTTCCTGGCGGCGGAATCAGTCGGGACATCCCCCTCGCATGACAGGAAACCCCCTTCCACAGCATTTTTTGCAGGATTCGTTGCGGGCTGGCCGCTGCTCGGCGTATCGTCGGTTCGTGGAGGGCTAACCAGGACCGACTGTAACAGTCCTGGGGCACCGGCCACACGGGGATGGGCGTCTGGGAAGCACGTGTTTTTCCGGCGCCTCTGTTCAATTGGGCGGCGCCAGGTTTCCGGACGGCGCTGCTCGCAGGCAGAAAGGCGACGCGTCGAATGCCCAAGGGCACCGTGAAGTGGTTCAATCCAACCAAAGGCTATGGCTTTATCGCGCCGGACACCGGGGGAAAGGATGTCTTCGTCCATATCAGCGCCGTGCAGAAGGCTGGGCTCAGGAGCCTGAGCGAAGGCCAGAAGATCGGCTTTGATGTGGAGCAACAGCAGAACGGCCGTACCGCGGCCGTGAACCTGTCGCAAGACTAGGCTGCCAGCGCGGCCGGCCGGTATTGTCTGGCGCCGGCCGGCCGCGTGATCCTCGACTCCGCGTGATCCTCAACTCGGGGCCGATCGGCCGCGCGGCGCAGGTGCCGGGCGCGCAGATGCCGCGCGGCGCAGGTGCCGGGCGCGCAGATGCCGGGCGCCCGACTCAGCGGCGGCTGGCGCATGCAATCGTGTTCCGAGCTCCAACCAAAACGGCGTTACGCGCGCAACTCTTGCCGCTTCGCCAGCGCTTGAAGGGACCGGTGGACCGTGCGCCCGGTCCATGCCGCCACCCCCCAGATGCGACCGGGCTTGCGCACATCGACGCGATTGCACTACGCAGTCACGGAAAGGAAACGGCACGCATGAGTCACACGCTGCAACAGCGCCAAGGCCTGCGGCGGTCGGGGGGGCCTCCACGGGCCGCTCTCGATGCGGATGCGGTGCGCAAGGCCTACAAGCGCTGGGCTGGGGTCTATGACACGCTGTTCGGCGGCGTGTCCTCGGTGGCGCGGGGCCGCGCCGTGGACCTGGTGAACAGCCTGCGGGGGCAGGACGTGCTGGAGGTCGGCGTTGGCACCGGCCTCGCCCTGCCGCGCTACCTCCCGGACAAGCGCATCACCGGAATCGACCTGTCGGCGGAGATGCTGGAGCTGGCGCATAAGCGCGTGGCACGGTTGGGCCTGAGCAATATCGAGGCGCTGGAATTGATGGACGCCGAGGCGACCGACTTTCCCGATGCGTCGTTCGACACCGCGGTGGCGATGTTCGTGGCCTCGGTGGTGCCGCGGCCGCGCCAGCTTCTGGCGGAAATGCGCCGAGTCGTGCGGCCCGGCGGCAACATCCTGTTCGTCAATCACTTCGCCGCGGATGATGGCCCACGCTGGTGGGTCGAGTGGGCCATGGCGCCCGCCTCGCGTGCGCTGGGCTGGCACCCGGATTTCGCCATGCAGGCGCTGTTCGCGCCGGAGGACCTGGCGCGGATCAACATCAGGCCGGTGCCGCCGTTCGGCATTTTCACCCTGGCCCGCCTGCCCAACTAAGCGTCGGGCATTGGGCTTTGAAGACTCCCCCCTCCCCTTGAGGGAGGGGTTGGGGGAGGGGTGCCTACATCCGCGATGCCAGCGGATGTAGGCACCCCTCCCCCAACCCCTCCCTCAAGGGGAGGGGAGTCCATGCTGTATCGCACCATGATAATCGCACCGCGCTGCCACCTGGACCTTGATCTCGCAGCGTGGCTCCGGTAGGCCAAGTGTCCGTGAACGCGAGCGTCGTGCCTTGCGCGGCGGACGCGGGAAGGCGCAACGGGGTGGGTCTGTCGATGACGATACTACGGCGGCTGCAGGCCGCATTGCTGGTTCTCTTGCTTTTCCCGCTGGCGCTCTCGGGCAGTACCGCCGCGCTCGCCCAATCAAGCGGCGGGCCCAACGACGTGGCGGCGCCGACCCCCTGGGAAATGGACATGCAGCCAGCCTGGGGGCCGATCAAGCGGGAGATCATCACCCTCCATGACATGGTGCTGGTCATCATCACGCTGATCACGCTGTTCGTCGGCGGGCTGCTCGGGTGGGTGATGTGGCGCTACAACGCCAAGCGGAACCCGATCCCCAGCCGCACCACCCATCACGCCTTCCTGGAAGTCGCCTGGACCGTGATCCCGGTGCTGATCCTGGTGGTGATGGCAATCCCGTCGTTCAGCCTGGTCTATTACGAGGATCGAACTTTCGATCCGGACCTGACGATCAAGGTCACCGCCCACCAGTGGTACTGGGAATACGCCTACCCCGACAAAGGCAACATCGACTTCTCCAGCTACATCGTGCCGGACGACCAGTTGAAGCCCGGCCAGCTTCGCCTGCTGACGGTGGACCACGACCTCGTGGTGCCGGTGCACAAGAACATCCGCATCCTGCTGACCAGCGGCGACGTGATCCACAGCTTCTTCGTGCCGGCACTGGGCGTGCAGCGCTATGCCATCCCCGGCCGCACCATCGAGACCTGGATGCGCATCTCGCGCGAAGGCGTCATCCACGGCGAGTGCAATCAGATTTGCGGCACCAACCACAGCCGCATGCCGATCACCATCCGTGCGGTCAGCGAGAAGCAGTTCGAGGCCTGGCTGGTGCAGGCGAAGAAGGAATTCTCCGCCGATGCGGCGCCGGCTGACGACAAGACCACGCCGCGGCTGATCGCCGCGAACACCGAGACTCAGCACTGATGCCCCGGTCGGTGCGCAAGGAGACGATGCTATGTCGGTGACCACCCACGATCACGCCCACGACCATCACGATCACAAGCCAGGCTTCGTGACGCGCTGGTTGTTCAGCACCAACCACAAGGATATCGGCACGCTGTACCTGCTGTTCGCCGTGTTCGGCGGAACGGTCGGCGGCGTCCTGTCGGAGATCATGCGCGCCCAGCTCATGTTCCCCGGCAACCACGTGGTGGATTCGGGGCAGGAGTGGAACACCATCGTCACCAGCCACGGGCTGCTGATGATCTTCTTCTCCGTCATGCCCGCGCTGATCGGCGGCTTCGGCAACTGGTTCATCCCGCTGATGATCGGCGCGCCCGATATGGCGTTCCCGCGGCTCAACAACATCAGCTTCTGGCTGCTGCCCCCCGCGTTCTGCCTGATCTTCATCGGCCTCATGATGGGCGAATCAGGCTCCGGCTGGACGCTGTATCCGCCGCTGTCCAATGCCACCTACGAGCCCGGCATGGGCATGGACTGCACGTTGTTCGCGTTGCATCTGGCGGGTGCCAGCTCGCTCCTGGGCGCGTTGAACTTCATCACCACCATCTTCAACATGCGCGCGCCCGGCATGACGCTGCACAAGATGCCGCTGTTCGTCTGGTCGGAGCTGGTCACCGCCTTCCTGCTGCTGCTGTCCATCCCGGTGCTCGCCGGCGCCATCACCATGCTGATCTGCGACCGCAACTTCGGCACGTCGTTCTTCGACCCCGCCGGCGGCGGCGACCCCGTACTGTTCCAGCACTTGTTCTGGTTCTTCGGCCATCCCGAAGTCTACATCATGATCCTGCCGGGCTTCGGCATCGTCAGCCACGTGGTCTCCACGTTCAGCAAGAAGCCGATCTTCGGCTACCTGGGCATGGCGTACGCGATGGTCGCCATCGGCGTGATCGGTTTCGTCGTGTGGGCGCACCACATGTTCATTTCAGGCATCTCGGTCGATACCCGCGCCTACTTCATGGCCGCGACGCTGGTGATCGCGGTGCCCACCGGCATCAAGATCTTCTCCTGGATCGCCACGATGTGGGGCGGCTCGATCGAGCTGAAGGTGCCGATGCTGTGGGCCATCGGCATGATCTTCGTGTTCACCGTCGGCGGCGTCACCGGCATCGTGCTGGCCAACGCCGGCATCGATGAGGTGGTGCACAACACGTACTACGTGGTCGCGCACTTCCATTACGTGCTGTCGCTCGGCGCGGTGTTCTCGATCTTCTGCGGCTTCTACTACTGGATCGGCAAAATGTCCGGCCACCAGTATCCGGAGTTCTGGGGCAAGGTGCATTTCTGGCTCACCTTCATCGGCGTCAACCTGACCTTCTTCCCGCAGCACTTCCTGGGCCTCGCCGGCATGCCGCGCCGCTACCCCGACTATCCGGAGGCGTTCGCCGGGTGGAACTTCGTATCTTCCCTCGGCGCCTTCGTCGGCGGGCTGGCGCTGCTGGTGTTCTTCTACGTCTGCTTCCGCACCTTCACCTCGAAGGAGCATCTGGCCGACAACTACTGGGGCGAGGGCGCCACGTCGCTGGAATGGAGCGTCTCGTCGCCGCCGCCGTTCCACACCTACGCGGAACTGCCGCGGATCCGTTGATACCGTGAGCGACCGAACCCTACCGGCGATCGAGACCGACGGGGGAGAGCAATCTCCCCCGACGGCTTATGCCTACGCGGAAACCGATGTCCGCGACTGGATCGCGCTGCTGAAGCCGCGCGTCATGTCGCTGGTGGTGTTCACCGGCGCGATCGGCCTGCTGGTGGCACCCGGCCATCTGAACCCCGTGCTCGCGTTCACCGCCATCCTGTGTATCGCCGTCGCTGCCGGCGCCTGCGGTGCGATCAACATGTGGTACGATCGCGACATAGACGCGGTCATGCACCGCACGCGCAATCGTCCGCTCCCCGCCGGCCGCATCGAGCCGAGCGCCGCGCTGTCCTACGGCGTGACGCTGGCGGTCGGCTCGGTCATCGTGATGTACCTTGCGCTGAACATCGCTGCGGCGTTCGTGCTGGCGCTGTCCATCGCGTTTTACGTGTTCGTTTATACGGTGTGGCTGAAACGCCGCACGCCGCAGAATATCGTCATCGGCGGAGCAGCGGGCGCGTTCCCCGCAGTGGTCGGCTGGGCGGCGGTGACGGGCTCGGTCGATCTGGTGCCGCTGGTGTTGTTCTCCATCGTGTTCTTCTGGACGCCGCCGCATTTCTGGTCGCTCGCGCTGTTTGCGAATGAGGACTACCGCCGCGCTGGCGTGCCGATGCTGCCGGTGGTGGCCGGTGCGAAGGAAACGCGCCGGCAGATCGTGTGCTACACGCTGGTGTTGCTGCCGCTGTCGCTGGTGCCGTGGTACATCGGCTTCAGCGGCCCGGTGTACGGCCTCGCTGCCTTGGTGCTCGACGCCGGATTCCTGTTCTGCGTCGCCCGCGTGTTCCGTGACAAACAGGATGCAACGGGCGTCAGCCTGACCAATGATGCTCCGGCGCGCGCCGCATTCCGTTACTCGATCCTCTATCTGTTCGTGTTGTTCGCCGCACTCGCGGTGGACCGACTCGTTGGGTGATGCGTGCCGGAGTTCCAGGATCCGCCGCGGCCCACACCACGCCAGGCCGAGGAAATGCGCCGCCGCCGCCGCGGCCGTAACATCGCGATGATCGTCGTCCTGGCCGCGCTGGCCGTGCTTTTCTACGCGATCACCGTGGTGAAGTTCGTCAAGCAGGGGCATCCCTGACGCTCGCTTGTCGTTACGAAGCCGCTTGCGTCCTGTCATTGCGAGGCCGCTTGCGTTCTGTCATTGCGAGGCCGCTTGCGTTCTGTCATTGCGAGGCCGCTTGGCCGAAGCAATCTCCCGCGGGAGATAGCTTCGGCCAAGCGGCCTCGCAATGACAGCGGCCTCGCGATGACAGTGCCCAGGCGGCCTCGCGATGACAGTGCCCCGGCGGCCTCGCGATGACAGTGCCCAGGCGGCCTCGCAATG
>DASXFW010000110.1:0-4660 GCA_036489395.1 Acetobacteraceae bacterium | reverse complement strand
GACGCAATCCCCCGCGGGGGATTGCTTCGGCCAAGCGGCCTCGCAATGACAGGGGGCCGCAGTTTCACCCAGCGCGGGTCGGTCCCTCGCGGATGGCCGCTCGCAATAACGCATGAATGTCACGCATGATCGCGGATCAGGACGCAGTTCCGCCGCCCATCCACGCCGGCACCCGACGCTGGAGCCTGGCCGCGGCGATCGCATCGGTCGCGGTGTTCGGCCTCAGTATCGGTCAGGCCGCGCCGCTGCTGTCGCTGCTGCTGGAGACGCGCGGCACCGACGTAACGCTGAACGGGGTCAACGCGGCAGCCACCTTCCTCGGCGTCATCCTCGGCGCACGCATCGCGCCGCACGGCGTCCGCCGCTTCGGCGTCCGCAATTTCCTGTTGCTTTGCTTCGCGCTGGATATCGTCACAACCCTGTCGCTGAAAGCGTTCGGCTTCATCGCCGCCTGGTTCGCACTGCGCTTCGTGCTCGGCGTCATCGGCGCCAGCATCTTCACAACCAGCGAGGCCTGGATCAACTTGCTCGCCGCCGGCGAACGGCGCGGGCAGATCGTCGGCCTCTATGCCGGCGCGCTGGCGGCCGGTTTCGGCACCGGACCGTTGTTACTTTCACTAACGGGAATCCAAGGTTGGCTGCCGTTCGCCCTCAACGCGACCATCACCGCAGCCGCCACCCTGCCGCTGCTCGCGATCCGCGGACCGGCATCGGGCTTCACCGCACAACAACCGGCAACCTGGCGCTCCATCTTCACCCGCGCGCCGCTGATCTTCATCGCCGTGGCGTTGTTCGGGTTATACGAAGCGGCGCTGATGGCGCTGCTGCCGGTCTGGGGCGTGCGCATCGGCCTGAGCGACCGCGCGGCGGCTGCGACATTGTCCGGCATCTTCCTGGGTGCGATCGCGCTGCAAGTGCCGATCGGCTGGCTGTCCGACAAGCTGACACGAAGAACGGTACTGCGCCTGTGCAGCGCCGTCGGGCTGGTGGGCGCGGCGCTGCTGGCCGTGCTCAGTCCGTCGCACTTCGCGTTGTTCGGTCTGCTGTTCGTGTGGGGCGGAATCGCGTCGGGGATCTACCCAATCGCGCTGAGCATGGCGGGCGATCGGTTCCACAATGCCGAACTGGTCGCGGTCAATTCCGCGCTGATCAGTGCGTACGGGTTGGGGGCGCTGGCCGGGCCGGTACTGGCGGGCGCGGCGATGGATCTCGTTGGGCCGCGGGGACTGCCGGCGGTGTTCTTCACGGTGTTCCTCGCGTTCCTCATCACGGAGCGCGCATCCCCTGCCACGGGCAATGGCGCGTGACGTCCGCCTCCCTCCCCGCTCTGTCATTGCGAGGCCGCTTGGCCGAAGCAATCTCCCGGGGGAGATTGCTTCGGCCAAGCGGCCTCGCAATGACAGGGTACGCGGGAGATTGCTTCGGCCAAGCGGCCTCGCAATGACATGTAAACTGCCCGCAATGACAGCTCAGCGGTTCAGTGTCCCGCGTTCCCGCCGGCAAAATCCGGCGCCGGCAGCCCGGATGCCGCCAGTTGCGTCACCAGCGCCGCCTTCAGGCGCTCCAGCCCAGCCTCCGACGAAGCCTCCGCCCGCGCCACCAGCACCGCCTGCGTGTTGGACGCGCGCAGCAGCCACCAGCCGTCCGGTGTGTTCACCCGCACGCCGTCCACGTCGGACACGTTCGCGCCCTCGGTGCGCAGCCGCGCGGCTACTTCGTCAATCACCGCAAACTTCCGCGTATCGTCGCAGTCGAAACGAACTTCCGGCGTGTTCACCACCTGCGGCATGGCATTCCGCACCGCCGACAACGGCACATCCATCCGCGCGACGATCCCCAGCGTGCGCACCGCCGCGTACAGTGCATCGTCGAAGCCGTACCAACGATCGGCGAAGAAGATATGGCCCGACATTTCGCCGGCCAGAGGCGATCCCGTCTCTGCCATCTTCGCCTTGATCAGCGAATGCCCGGTGCGCCACATCAGGGGATTGCCGCCGGCGCGCGCGATCTCATCGAACAACACCTGGCTCGCCTTCACATCGGCGATGATCGTCGCGCCGGGGTGCGAGCGCAGCACGTCGCGCGACAGCAGGACCATCAACTGGTCGCCGAACAGGATCTGGCCGGAGTCGTCGATGACGCCGATGCGGTCGGCGTCGCCGTCGAACGCGATGCCGATATCGGCGCGCCGCGCCTGCACTTCGCGGATAAGCTGCCGCAGGTTCGCCGGCACCGTCGGGTCCGGATGATGCGCCGGGAACGTCCCGTCGATCTTCCCATTCAGCACCACATGCTCTCCCGGCAGCGCCGCGACCAGCCGCGTCAGCACGTCGCCCGCCGAGCCGTTGCCGTTGTCCCACACCACTTTCAGCATGCGGTCGCCGCCGTCCCAGTCAGAGAGCAGCCGCGCCAGGTACTCGGCGGAAATATCGATTTTGCGTTCGGGCGCGACGGTTTCTTCCACCACGTCGCCCATCTCGGCGAGGCCGCCCAGCCACTTGATGTCGTCGCCAAAGAACGGCTTGCGGCCGAGCATGATCTTGAAGCCGTTATAGTCCGGCGGATTGTGGCTGCCGGTCACCATCACCGCGCCATCGGTTGCCAGCTTCGTTGCGGCAAAGTACAGCATCGGCGTCGGGGCAATGCCGATGCGCACCGTTTCGATCCCGCTGCGGCTGAGCCCCTTCGCCAGCGCCGCCGCCAGCGCCGGGCTGGACAGCCGCCCGTCATAGCCCACAGCAACGGTCCGCCCGCCCTTCCGCGCGACGACCGAGCCGAACGTGCGGCCGATCGCGTACGCATCGTCCTCGAACAATGTGCGGCCGATGATGCCACGGATATCGTATTCGCGCAGCGTGGTGGGATCGAAGCGGTGCGCGAATGTCATGCAGTCACGCCCCCACGTAATTCTTCAGGAACGCCCGCACCGCCGGCCCCAAATCAGGTCGCTTCAGTGCGAACGCGATCTGCGCCTCCAGGAATCCCACCTTGTCGCCGCAGTCGAACCGCCGGCCTTCATAGCGCAGTCCGTGGAACGGCTGGGTGCCGATCAGCCGCGCCATGCCGTCGGTCAACTGCACTTCGTTCCCGGCGCCGCGTTCCATGCGGGCAAGGTAGCCGATCACTTCCGGCATCAGCACGTAGCGGCCGATGATGGAAAGATTCGACGGCGCGTCCTGCGGCTCCGGCTTCTCCACCAGGCCCAGCACTTCCACCAGCTTTCCGTCATCCTTGCCGGTCTTCAGGATGCCGTAACGGTTGGTGTGTTCCTTCGGAACTTCCGTCACCGCAACCACATTGCCGCCGGTGTCGCGATACACGTCGGCAAGCTGGCGCAGGCACGGCGTGTCCGCCAGCACGAGGTCGTCCGGCAACAATATCGCAAACGGATCGTCGCCGACGAACGCGCGCGCGCACCAGATCGCATGGCCCAGCCCCAGCGGCACCTGCTGACGCACCGTGACCATCGATCCCGGTTCCACCTGCGTATCGGCCAGCAGCGCCAGAGCGTCGGTCTTGTTGCGCTCGCGCAGCGTCGCCTCCAGCTCGAAGGCAATGTCGAAATGTTCCACCAGCGCCGCCTTGCCGCGGCCGGTAATCATGCAGAATTGCTCGATGCCGGCGGCACGCGCTTCCTCCACCGCGTACTGGATCAGCGGCTTGTCAACGACCGGCAGCATTTCCTTGGCGGTGGCTTTCGTCGCGGGCAAAAACCGGGTGCCCAGGCCGGCAACCGGCAGCACCGCCTTGCGCAAAGGCTTGATCACGGAAGGCCTCCCCTGTGGGTCGGTCGCGCCGACCATAAGCGATGGCCGGCAATGTGATGGTTAACGGCCCTGGCCTCGCCGCACGTGGTCGAGAGCGCCATCACGACCGTGCGTATCATGCGTGCCCGCCGCGGCCGAGCAAGACGTCGCGCGCCATGTTGATACGCGCCGCGAGCCAGTCGGAACCGCCGCTGTCGGGATGCGCGGTACGCATCAGGCGGTGGTGGGCGGCGCGGATCTCCGCATCCGTGGCATTGGGTTGCAGACCGAGCACATCATACGCCTCTTTGCGCGACATTGAACCGCTGCGTGCACGCGGTGGTTCTGCACTATTGGCGTTGCTCGCACCAGAGCTCGCCGCGCCCATCCGGCTCGCCCGCCAGCGATTCCAGATCAGCGGTCCGAACATGACCAGCGCGCCGATTGCAGGGCCGGCTCGGCCGGTCACCACCAGCAGCACCGCCAACGTGAGCCCGGCCAGCGCCGCGATCCACGCCAGCAGCGACTTGATCGTGGTGACAGATGCGCGCTCGAACGCGTGCAGCCCTCCGAGAAACAAGAAGAGCGTCAGCCCGCCGATGACCAGGTAGAGCATGCGCACAATGTGCGCGGTCGAGCGTTTCGCCGCAACGGCCCCCCAACAGGCCGTTGGACTACAGCCCGGCCTTCGCCTGAGAGACCTTGAGGCTCCCGGCCGGATGGTTCGGTCGGGCTTTTGCAGGGCAATCGGGTGAACGGCGGAAGGTCAGGGCTCCGCCCTGAAACCCGCCAGGAGGCTCTGCCTCCTGGACCTCCGCCAAAGGCATAGCCTTTGGGATCCGTTTGTTTCGCTGGATGGCGGGGAGGGGGCACAGGGCCGGAGGACCACGCGTGGTCCTCCGGCCCTGTGCCCC
>DASXFW010000108.1:0-8471 GCA_036489395.1 Acetobacteraceae bacterium | reverse complement strand
GGCGGCTCGTCACGACCGGGATTGCTTCGGCCAGGCGGCCTAACAAGAAACAAGGCCTCCCCTCCCCTTGTGGGAGGGGTTGGGGGAGGGGTCGATTTGCACGCCTCGACCCCTCCCACAAGGGGAGGGGGAATCTACGCTCCGGCCCCGACCGTGTCATCCAGGGCGGGTCGGCCGCCAGGCCGGTGGCAACTCGCAATGACAGGGATGCAGCCGTGTCACCCAGCGCGCGTCGGCCCATCGGCCGGCGGCAATTCGCAATGACCACTATTCCGGGCGCCGGACCCGCAGCACGAAATCGTCCGAGCGACACGACTGATCGTTGCGCCTCGCTGTTCCTGGCTTGCCGGCGGTGCGCAATGACCGCACGCTGCCCTTCCCCAATCACATGGAGGACACCGCGATGATCGCAGACCTGCGCATCTACACCTGCAAGCCGAACAAGATGGCCGAATGGGTCGCCATGTACAAGGAAATGGCCTGGCCGCTGCAGCAGAAATACCTCGGCCGTTGCCTCGGCTGGTTCACCACCGTCGAGGGCGAGCTGAACACCGTGGTGCACATCTGGGGTTATGAAGACCAGGGCGACCGCGAACGCCGCCGCAAGGCGATGGCCGCCGATCCGGAGTGGCAGAAGTTCCTCGCCGAAGGCTACCGCCGCGAGCTGCTGCTGAAACAGGAGAACCGCATCATGTCGCCGACGGATTTCTCGCCGGTGAAATAAGCCTGCGGGGTAACGGCGACCGCCGGCGTCAGCGCGCCTCGGTCCAGCTTTCCGAGAACGCCAGCGCGCAGGTGCTGAACGGCTTGCCTTCGCGCTGGTTCGGGAACGGACGTCCCTTCGCCTGCGCGTCGTTGACCGTCAGCCGCGCACCGAGTGCCGGAACCAGCACCGTGCAGACGCCGTATTTGCGCGCCGGCGGCGGGCCGGGCTGCGTGTGGATCAGCAGCGGCTCGCCGATGTCGTACCAGGTCAGCGCGACCTCCTCGTCATGCGAAACGGCCCGCTCGGTCCAGAAGTCGCGCGCGTCGCCAGCTTTGTCGAACGCCGCGTCGGTCACCGGGATCGACGTATCGGCCAGCTCCCCGTTGAGCATGCCCTGCACCGTATTCTGCAGCCACCGCGCCATGGCGATGTTGTCGGCGTAGATCTTCCACCGGTCCTTGGTCAGCTCGCTCTTCAGATACAGCACGTGTCCGGGGCCGGCGGGCGACATCAGGATGCGCCAGAAACTGGCATTGGTCGCGATGGCGCCGCCATCGGTCTCGCTGAGGCGGATGAACGGGTTCTCGCCGGTCAGGATCAGCCGGTTCGGATCGAGGGACATCGGATTTACCTCCCAATGATGATGGACGGGGAACCTACTGGCTGCGCGACGGCGCACCAACAGAGCCATATATTCCAGTTTGCCGTGCACGGCGGGCAGCGCTACAATTTGACCGGTCGAATTGACCGGTCAAATGAGGGGCTCCTATGCATGAAGTCCAGGCGTCCGAGGCCAAGGCGCACCTGTCCGAACTGTTGGACGCGGTGGAGCGCGGCGAAACGATCGTGATCACCCGCCGGGGAAGGCCGATCGCACGGATCGTGCCGGAAGTCGAACGGCGGCGCGCCGAGGTTCGCGAGGCGATCGAAGGCATCAAGGCGATGCGCAAGCAGTTCCGCGGGGTGAAGCTGCAGGAGCTGCTGGATGCCAGGCACGAAGGCCACAAATACTGATGCCATTCGTGCTCGACGCATCCACGGTGATGAGCTGGGCGATGGAAGACGAAACGCACCCGGCCGGCAGCGAAGCCTTGCTACGACTGGAAAGCGACAACGGGCTGGTCCCAGCACTGTGGTGGTTCGAAATTCGCAATGCGCTGCTGATGAACGAACGGCGCGGACGGATCCCTGTCGCAGCGTCCAACGGTTTTTTGTGGAAGGTGTCGCAACTCCCGATCCTGATCGATCGATCGCCTGACGAAGATCGCCTGCTGGGCCTGGCCCGCCGCCACCGGCTGACGGCCTACGACGCGGCTTACCTTGAACTGGCGCAGCGCGAGGACGTGCCGCTCGCCACGCTGGACGGACCGTTGGGTCGTGCCGCGCGTGCAGAACACGTGGTGCTGCTGGGTCGCCGCTGAGCATTCGCCAGGAGCATCGGCCCCTGGGCCGATCGTGGCACAGCGTCTATCCTGTCTCCCACAACGGAGGAGAAAACACCCATGGCGTCCAAGATCATCGTCGCCGACAACCCGATGAACGACAACGACATCGCGCGCGAGCTGGCGCCGCCCGGGTTCGACCTCGTCGTCACCCGCCCCGACACGCCGGAGTTCAACGCCGCGCTGCCGGACTGCGAATACATGGTGGGCTTCGGCGTGCCCTCGATGAACGACGCGTTCTACAAGACGGCGTCGAAGCTGAAGCTGGTGCAGCTTCTGTCCGCCGGCTACGACCGTTGCGACATCGAGGCCGCGCGCCGCGCCGGCATCCCGATCTGCAACAACGGCGGCGCCAACGCGATCGCCGTGGCAGAGCATGCGATGCTGCTGATGCTGGCAGTGTCGCGGCGGCTGATCTGGCAGCACGACAACGTCTCGTCCGGACGCTGGCGCGGCAACGACTGGTCGTCGGTGCGGCTGTACGAACTCTATGCCCGCAAGCTGGGCATCATCGGCCTCGGCACGATCGGCAAGAAGGTCGCACGGCTGGCGCAGGCGTTCGGCATGGACGTGCAGTATTTCGACATCGCGCGGCTGACCGAGGACCAGGCGGATCAGCTCGGCGTGCGCTTCCGGCTGCTGGACGAGATCCTGCGCACGTCGGACATCGTGTCGCTGCACGTGCCCCTGACGCCGGCGACGCGGCACATGATCGGCGCCGCGCAGCTTCGCCAGATGAAGCCGACCGCGTACTTGGTCAACACCTGCCGCGGCCCGGTGGTGGACGAGCCGGCCTTGTACGAGGCGCTGTCGAACAACGTGATCGCCGGCGCGGGTCTCGACGTGTTCGATCAGGAGCCGCCGCCGTCGGACAACAAGCTGTTTGGTCTGCAAAACGTCGTGCTGACCGCGCATTTCGCCGGGCCGACGTGGGACAATCAGTACGCGCGCTTCCGCAACGCGTTCGACAACGTGCAGCGCGTCGCGCGCGGCGAGAAGCCGTTGTGGGTGATCCCGGAACTGCGCGCGTAACAACCCGCGCACGTCCCTCTGTCAATGCGAGTTGGCCGACCCGCCCTGGATGAACCGGCGTCGACGGCCTGACGTAGGTTCCCCCCTCCCCTTGAGGGAGGGGTTGGGGGAGGGGTGCGTACATCCGCGGTCGGTGGATGTACGCACCCCTCCCCTCAAGGGGAGGGGGGAACCTTGTTTCTTGTTAGGCCGCTTGGCCGAAGCAATCCCGTTCGTGACGAGCCGCCGGCGAATCGTCAGGCGCGAGATTGCTTCGGCCCTGCGGGCCTCGCAATGACACGTGAGGGAGGCATTGCGAGACGCCCCGCCATTGAGGCACGATCCTTCCGACCTGACGGAAGGGGATGCAGATGCCGACAGCCTCCCGCACCAACGGCACCGACCAGCTCCTGCTGCTGGTGGCGACGCGCAAAGGCGCGTTCTTCCTGCACTCTGACGCGGCGCGCGGGACATTCCAGTTGCGCGGGCCGCATTTCCTCGGCCACGTCATCCATCACATCGTGCTCGACCCGCGCGACCGGCGCACGATGCTCATGGCGGCGAGCACCGGGCATCTCGGACCGACAGTGTTTCGCTCGACTGATTTCGGCAAGACCTGGCAGGAAGCGGAACACCCCCCGCGCTTTCCCAAAGCCACCGGCGGACAGCGCGCCCGTTCGGTCGATCACGTGTTCTGGCTGACACCAGGCCACGACAGCGAACCGGGCGTCTGGTACGCCGGCACGTCGCCGCAGGGATTGTTCCGCTCGGAAGACGGTGGCCGGCGCTGGGAAGGCGTTGTGGGCCTGAACGATCATCCGATGCTGGATACCTGGACCGGTGGCGAGAAGGACGGCACGCCGGACGGACCGAAGCTGCACTCGGTGCTGATCGATCCGCGCAACCGCAATCGGATGTATGTCGGTATGTCCGGTGGCGGTGTGTTCTGCAGCGACGACCAGGGCGCGCATTGGCGTCCGCTGAACAAAGGTTCGCGCGCCGATTTCTTTCCCGATCCGTATCCCGAATACGGCCAGGACCCGCATCGTGTCGCGGTGCATCCGCTGCGGCCGGATCGGCTGTATCAGCAGAACCACTGCGGCATCTATCGCATGGATCTGCCGGAGGAAACCTGGGCGCGCATCGGCGAAAACATGCCTGCCGAGATCGGCGATATCGGCCTGCCGCTGGCGCTGCATCCGCGCGATCCCGACACGGCGTGGGTGTTTCCGATGGACGGCTCGACGGTGTGGCCGCGCGTCAGTCCCGATGGCCGGCCTGCGGTGTATGTGACGCGCGATGCGGGGGCGAACTGGCAGCGGCTGGATGGCGGACTGCCGAGGGAACAAGCGTGGTTCACCGTGAAGCGCCAGGCGTTCAGCGCCGATCCGCTGGCGCCGGTCGGCTTATATTTTGGCACCACCTCCGGCGGCGTGTGGGCGAGTACCGATGAAGGTGCACGCTGGCGCTGCCTGGCACGTGATCTGCCGGAAATCTATGCCGTCGAGGCCGCGCTGACATGATCACGGTCGCGGTCCGCGTCGCTGCTCTGCTGCACAATTATACGCGCGGCGAGTCCGATATGCGCGCGAGCGGCGCAACGCTGGGTGAAGTGCTGGACGATCTCGACCACCGGTTCCCCGGTATCCGGTTTCGCGTGGTGGATGAGCAGGACCAGGTGCGCCGGCACGTGCGGTGTTTTGTGAATGATACGGATGCGCGCGATGTGGCGGCGCGCATGCACGACGGTGACGAAATTTATATTGTGGGCGCACTGTCCGGCGGATAGTTACGGCGAAGGCACAGCCCGCAGCTCCTATTTCTGCGGACCGTAGAACAACACCCAGACGCAGAAATCGTCGGATGGAGCCTCGAAGCCGTGCGGCACATGCGCCGCACAGAACAACGCGTCGCCAGGCCCGACCGAAGTAATACCAGGGGCCGTAAGTTTTGACGTACGGCTGCACGGCACGTCCCCTTGTGTCATGACCGGGCCATGACACAAGAGTCAGGACTTTCGGCCCCTGGTATAACCGTGTCCTCGACGCGATAACGGGCCAAGCCGGCAGCAACAAAATAAAGCTCGTCGCGCAGGTGCGGGACCTGCGGTCCGTTGGTCGGACGGGCGGCGAACCGGAGTTCAAGATCGCCGTCCACGAACACCTCGGCGGATCGTCCTGGCGTGCGTGGCAGCGTCAGCGCAGCGACAAGCGACGTGGGTAGCGGCGTGCGATCCATGGCCTATTCCCCGGTTGCAGGCGGTGAATGACCAAATGGGCCGCAGCCGTCGATGCTGCGGCAAGCTCGTTGCCGGTGACGTTGCATCGCTGCCGGCCGGGAAAGTCCCTTGGTGGCTCTCGGTGGCTGAATCCTTGCGGTGCCGTGGATCATCCGCGACCCCGCCTCACATCGAAATGTCCTCGCCTGCTCATGGAATTTCAAGGTTTGACACCGAGAACCACCTGGGACCACCGAGAGCCACCGAGGAAGCAAGCAATGTTGACCGGAGATGCACTCGCCAATCAGATCATTGGCCTGGCCATCGAGGTGCATCGTCAGTTCGGCCCACGCCCCCACCGTCATGCCGACCTGCGTCGGCATGACGGGACGGACATCGGAGCGTACGTCGTTCTTTTCGGCACCTGGTATAACGCGCATCGTACGAACGAGATTGCTTCGGCGCGGCACGCCTAACAAGAGACAAGGTTCCCCCCTCCCCTTGAGGGAGGGGTTGGGGGAGGGGTGCGTACATCCGCGGTCAGTGGATGTGCGCACCCCTCCCCCAACCCCTCCCTCAAGGGGAGGGGGGAACCTACGTCAGGCCGTTGACGCTGTTTCATCCAGTCGCGGGGCGGCCGAAGGCCGGTGGCCAACTCGCAATGACAGACAGGTCACGTCCACGTTGCCGCATGGTTCAACGGCCCGTGCCCACTGCCGAACCCGGGCGCCGACGCGATCGCGGCACGCACATACGCCCTCGCCCGCACCACTGCATCGCGCAGCGACATGCCTTGCGCCAAACCGGTCGCCACCGCGCTCGCCATCGTGCATCCGGTGCCGTGCGTATGCCGCGTGTCGATGCGCGGCGCAGCGAAGGCCTCAACGCCGTCCGCCGTCGCCAGCAGATCGACCACCGTATCGTCCGGCAGATGCCCGCCCTTCAGCAGTACCGCCGGCACGCCGAGCGTCAGCAACAGTGACGCGGCGCGATGCATGGCGGCGACGTTGGGGATCGCCTCGCCGAGCAGTGCCTCGGCTTCCGGCAGGTTCGGGGTGATGACCGTCGCGTGCGGCAGCAGACGCCGCACCAGTGCATCCATCGCCCCCGGCTCCAGCAGCCGCGCGCCGCCCTTTGCCACCATGACGGGATCGACCACCACCGGCACGCCTTGCGCGTAACGGCCCAGTGCATCCGCCACTGCCTCGATGATCGCCGAGTCGCCCAACATTCCGGTCTTGATCGCGTCGGCGCCGATGTCCTGCATGACGACGGCGATCTGCTGCGTTACGAACTCCGGCGGTACTGGCAGAATGCCAGTCACGCCCAGGGTATTCTGTGCGGTCAGCGCGGTGATCGCGGTCGCGGCGTAGGCGCCCAATGCGGTGATCGTCTTGATGTCGGCCTGAATGCCGGCTCCGCCGCCCGAGTCGGAACCCGCAATAGCCAGCACTCGCCCCATCAGGCCCTTGGGCATCAGGCCGCGCTCTCGTTGACGCGCGCCACCTCGGCGATGGTGACGCACAGCGCATCGACGATACGGCCGACCGTCGCTTCGTCGTCGGCTTCTGCCATCACGCGCACCAGCGGCTCGGTGCCGCTTTCGCGGATCAGCACGCGGCCGGTGCCGTTCAGGGATTCCTCGGCGTCCGCGATCGCCGCCTGCACGCGCGGATGACGCAGCGGCGAGGCGCCCGCGAACCGCACATTTTGCAGCCGTTGCGGCAGCGGGGCGAACATCCGGCACACCTCGCTCGCCGCCTTGCCTTGCTCCACGATCACCGCCAGCACCTGCAACGCCGCCAGCAACCCGTCGCCGGTGGTGGCGAAGTCCGTCAGGATGACGTGGCCGGATTGCTCGCCGCCGACATTGGCGCCGATCTCGCGCATGTGCTCGGCCACGTAACGATCGCCGACCTTGGTACGATGCAGCGCCAGGCCTTGCGCTTGCAGGAACCGCTCCAGGCCCAGGTTGGACATCACCGTCGCAACGATACCGCCGGCGCGCAGCGTGCCGGCCGCGTGCCAGGACCGCGCGATCAGCGCCAGGATCTGGTCGCCGTCGATCACCTCTCCATGCTCGTCCGCCAGCACCACGCGATCCGCGTCGCCGTCCAGCGCGATGCCAAAATCCGCGCCATGTTCTTGCACCTGTGCACACAGATAGTCCGGCACGGTCGAACCGCAGCCCTTGTTGATGTTGAAGCCGTCCGGTGCGACGCCGACCGGAACGACCGTGGCGCCCAGTTCCCACAGCACCGTCGGCGCGACGCGATAGGCGGCACCGTGTGCGCAATCCACCACGATCTTCAGGTCGTCCAGCCGCAGGCCGCGCGGGAAGCTGGCCTTCGCAGCCTCGATGTAGCGGCCGGCGGCGTCTTCCAGCCGCGCGGCGCGGCCGAGCGCGGCCGACGGCGCCAGGCGGTGCGCCAGCTTGCTGTCCATGAAGGCCTCGATCTCGGCCTCCTTGTCGTCGGACAGCTTGGTGCCGTCGGGACCGAACAGCTTGATGCCGTTGTCTTCGTACGGGTTGTGCGAGGCGGAGATCATCACGCCCAGGTCGGCGCGCAGGCTGCGCGTCAGCATCGCCACCGCGGGCGTGGGCAGCGGGCCGAGCAACGTCACGTCCATGCCGGCGCCGATAAAGCCGGCGGTCAGCGCCGGCTCCAGCATGTAGCCGGACAGCCGCGTATCCTTGCCGATCACCACCTTGTGGCGATGATTGCCACGGGTGAACAAAAGGCCGGCAGCCTGGCCGAGCCGCAGGGCGGTGCCGGCGGTCATCGGGTCGGTGTTGGCCTTGCCGCGGATGCCGTCGGTGCCAAACAGGCGGCGGGATTTCGTCATCCGGTCTCCATCGTGAAGCTGCCTGGGTGTAGCGCGTGGAGCGGGTGGGAGGAAGCATTCCGCATACCCCACCAGGGCAATCGGGTGAACGGCGGAAGGTCAGGGCTCCGCCCTGAAACCCGCCAGGAGGCTCTGCCTCCTGGACCTCCGGCAAGGGCGTAGCCTTTGCAATCCGTTTGTTTCGCTGGATGGCGGGGAGGGGGCACAGGGCCGGAGGACCACGCGTGGTCCTCCGGCCCTGTGCCCC
>DASXFW010000092.1:0-14957 GCA_036489395.1 Acetobacteraceae bacterium | reverse complement strand
CGCTTGGCCGAAGCAATCCCGCTCCTGTCATTGCGAGGCCGCTTGGCCGAAGCAATCCCGCTCCTGTCATTGCGAGGCCGCTTGGCCGAAGCAATCTCCCGGGAGATTGCTTCGGCCAAGCGGCCTCGCAATGACATTGTTCCGAGCACCCTCGTCAGTCATTCGTGACGTTAGTATAACAAACAAAATCGTTCAGCCACCTGCGCCTCACAATGACAGTTGATTGCCGACGGCTTCGAGCGCGCCAATGGCACCAGCCGCACGGCATCGCCGGCGCGGCAGCCGGCGGGCGCTGGCGCCGTCGATACCGCCCAGCGCCGCAACCGGCAGCGCCGCCGCGCCGGCCAGTCCCGTCCATTGCAGCAGCCCCAGGCCGGCCGCGCCCGGGTGACTCGCCGTTACGAACGCGGGACCGACGAATGCCAGCGCTGCCCCGACGCGCGCGGCACGGAGCAGCTCCGGCACATTATGCGCCGAGCTCGTCCGCAGTCCGTGGCCGGCACGGACCACGCCCGGCCAACGCCCGCCGCGCAGATGCACGCCGGCACGCAGCGCCGCGGCCAGACGCGCATCGCCCGCCACGACCAGCGCCAGCCGGCGCGCGCGGCATATCTTCGCGAGGGCGCGGCCAAGCGCCGCGCGATCCGGCTCGTTGTCGTGGCGCAGCACCACGCCGCACAGCCCGCGCGGCAGTGCCGCGACCGACGGCCGCGGATCGGGCAGCCGGCGCCCGTCGGTGAACAGCCACAGCACCGGCAAGGCGCGCCCGCGCCAACGGTTCCGTGCCTTGACGGCACGCGCCCATGCGACAAGCCTGACGTCCATGGTATCCCCTGTGAGCAGCGCCGCGCCCGACATCTCCGACAATCTGCGCCGCGTGCGGGAGCGCATCGCCAACGCCGCGATCGCCGCCGGACGCAGGCCGGAGGAGATTACCCTGGTCGCGGTCTCGAAGACCAAACCGGTGGAGGCGGTGCGTGCGGCGCTGCTCGCCGGCCAGACGGTGTTCGGGGAGAACCGCGTGCAGGAAGCCGCCGGAAAGTTCCCGTCACTGCGGGCGGATTATACATTCACGCTGCACCTGATCGGCGGGCTGCAGACCAACAAGGCGCACGACGCGGTGCGCATCGCCGACGTGATCGAGACGCTGGACCGGCCGAAGCTGGCCGATGCGATCGCCTCGGCGATGGCACGCGAAGAGCGCTCGCCGACGCTGCTGGTCGAAGTAAATGTCGGCAACGAAGAGCAGAAGTCCGGGGTGGCGCGGACGGACGCGGACGGGTTCATCGACGAATGCAAGGGGCGGTTCGGCAAGCTGCTGGTCGGGCTGATGTGCGTGCCGCCGCACGGCGAGAATCCACGGCCGCATTTCACCTGGCTCGCCGATCGTGCGGCGAAGCACGGGCTGGGCGTGCTATCGATGGGCATGTCGGCGGATTTCGAAACGGCGATCGCGTGCGGCGCGACGTGGGTGCGCGTGGGCACGGCGATTTTTGGGGCGCGGTAAGCCTGTCATCAATTTCAAAGACGAATGTCAGGTCGGCGGTTTCCATCCCTGTTCGGAGCGAACTTCGTGCCCGGGCAAAATCACCCCGCATCTCCTCGATTAGAAAACAGAACAAACATGCGAGCTTCAAGCTATAATAGGCTATCATCAACCGCACACATGACGGTTCACGAGTTTTTCTGATCCTGTCGGCGTATCTCTCGTAACGCCTTGAGAGGTGCCAACCGGAGCCTCAACTCCTCCATCAATTCGATCTTCTCACCAAAGCTCAATTGTTTGATGTTTATCCGCCCTTTTGCTTTGCGAGCGATCAGGTCCGAGATGTCCGGATATTTTGGAGAGTCACTCATCGGCATCATTCTCCTCATTTTCGCCGTCTTGTTGAAGACCAATCCGGTGAGAGAATCGCTTCCATTTTTGTTCCAAGCCAAATCGTTGCAAAACATCCTGGAGTCATTTCATATCAACCGCGTCATCCTCGACGAATTGTATGATCCGGCCATAGTCCTTGGGCCTTCCCACTTCCAGTGCCTTCACCACCAGATATTCTGGCAGCAGCACCCGTGTCCTGAGGACAGGCCCCTGAATGAGAACGTCTGTAGTCCTTGCCATCCGCAACGCCTCGGCATCCAACGCGTTTGCTACTCGCAGAAATTGTACCGGCCAGTCGCCAATGACAATTCCCTCGTCGCGAAACTCCGTGTATCCCATTGAGCGCAGTGCGGCGAGCACCGGCGTCAACGTGAGCAGACCGGAGGCACCAATCCTATCCAGTGTGATCGGCACATCCAAATCTTCAGTGAGGGTTGGTTCAATATAGTGGTACGCGGCGACAGCTTCTGCTATGGCGTAGGTCTCGATCACTCCGTCGTCCACCAACTTGTTCAGGGCAGTAAGTGTCTCTGCCATACTCATGAGGCGGGCCACCGACGCTGCGATAATTTTCGGCCAACGCACAACATCTATTTATCCCTCAATACGTCCTACGATCCGTAGGTATCGTCCCTCTGCAACCGTAATGCTGGCGACGAGAACCACCATCTCTGTCGCTCGGCTTCGAGGGTAAGGCAGTATTATCCGATAACTTGTTGATTGACAATCTTCCTTCGCGTGATGCCGATCTGGCCGCGTTCGTCGCGTCTGCTACCGATACCGCGCACTCGTCGCGAACGAGGTTGCTTCGTCGCTTCGTTCCTCGCAATGACAGACAGACCGTCAGCTCATCGTCGCCGCGAACACCCGCCCATAGTTCCCGCCCAGCACCTTGCCGACATCATCAGCACCAAAACCGACCCCGAGCAGCGCGGCGGCAAGCTCCGGCAACTGGCGGTAGCTGGAGAACGAGCTCGGTCCGACCAGGCCAAGCATGTCGGTACCCAGGCCGACATGATCCACGCCCACGACATCGGCCAGCCGCGCCATGCCGTAGGCCATCGCGTTCAGGTCGGCATAGATCGACTGCACGGGCCATACCCCGACCACACCGCCGGTCCCCGCGATCAGCCGCGCATGGTCGGGCGTGATCAGCCGGCTGCGCGGCCGCGGCCACGGCGTCATCGACGTGTGCGACAGGATCAGCGGCTTCGTGGTGACCGACGCCGCGCGCTTCACCAGGTCGAACGTGCCGTGCGCCACGTCCACCACCACGCCGAGGCGATTGCAGCGCCGAATCACCTCCGCGCCCACATCGGTCAGTCCGCCATGCTCTGGCGACTCCGTCTGAATGTCGCCGAGTTCGTTCACCCGGTAATGCGTGAGCTGCAGGTGACGAAGCTGCCAGCGTTCATACGCCTCATCGACGCGTTCCGGGCGGCCTTCCAGGAAGTCGCCGCCCTCGGCCGCAACGATCGCCGACGGCGTTCCGCCACGCGCGGCCGACAGCGACGCGGCGTTGGCGATCACGGCCAGCCGCTCCAGCCCGATCAGCGCATGCAGCCGCCGGAAACCCCGTTGTGACCAGGCGTACAGCTCGCCCGGATCCGGTGAGCGGTACGGATGGATCTGGCCGCCGACAAGGTGATGGCAGGGCGAATCCGAGACGATAGCGAAGCACACCGCCGCCATGCCGCCTGCCGTCATCGGCGCGGCCACTGGCCCCAGCCGACTGGTGCCGTCGCGTACCCGAGTGATATGGCCGGCGTGGCTGTGCATATCGACGGTCGCGACGCGGCCGATCGCCTGGCGCGCGTCGGCGTCGCGCTGCTGGGCGACCGCTGCCTGCTGCGGCGCGGCCACGGCGGCGAGGCACATCAGCGGCGCGCCACGCAGCACGAAGCGGCGCCCCACAGCGGACCATCCAGCCGGTTCGGTCAGCCGCGCGTCGTGCAGTTGATAGCGCCAGGGATTCGCATCGTCGGTGCGCCGCCGCCACGTGCCGGTCAGCCGGACGGGCCTGCCATCGACGGGCAGCGGCGCCGCCGCGAACACTTCCACGGCGCCGAGCGGATCGCGCGGCACGCAGCCGGCGCAGCAGGCGGCCTCGGGAACCAGCAGACAGTGCGTGGCATAACCGACCGGCAACGGCGTGGCGGCAAAGCCGGCAAGCTCGATCGTCGTGTCGTGTGCCGCGTCGGCACGGCCGGTGCCGAGATCGTCCCAACGCAACTGCATGGTTTCCCCCCGTCAGGACCTGCGTTCCGTCTTGCCGATGCGCCGACCGGCGGTGCCGTCCGAGCGCCAATCTATTCTGCTGCGACGGCCTGCTGCGTCTCCTCGCGGAAGCTCGCCTCGATATGCGCGGCCAGCGCGTCGGTGACGGGCTGGATCGGCAGGCGCGCCTTCAGCATCAGGATACCATAGGCGGGCAGTTTCGGCAGGCCCTCGTCGGGCCGCACCGCGCGCAGCCCTTCCGGCAGCCAGGACAGCGTCGAGACCGTCACCGCCAGCCCCGCCAGCACCGGCGCATGGGTGCCGATCTGCGACGCCGAGGTGTAGGCGATGCGATAGCGCCGCCCGGCGTCATCCAGCGCGTGGAGCGCGGCGGTGGCCCATTCGCAGTCGGCGCCGAGAAAGCGCTGGCGCACCGCCAGCGCCAGCGGCAGCGGATCCTGCCGGTGCGGCGCGAAACGCGTCGATGTCACCCAGACCAGCGGCGCGCGCCACAGCCGCACCACGGGCCAGCCGGGCGGCTGGTGGCCGTCGGACAGCAGGGTGAGATCGAGCTCGCCCGCCTCGGTCGCGCGGATCAGCTCCTGCGACGGCGAGCACTGCACGTCCACCTGCACGGCCGGGTGGGTCTCGGCGAAGCGCTTCAGGATGGTCGGCAGATAGGCCAGCGCGTAGTCGTCCGGGCTGCCCAGGCGCACCGTGCCGCTAATCTGCGGTTCGCGGAAATTCGCCAGCACCGAATCGTTCAGCGCCAGCATTTGCCGCGCATGCTCCAGCAGGTAGCGGCCGTGCGGGGTGACGTCCACGGTGCCGCCCTTGCTGCGGCTCAGCAGGGGTTTGCCGAGGATGTCCTCGAGCCGCTTGATCTGCATGGAGACGGCGGATTGCGTGCGCCCGACCAGTGCGGCGGCGGCGGTGAAGCTGCGGCCCTCGGCGATCAGCACGAAGCTGCGCAGGAGATCGGGGTCCAGGTTGACGAGGAGGGTCATAGTCATAAGTCTTGCTGATTTATGCCATCATGGCAATTCGTTTTACTGATTCCAATGCTCGAGGCATGGTCGCCGGGATCAGGAGGGATTCCACGATGTTCGACGGACCGCTGACGGCGCTGATTGCGCCGCTGTCATTTCCGCACCGCCGCCCACGCCGAGCCGCAGGGCTGGGCGGGAGCATGCACGCCGCCTGGCGGCGCTGGCGCACGCGCCGCGCCATCGCGGGGCTCGACGGGCTGACGCTGAAGGACATCGGCGTGAGCTACGCCGAGGCCGAGGCAGAGGCGAACAAGCCGTTCTGGGTGCGATAGGAATTTCGACGGCCGGGGTGTCGTTGCGGCACCCCACCGCTGATATTGCGAACTGCCACCGGCCGGCGCGGCCGACCCGCCCTGGATGAAGCGGCGTCGGCGACCTGACGCAGGGGCGCCATTTCGTGCGATCATTCCGGTGGGAGGACCCACCGATGGATGCGAATGAGCTCCTTGCCTCGATGCCGCTCGCGCAATTGCTCGGTATCGTCATCACCTCGGCGCAACCGGAACGCGTGGTTGCGGCACTGACCGTGCGGGAGGAACACTGCACCGCCAACCACACTGTCCACGGCGGCACGATCATGGCGTTCGCGGACTCGGTCGGCGCGATCGGGACGGTGCTGAACCTGCGCGAGGGCCAGTCCACCACCACGGTCGAAAGCAAGACCAACTTCTTCGCCGGCGCCCAGGTCGGGACGCGCATAATCGCGGAGAGCATTCCGCTGCACCGTGGCCGCCGCACACAAGTGTGGGAAACGCGCTTGACCAATGACAACGGCCGTCTGATTGCCAAAGTGACCCAAACACAGTTGGTTTTATGACATGGTCCCGCACCCGGATGTGATGGGCGCCCCGGGACGCTCCCGCCCACGTTCCTGACAGATCGCAGCGTGCGGACGCCGCCACAGACGCGGGCCGGGACGCTGCGGCATGAATCAGGAAGGAGAGGATCATGATCAAGGGACGCCTGCTGGCCTCGGTATGCGCACTGGGACTGATGGTTGCGGCGCCGGCCTTCGCCGCGGGCATGGACAACAACACGTCCGGCTCAAGCATGAACGGCTCGTCGATGACCAACGGCTCGTCGATGACCAACGGCTCGTCGAGGAATAGCGGTTCGTCGATGAACGACAACGGCGGCAACTTACAGCACGGCGCCGCGTCGGGCAGCGACATGCGCAACGGCAGCACCGGCAACACGCATGCCAGCGCGGACATGAACAAGTCGCATAGTGCCGCGGACAACAGCGGCACCGGCTCGATGAACAGCATGGGCAACCACGCCGACAACGATCATGCCGGCAACATGCAGATGAAGCGATCGCACAGTGCGATGAACCAGGATCGCTCCGAGGGTTCGCGTCAGGCGATGCGCCGCGGCGGGAGCGACACGTCGCAGAACGCCGACGTGGACCGGCTGAACGACCAAAGCCTGCAGGCCGCGAAACAGGGCCATCCGTTCGTGACCGGCAGTGCCAACGGGTCGGATCAGGGCCAGGGCATGCACGGCGACCAGGGCATGCACGGCGACCAGGGCATGCATGGCGACCAGGGCATGCATGGCGACCAGGGAAGTCAGCCGGGCAACGCGAAGATGTAGCAGGGACCCGAGCCTCTCCCGTCCCTCGGGAGAGGCTCGGCCTTACCGCGCCTGCTGGATCGCCGACAGCACCCAGTGCCCACCGGCGTTGCTGCGCAGGAACGTCCACAGCTCCGTTGCGGTGACGTGCTCTGTGGGGCTGCCATCGACGATGCGGCCGGCCATGTCGATCGTCACGTCGATCATGGAAAACCGCAACGCCACGCTCGCGTAGTCGCGCCCGCCTTCTGACCAGGCCTGCGCCAGATCGCCCTGCAGCAGGTGCACGTCCCGCACTTCGTTGCGCACGCCGCGGCTGGCCTGGTCGGCCAGTTGGTCGGCGAAGTAGCTGACCATTTCCGGCGTTGCCAGCAGACGCATCGCGTTCAGATCCTGCTTGCTCCACGCTGCCTGAACCGCCGCCAGGGTGTTCTGGAACGCCTGGTAGTCGCCTGGGCCAATGGCGAGCGACGGCGGCCCGCCCGCCCCGGCCATCGGCCTGGGTCCATAGCCGGGGCCACGGGCGAACATCGCCGGGCCGCCGGCGACGACCGGCGAGCCGCCGCGCCACATACGCATCAGGAACTTCGCCAGCCACACCAGCAGCAGGATTTGCAGCAGCAGGCCGAAGAAGCCGCCGAAGCCGAGACCGCCGCCCCAGAAGCCGCGCCCCAGCAGCAGCCCGCCGATGCCCGCGCCGAGCAAGCCACCCAGCAGACCCGACGTGAACGAGGAGCGGCCGTAGCCCATGCCGGACCCGCGATAGCCGTAGGACGGGTTGCTCGGGGTAAGGCTGCGCTGGAACGGCTGCGCGGAATAGGGCGCGGTGTTGGTCGCCGGCGGTGCGGAATAAGTCATGCTGCCGCGGCTGCCGAACGAGCTGCCCATGCCGGCGCGGGCCTCCGCCAGTCCCGGCGTCAGCAGAAGCACCGCGGCGAGCAGCGCGGCCAGAAGGCCGGGTCTGGCGGACCCAGATGGGGTGGACATGGCGTTTCGCTCGTTTGTGAACATCGGCCCGCAATATGGGCGGCGCGACAGCCCGCGGACAGGGGGGCGCGGCAAAACCGGCACCCGCGACGCCGCTTACGCGCCGAGCACCGCCTTGCGCAGCATCTCGTTCGCACGGCTCTGCCAGCCGCGGCCGGAGGCGCGCAGCCGGTCCACCACCTCGCGTTCCAGGCGCAGCGATACCAGGACCTTGGTGGGACGCTTCTGAGGACCGCGGGTGCGGAGGTACTCGGCGACAATATCGGGATGGACCTCGCTGGCTGGACGGGCGCGAGCGAAGTCTTCCGTGGTCCATTCGGGATTGTCGGAGTCCTGGTCGATGCCGTGCTGAATCCGCGCGTCTTCTTCAGGCGTCGGGCGAATTAACGGCCGTCTCGATGTCATAGAAATCCACCTCCTGCTGCTTCGCCTTGCGAAGACTGATCACGCGTGTGCGATGTTCGCGCTCCGTATAGACCAATGTGTACAGACGGTCGCCGATCCTGCCCTGCGCGCGCCGCCGACGTTCGCCGTAGTTTCGTCTCCGATCCTGTCGAATGACAGCGGACGACCATTCGAACTCGAGGTTCTGCGCGAAATCGACGCCATGCTTCGCCAGGTTGCTGCGCCGCTTCGCCTCGTCCCATTCGTACTCCACCGGCAGCCCTCAGAATGTAGCTACAAAAAAGCCCGGCCGCAACCTCTGCCCGCACCCACCCTGACACCCTGCCCCGCAAGTCCTATGTTCAGGTTAACGTCGTTCGAACCGAGGCAAGGAGGACCCGCGCCATGCTGAACCCCACCTCTCCGCTTCCCCTGCAAGACCCCACCCTGTTCCGTCAGGCGAACTACCTCGACGGCAAATGGATCGAGGCCGACAGCGGCAGGACCCTGGTCGTGAAGAATCCCGCCACCGGCGAGGCGATCGGCGAGGTCCCCGCCATGGGCACCGCCGAAACCCGCCGCGCCATCGAGGCCGCCGCCCGGGCCTACCCGAAATGGCGCGGCATGCTGGCGAAAGAGCGCGCCGCGATCCTGCGCAAGCTGAACGACCTGATGCTGGAGAATGCCGAGGACCTCGCGGTCATCATGACAGCGGAACAAGGCAAGCCGCTGTCCGAAAGCAAGGGCGAGATCGCCTATGCCGCCAGCTTCATCGAGTGGTTCGCCGAAGAGGGCAAGCGACTCTACGGCGACACCATTCCGCAGAACGCCAAGGGCCGCCGCATCCTGGTGCTGAAGGAGCCGATCGGCGTGTTCGCCGCGATCACGCCGTGGAACTTCCCCGCCGCGATGATCACCCGCAAGGCCGGCCCCGGCTGGGCTGCCGGCTGCACCGGCGTGATCCGTCCGGCGTCGCAAACGCCGTTCAGCGCGCTGGCGCTGGCCGCGCTGGCCGAGCGCGCCGGCATGCCGCCTGGCGTGTGCAACGTGCTGACCGGACCGTCCGGGCCGATGGGCGAGGAACTCACCGCCAATCCGCTGGTGCGAAAGCTGTCGTTCACCGGTTCGACGGAAGTCGGTGCCAAGCTGCTGGCGATGTGTGCGCCGACCATCAAGAAGACCAGCATGGAACTGGGCGGCAACGCGCCGTTCATCGTGTTCGACGACGCGGACCTCGACGCCGCGGTCGCCGGCGCGATGGCCAGCAAGTACCGCAACACCGGCCAGACCTGCGTCTGCGCCAACCGCCTGCTGGTGCAGGACGGCGTGTACGACGCGTTCGCTGCCAAGCTGAAGGCCGCGGTGGAGGCGATGAAGGTCGGCAACGGCATGGAGCCTGGCGTATCGCAGGGCCCGCTGATCAATGCCGACGCGGTGAAGAAGGTGGAAGAACACATCGCCGACGCGGTGAAGCGCGGCGCGTCCGTGGTGACCGGCGGCCATCGTCACAAGCTGGGCGGCACGTTCTTCGAACCCACGATCCTGGCCAACGTCCCCAAGGACGCCATGATCTTCCGCGAGGAAACGTTCGGTCCCGTCGCTCCCCTGTTCCGGTTCAAGACGGAGGAAGAAGCGATCAGGCTGGCAAACGACACCGAGTTCGGCCTGGCGTCGTATTTCTACGCGCGCGACGTGGGCCGCATCTTCCGTGTCGCCGAGGCGCTGGAATACGGCATCATCGGTATCAACGAGGGGATCATCTCGACGGAAGTCGCGCCGTTCGGCGGCATGAAAGCGTCGGGGCTGGGGCGCGAAGGATCCAAGTACGGGATCGAGGATTACCTGGAGATCAAGTACCTGACGCTGGGCGGCATCGGGACATAGCGCACCGGGCCGAGCGGGTGGCGCCTGATTGCTCAGGCGCCACCCGGCCGTCAGCATGACTGGTAACCAGGGAGGCAACTGTCGTCCTGCATTCCGTCTGGAACGACGCGTTCAATTCGAACGCGCAGCAGGTGCAGAACATCAAAAAGACCCGAGGAATTCGGTTAGAGTATTTTAACCGCCTTGGCCTGGATCGCCTTGACCGCGGGCTGCGGTTGGTGGCGGAAAATGCCACCATATGGCGTGGCGCTCAGCTCAAAACACTGCCGGACCGTTGCGCCATCTTCCGTGTCCCAACCTCGGCGACGGTGACCTGGGGAAGCTTTGCATTGCTGGTTTCGGCGCTGGGAGGAGACGTGGAACCCGGAGATGGCTCAAGGCGGCGCACGCAATTGAACGGTGTGGTCGCCGTGTTTCACCGCCCGCATCCCCAACCCACAATGAAAAAGGGTTCGGTCGAATCCGCTCGGGAATTTCTGCTGAAGGCTGGTGTCAGCCCTAAATCGGAGGGGTGCGTATGTTGAGCAACGTTTTGTCCTACAAGGACTACCGCGCCGAGTTCGGTTTCGATACCGACGCGAGTCTGTTGCATGGCCGGGTCATCGGCATCAATGCCGTAGTCGATTTCTATGGCAAGGACGTCGATGAACTGAAGCGTGAGTTCAAAGTCAGTGTCGAAGCTTACGTTGACTACTGCCAGAAGCTCGGCTTGAAGCCGGAAAAGACCTGGACCGGCAAGCTGACCCTGCGTCCCAACGAGGAGCAGCGCCGCCGCTATGCGGTCGCCGCGGCTATTGCGCACAAGAGCCTGAATGCCTGGATGGTGGATGTCCTGGACCGCGAGAGCCTCCAGGCCGAGGTTGCTGCCATCGTTGCCGAGTGAAATCTGAACTGAGGGTTGATGGCAGGAGGCAAAAGTACCGCCTCGCCTCTGGTCGCGCCGGTATCGCGTCCCGCCGTCATGGCCGGGTGGAATTCGGCATCATCGGCATCACCGAGGGGATCATCTCGACGGAAGTCGCACCGTTCGGCGGCATGAAGGCATCGGGGCTGGGGCGCAAGGGATCCAAATACGGAATCCAGGATTATCTGGAGATCAAGTACCTGACGTTGGGCGGCATCGGGACGTGAACGTGGTGCTTATGGCATGCAAATGTGCTACACTGGTGCTGTCACGAGCGGACCCGGTCCACTGACGCCCGACGCGGTGATAGCGACGTTGCGAGCGCACGCGGCCGAATTGCAACGGGCCGGCATCCGCCATGTCGGCTTGTTCGGTTCATTGGCGCGCGGCGAGGCCGGTCCGAACAGCGACATCGATCTCGTGGCCGACCTGGACCCGGAAGCACGCATCGGCTTGTTCTGGTTGGTCGGTCTGGAACAACGTCTGGCGGAGATCGTTGGCCGGCCGGTTGATCTCGTGCCTGAACCGATCGAGCATCCCCGCCTGCGCGCCAATCTCGAGCGAGATCGCCGCAGTGTCTTCCAGCCACGGTCCAGCCGTGTGCCGATCGGACATGCCGGAGAATATCGAACGCACTGCGTATATTCCTCGAATGATGGCTGCCTTGGGTGCGCTGCCATATATGAAATTCCGGCCGGATGGCGGCAGGCAGTAAGGAATTGGAACCACAGATGCACACGGATGCACACGAATAGAAACGATTTGCAGGTCCTATCTGTGTGCATCCGTGTGCATCTGTGGTTCCAATTCCTTACTGCCTGCGGACCGTGCCTCCCCGTCTAAACAGGAAGCCACCGGTCACGGCTGTTCGACATCGTTGATATGCGAACCTGTCTTCACGCCAAATTATACATAATATGTCATCGTATTTATGAAACAGAGTACTTGGCGTAGCGAGGGCGGATGCTCTGCTGCGGTAGAGATCGCCGTCCATTGTCTCGGAGTGCACCGGCGACGTACGGAATAAGCTTGGCGAGAACCCGCCCCAAATCAGAGCACGAACGCCCGTAACTTGTCCGCCACCCGCCGCACCACCGGTGCCCACCCCTCGCCTCCGGCACGGAACAAACGCACCGTCGGATACCACGAGCTGTCCTCCCGCTCCGTCAGCCAGCGCCAGTCCGCCACCATCGGCAGCAGCAGCCACACCGGCCGGCCGAGCGCCCCGGCGAGGTGCGCCACCGCGCTATCCACCGTGACGACCAGATCCAGTCGCGCCACTACCGCGGCGGTCTCCGCGAAGTCGCGCAGCGTCTCGCCGATCCGGGGCACCGCCGGATGCGTCGCCAGCGCCAGCGCATCGGCGGGCCGCACATCGCGTTGCAGGCTATAGAACGACAGTCCGGGCACGTCGGCGATATCCAGGAACATGTCGGCCGGGATGGAACGATGATGGTCGCGCATGTGCCTGGGATCGCCCGACCATACCAGACCCACGCGCGGAGCACCGCCGCGCGGCAGGCGCAGCCGCCGCGGCAACGGCGGCGCGGTCAGGTACGGGACGGTCGCCGGGATGGTCTCCAGCCGTGTCCGAAACACCGCCGGCAAGTCTGACGTGCCGCCATGAAAGTCGGATGGCCGGAGCACCGGTCGTTCGGTAACCACCTCGACGAACGGTGCGGATCGCTGGAACAACGATGCCAGCGGCGCGAACGTGCAAAGGATGATGCGCGCGGCGCCCGCGTCGCGGATCGACCGCAGATAGCGGAAGAACTGGATGGCATCGCCGAAGCCCTGATCGTCCCGCAGCAGGACGGTGCGTCCGTGCAGCGCTTCGCCGTTCCAGGCCCGCCCGGTCAGTTGTTGCGGCATCGGCCGGGTATCGCCGCGACGAAAGAACGCGACCTGACCGTGCCACGCGTATTCCGGCCAGGCGGCATCGAACTCGCCGAGCCGAAGCAGGTTCATCGCATAGGCGGTGTGCGTGGCGGCGGAGTCGGGCGCCAACGCCAATGAGGCGCGAAACGGTTCGTTGGCTGCAGCGAAATCGCCGCGGGCGACGTGCGCCTCCGCCAGCAGGCTCAGCGCCCGGGCGTGCAACGGCCCATCGAGGGCGGGACTGTCCAGCACCGCCGCCACCGCCGCGCGCGCCTCCGCGTCGTGGCCGAGCCACGCGCAGAGCTGCGCCAGCGTCAGCCGGAAATGCGGGTTTGGCGGCTGGATGGCGACGGCGCGGCGCGCATGTTCCAGGCCCTCCTGCGGGCGGCCCGCCAGCCAAAGCGCGTGCGCCAATGCGGCAAGTGCCGGCGCGAAATTCGGCTCCTGCCGCAGCACGGCTTGCAGCCGCGGCATGGCGCTGGCGTGGTCCCAGCGCTCGATTTCGAGTTCCGCCAGCCTGGTCGCGGCCATAAGGTCGTGCGGATCGCGGCGCAGCGCCTCGGTCAGCATATCGGTGGCGGCGCGCGTGTCGCCGGCCTGCTGTGCCGCCGCCACGTCGAGCAGCAGATGTCGCTGCGGTGGATTCAAATGCGTCTCGCGTCGTTCGCTGGCCGGAAGGTGGCCCGCCGGCTATCCTGCGGTCTCGCCGAGGATAGGGCCTGATGCGGCGCAACGGGAGGGACCGGCATGACCGATACGGTCAGCTACAGCGACTTCGAGCGCGTGGACATCCGCGTCGGCACCATCGTCGATGCGCAGCCCTTCCCCGAGGCGCGCAAGCCGGCGCTCAGGCTGGTGATCGATTTCGGGCCGGAGCTCGGCACGAAGCGGTCGTCGGCGCAGCTTACCGTGCATTACCGGCCGGACCAGTTGATCGGGCGGCAGGTGCTGGCGGTGGTGAACTTTCCGCCGCGGCAGATCGGCCCGGCCATCAGTGAGGTGCTGACGCTGGGGGTCCCGGACGAGGACGGCGCCGTCGTGCTGCTCAAGCCGGACTTCAAGGTGCCGAACGGCGGCAGGATGTTCTGAACCGCCCGGCGCGCGTGTCAGCGTGGCGCCGTGTTGTCGGCTGGACGCAGCATGATGCAGTCGAATTCATAAGCGATGCCGCTGCGGTCGGTTGAGACCAGGAAGAAATCGCCGACGCGAAAGCCGTATCGCTCGAATGCGCCGATCGATTGTTGGTAGCCGGGCATGCCCTCGTAGATTGGGCGGAACGACACCTCGGTCTGCAGCGCCGGAATGGCACGCAGGGCGTATTCCCCACCGGCGGCCACTTCCAGATCGAAGCCCTGGGTGTCCAGCTTCAGATAGGTGTGCCGCAGTGCCGCTGCGTCGGGAAACATCTCGTCCAGCGTGCGCACCGGCACGCGCACCGTACGCACGACCGTATTGCCACCCTCGCTGGGATCGTCCGCCAGAGGCGGCAGGAAGGAGCTGAACACGCTCAGCCTGGCGACGTTGAGATCCAGCTCGCAGGCTGCGCGGCCCAGAGCGCAGGCGTGTACGGTCCATGCCGGATCGTCGGCGCTTCGCTGCTGAAGCCTGGCGGCGAGTTGCGGCACCGGCTCGAAAGATACGATCCGTCCGGTAAAACCCACCTGCCGCCGGAGGAGCTTGTAGAATTGTCCCTCATTGGCGCCGACGTCGATGACCTGGTCGATCCGCCGCCGCGCGAACAGCTCGCGCAGACGCACCACCGCCGGTTCGGTGCCGAGCCGCCAATGCGGCACGATCGCGTAGCCAAGCTGGTTCACCACCCAGACGACGAGCCGCTTCATGCGAGTTTTCCTCGACCGCGGCGGACACTGGAGGAACAGCCCGCATCGGCGGTCGCGAACGCGGCGCGCGTCCCTATGCCGCGCGTGCCGTAAAGGAACGGCTAACGCCAGGCGAAGCGTGTCATTGCGAGTTGGCCATCGGCCGAGGCGGACCCGCCCTGGAGAAACGTCGTCGGCGGCTTGACGTAGGTTCCCCCCTCCCCTTGAGGGAGGGGTTGGGGGAGGGGTGGATTTGTACGCCGCGACCCCTCCCCCAACCCCACCCTCAAGGGGAGGGGAGGCCTTGTTTCTTGTTAGGACCGCTGCGCTCCTGACCAGAAACAACGTCCCCCCTCCCCTTGAGGGAGGGGGCCAGGGGG
>DASXFW010000085.1:0-18597 GCA_036489395.1 Acetobacteraceae bacterium | reverse complement strand
CGCTTGGCCGAAGCAATCTCGTGCGTGACGAGCTGCCGGCGGCTCGTCACGACTGGGATTGCTTCGGCCAAGCGGCCTCGCAATGACAGGGGGCTCCAGTTTCTTGTTAGGAGAGTTTTGCCATGTCAGCGTCGCGATTGGGCGTGCAACGCAGCCGTTCCCTTTGCACCTTCGGCGCGGGGAACCGAGGCCCTGCACCGATCTGTCGCGCGGCGCGGCGACTGCGAAGCCGGCCGTCGCTGTCAGGACGGCGGCGGCGGCGGCGGCCCGAAGCATTTCCAGACGCCGCTGACGTCCGCCCAGCACGGATTGTTGGCCGATATGGTCAGCGTCATGTAGCCGCCCTTGCCCGCGACGAACCCGAGATTTTCGTAAACCTTCGCAACGCCGGCGATCGGGAACAGGCTCACGGTCCGGGCGCCCTGCTTGTTGACCAGCCATTCCAGCATGGTCGTGCCGATGCCACGGGCGTTCGCCGCGGTGACCCACTGCTCGATCTCGGCCGAGTCCTTGGCGATCGTGAACTGCATCAGGCCGCGGCACTCGCCGGTTACCACGTAGGCGGCGATGCCACCCGCCTGCCAGGCCATACCGCCCACGATGCCGACCAGGGCCTTGCCCTTCTCGGAGCGCGACAATGCTCCGCCGATCATGAGTTGGCGGACGAACCAGTTGAAGGTTGCTTCGGTTGGAACGAGTGCGACGGGCGGCAGGTTGTGCCAACGGTCCGGCATGCGAATCTCCGGGCAAAGGAAACGCGAGGGCCGGTCGCGTGTTTGTTGAAGAAGCCTGAGGCGACACATAGAGCACGCGGGCGCAACGAACCGCAACACCTGTTTTGCTCAGGAAACAGGCTCGCACGGAAATGACGCGTCGGCGCGCGGTTTTGCATCGGGTCGCGTCCGCGCCCATGATGGCGCTATCAATCGTCTGCACGTTCGAGGGGAAACGACCATGGCCGATGGTGGCAGCATCGATACCCGTACTGCGCGCGTCTCGGGCGAGGAAGCCCTGGCGATGCACGCCGCCGGCCGTCCCGGTAAGCTGGAGACCCGTATCACCAAGCCGCTGACCACGGCACGCGATCTGTCGCTGGCGTATTCGCCGGGCGTCGCCGAGCCGTGCCTGCACATCGCGCGCGATGCCGACCTCGCCTACGACTATACGACCAAGGGCAACATGATCGCGGTGATCTCGAACGGTACCGCCGTGCTGGGGTTGGGCAATCTTGGCGCCGTCGCATCGAAGCCGGTCATGGAAGGCAAGGTCGCGTTGTTCAAGCGCTTCGCCGACATCGACGGCATCGACCTGGAAATCGGCACCGAGGACGTTGACGAATTCGTCTCCGCCGTGCGCTACCTGCGCGGCTTCGGCGGTATCAACCTGGAGGACATCAAGGCGCCCGAATGCTTCGTGATAGAGCAACGGTTGCGCGAGCTGATGGACATCCCGGTGTTCCACGACGACCAGCATGGCACGGCGATCGTTGCGGCAGCGGGGCTGATCAACGCGTGCCATCTGACCGGGCGCGAATTGCGCGATACCAGGCTGGTGGTGAACGGCGCCGGCGCTGCCTCGATCGCGTGCGTCGAGCTGCTGCGCGCGATGGGCATGCGGCCAGAGCATATCATCCTGTGCGACACCAAGGGTGTGATCTACCAGGGCCGCACCGAGGGTATGAACCAGTGGAAATCGGCGCACGCGGCACCAACCAAGGCGCGCACGTTGGCCGAGGCTTTGGAGGGCGCCGATGTGTTCTTCGGCCTCTCGAAGAAGGATGCGATGAGCAAGGCGATGGCGGGCGGTATGGCCGCGAAGCCGATCATCTTCGCCATGGCGAATCCCGATCCCGAAATTTCGCCGGAGGACGCGCGCGAGGCCAGCCGTGACGCGATCATTGCCACGGGCCGCAGCGACTATCCGAACCAGGTCAACAACGTGCTTGGTTTCCCCTACATCTTCCGTGGCGCGCTGGACGTGCGCGCCAGCACGATCAATGACGCGATGAAGATCGCCGCAGCCGAGGCACTGGCCACGCTGGCGCGCGAGGACGTGCCCGATGAAGTGCACACCGCGTCGGCCGGGCGGCGGCTGACCTTCGGTCCGGAATACATCATTCCGAATGCGTTCGATCCTCGGCTGATCTCACGGATTCCACCGGCGGTGGCACGAGCGGCGATGGATTCCGGCGTGGCACGCAAGCCGCTGGCCGATCTCCGGCGTTACGCGCGCGAACTGTCCGGACGCCTGGATCCGACCGCCGGCGCGTTGGATGCGATCATGGAGACGGTGCGCGCCAATCCGCGCCGCGTGGTGTTCGCCGAGGGCGAGGAAACCAAGGCGGTGCGCGCCGCTGTCGCGTTTCGCAATGCCGGATATGGGCAGCCGGTGCTGATCGGGCGCGAGGACCGCGTACAGGCGACGATCGCCAGCCTGGGACTGGGTATGATCGAGGGTATCGAAATTCACAACGCGCGGTTGTCAGGCGCCAATGCGAAATACGTCGACTTCCTGTATGGCCGCTTGCAGCGGAAGGGTTATCTGCAGCGGGACTGCCAGCGCATGGTGAACCAGGACCGCAACGTGTTCGCGGCCTGCATGGTGGCGACCGGCGATGCGGATGCGATGGTGACCGGGCTGACGCGCTCGGCGCAGGTGTGTCTGGATGACGTGCGGCACGCGATCTCCCCCACGTCGGGCGGGGTTGCGTTCGGGCTGACTCTGCTGGTGGGGATGCGGGGGCGCACGATTTTCGTGGCGGATTCGCTGATCAATTTCCGACCTGATGCGGAGGAACTGGCGGATATTGCGATCGGTGCCGCAGGCGCGGCGCGGCATCTCGGGCATGAGCCGCGGGTGGCGTTGCTGTCGCACTCGGTGTTTGGCGATCCGCCGAACGACCGGGCGATTCCGATGCGCGAGGCGGTGAAAGTGCTGGACGCGCGCAAGGTGGATTTTGAATACGACGGGGAGATGAGCCCGGACGTGGCGCTGGAGCCGTCCATCCGCGCGCTGTATCCGTTCTGCCGGCTGACCGGGGACGCGAATGTGCTGGTCATGCCGGGCCTGCACTCGGCGCTGATCACGTCGCATATGATGCACCGGCTGGGCGGCGGCACGACGATCGGGCCGGTGCTGATCGGGATGGAACGGCCGGTGCAGATTCTGCCGATGGATGCGTCGGTCAGCCAGGTCGTCGATGTGGCGTGCCTGGCGGCGTACCAGGCGATTGCGGGGTAGAACGCCCCCCCCTGTCATTGCTTCGTTGCTCCGCGTCTCGCAATGACAGGGGCCAGCGCGTCCCGCCATGACAGAAGCGCGGCTACCAGGCCTCCCTTCCCTTCGGCGGACGTGCCGTCTCGGCTGCCTGCCGCGCGCGCTGCTCCGCCTCGTGCTTCTCGAACATTGCCCGTGCCGCACTGGAACGCTTTTCCGTCAGCTCATCCCGATGCGCGGCGCACCAGTCGAACGACTCCACGCGCGGCACGTTGTCGCCGGAGAAATGCGGCATGACGTAGCGCGCATAGAGTTCGTAAGAACGCTTCGTCGCGTCCCAATCCGCCCAGTTATGCGCCTGTTGCAGCATCACGCCGAACGCACCCTGCTTGTCGCGCAGCCGCTGGATCAACGCGATCGCGTCATCCGGCGTGCCGATCACACCGAACTTGTTCTCGACGAACCATTCCGCGGCATCCGCGCCGGTCGGCGGCAGGAAGCGCGGCTGGTTGTTGTTCAGGTAGCCCAGATAGCGTTCAAACCCGAACTTGCAATTCTCGTAGGCCTTGGCACGTGTTTCCGCGATATGCATCGGCCCCACCAGACGCAGCCTCGCCGGGTCCATCTTGCGGCCATGTTCTATCGCGATGTCATTGGCGATCTTCCAGTTCGCGTCCAGCGCGTCGTAGCCGAACGGGTTGGTCGCGGCGACGCAAATCATGCTGAGGTCGTACTTGCCGGCAAGCCGTCCGCCCGACGGCGTCACCGCGCTAACCACTGCGACTTCCGGATGTGGCTTGGTGTACGGCAGCAGATGCGCGCGCGCATTGACGAAGGTGAACCAATCGGATTTCTCCGTCACGATCTCGCCGCGGAAAAAGCGCAGGATCACGTCCAGCGCCTCGGCCATGCGATCGCGCTGCGTATTCGGATCGATGCCCAGCATCAGCGCGTCCGACGCGAGCAGCCCTGGCCCGGCACCGAACATCACCCGCCCGCGCGTCATGTGGTCGAGCTGAATGATGCGGTTCGCGGTCATCAGCGGGTTGTGATACGGCAGCGAAATCACACCGGTGCCGAAGCGGATCGAACGCGTGCGCTCGGCAGCCACGGCAATGAACAGCTCGGGGGAGCTGATGGTTTCCCAGCCGGCGGAGTGGTGCTCGCCGATCCACGCTTCGTGGAAGCCGAGCCTGTCCAGCCAGGTCATCAATTCCAGGTCGCGTTCGAGACATTGCGTCGGGTTTTCTTCCATCGGATGGAAGGGCGGCAGGAAGATGCCGTGGCGGAGCTGGAGCATGGCGGCCTCGCTTTGGGTGCTGGCTGCGTACCATACCCATCCGCGAGGATTGCGCGAGAGGGCGGCCGATCTTGATTCGGCGGCGGTTGCACCGCCGGGGTGCATGTCAGCCATGTTCACGATGTCGGGAAGTTGAACCCTACCTGCCGCGCGAAACCCAGCCCCGCTCGTCGAACATGCCGCAGTGCGGCATGACGGCATGGAATCCTCAGCCGTGGCGACCATCTAGCTTCTAGCATAACGCCGATACCAGAATGTACCTGCTCAATTCGCCGCTTCGCCTGTCTCGGCCGTCAGTCGGGGAGTTCCGCTGATGGCCGATGTGATTGATGCCGATGTGATTGATGAGGTCCGTCCGGCGTCTGCGGATGACCGTCGCGCCGAGGTTGCGCGTCGCGACAGCGGTCAACGCAGCCTCGTTCCCACACGGCGCCGGCCCCGGCGGACATTGCGTTACACCATGTTCCTGCTCGGCGCCGCGGTGCTGATCGCTGGCAGCCTGTATTACTTCCTGAGCAGTGGCCGATTCGTATCCACGACGGACGCGTACGTTCAGGCCAATGTACTGACGGTTTCCACCGATGTGTCGGGGATAGTGGACCAAATATACGTGCGGGAGGGTGAGCATGTCACAAAAGGCCAGGTATTGTTCCGCCTGGACCCCGACAGGTTCCGCATCGCGCTCGACAATGCACGTGCGAACCTCGGGCAGACCGAGCTCACCCTACGGTCGCTGAAGGCGAACTATGAACGCGCGCAACGTCAGGTTGCAGCACAGCAGGCCATCGTGCAGGGCGATCAAGCCACTTACAATCGCTATGCTCTTCTGGTGCAGCACGGCGGTATCACGGTACAACAGTTCGATGATGCGAAATACAAGCTGGCGGCGGATGTTGCGACGCTGGGCGGCAACCAGGCGAACGTGGCGTCGGTGCTGGCTCGGCTGGGTGGCAAGGCCGGCATCCCGATTGAGCAAATGCCGTCCTACCAGCAGGCCCAGGCACAATTGGCCGAAGCGCAGCGCGAGTACGATCATTCAATCGTGCGCGCCCCGTTCAGCGGCACACTCACCGAAGTCAGCAAGCTGCAGCCTGGACAATTCCTCGAATCTGGCACTGCTGCGTTCGGGCTGGTGCAGACGGGCGATATGTGGGTCGCCGCCGAGCCGAAAGAGACGGCATTGACCTATGTGCGTCCAGGGCAGGCTGTCAGCGTCGCGATCGATGCGTATCCGGGGGAGATCTGGCACGGCACGGTTCAGAGCGTAGCCGTCGCCACCGACCAGGAATTTTCCGTGCTGCCGGCGCAGAATTCCTCCGGCAACTGGGTGAAGGTGGTGCAGCGTGTGCCGGTGCGCGTGGATATCAAACCTGATCCGAACCAGCCGCCGCTTTCCGCCGGCATGAGCGCCGAGGTGTCGATCGACACGCATCACAAACGTACGCTCGGCGATCTTTTCTGATTCCGCCGTCATGTCCGGCAGCGCCAGCACGTCCGATCATATCGTGCCGCATCGCGGCATCATCACGCTGTGCGCGATGGTGGCGACGCTCATGCAGGCGCTGGATTCAACGATCGCCAACGTGGCGCTGCCGTACATGCAGGGCAGCCTGTCCGCCAGCTACGACGAGATCACCTGGGTCCTGACATCCTATATCGTCGCCGCGGCGATCATGACCGCGCCCGTGGGCTGGCTGGCGGCACGCTATGGCTCCCGCCGGATCTACCTGGTTTCGGTGATCGGCTTCACCGTCGCATCGATGATGTGCGGCGTCGCCACTTCACTTTACGAAATGGTCTTGTTCCGGCTGATCCAGGGCGTGTTTGGCGCGGCACTCGTGCCGCTGTCGCAAGGCACCATGCTGAACATCTACCCGGCCGAGCAACGCGGCTGGGCCATGTCGATCTGGGGCATGGGCGTGATGCTGGGGCCGATCCTGGGGCCAACGCTCGGCGGCTATCTGACCGAACTCTACAACTGGCGCTACGTGTTCTTCGTCAACCTCCCGTTCGGAATCCTTTGCACGGTCGGGCTGTGGTTTGCGCTGCCGCGGCAGCGGCCGAAGCGTGGATTGCGGTTCGACTGGTTCGGCTTCACGGCGCTCGCCATCGGTATCGCCGGACTCCAGCTCATGCTGGATCGCGGCGAGACGCAGGACTGGTTTGGTTCCACCGAGATCATCATCGAATCGATCCTTGCCGTCGCCGGCTTCTACGCCTTCATCGTACACATGATCACCGGCGAGACGACCTTCGTCAGCCCCGAGATATTCAAGGACCGCAACCTGGTCATGGGCTTCCTGGTGATGTTCGTGGTCGGCATGCTGCTGCTGGCGACCACTGCATTGCTCGCACCCTGGCTGCAACTCCTCGGCAACTACCCAGTCGATGTCGCCGGTCTGCTGCTCGCGCCGCGCGGAATCGGCACGATGATCGCCATGATGATCTCCGGACGGCTGACCAACCGAGTGGATTCGCGGGCGGTCATGGCATTCGGCGTCGCGTTTCTGACGCTCAGCCTGTGGCGGCTGTCGGAGTGGACGCCGGCGGTGAACGAATGGACGCTGATCTTCGATACGATGATACAAGGCGCCGGCATCGGCTTTATCTTTGTGCCGCTGAACGTGGTCGCCTTCGCGACGCTGGCACCGCGGCTGCGTTATGAAGGCACGTCCTTCCTGACTCTGGTACGCAGCATCGGCATGTCGCTGGGTATCTCGATCTTCGAGGCGCTGGTGACGCAGAACACCCAGGTAGAACACTCGGTTCTGTCGGTATTCGCGTCGCCGCTGAACCGCGCCATGCAGGCGTCGCCGCAGGTGGCACAGGCGCTGTCGCCGGTGAATCCGCACGGCGCCGCGCTGTTGAACCAGATGATCACCTATCAGTCGCAGGTCATTGCCTATAACAACGATTTTTGGCTGATGACGATTCTGTCCGCGCCAATCCTGCTGATTCTGCTGTTCTTGCGCAAACCCACACAGGCCGCAGGCGGCCATGCGGTGCTCGATTAGTTCCCGCGGCGCCGGCCGCAAACTTGACCACGCCGCCGAACCGGTCTTCCATTCCGTTCCAGGAACCCAAGGGAGAACGCTATGCACGACACGGTCATCCGTGGCGGAACGATTGTTGATGGTAGCGGCAGCCCGCGCTTCACCGGCGACCTGGCGATCGACGGCGGCCGCATCTCCCAGGTCGGCGGCAAGGCTGGCCCCGGCAGGCGCGACATCGACGCGAACGGTCTGCTGGTAACGCCAGGCTGGGTCGATGCACACACACATTACGATGGCCAGGCGACTTGGGATCCCGAGCTCGCCCCGTCATCATGGCACGGCGTCACCACCATCCTGTTCGGCAATTGCGGCGTCGGGTTCGCGCCGGTGCGCCGCGCCGACCATGATTCGCTGATCGGCCTGATGGAAGCGGTCGAGGAAATCCCTGGCATCGCGTTGGCCGACGGACTGAAGTGGAATTGGGAAACCTTCCCGGAATACCTCGACGCGTTAGAACAAATGCCGCGCGCGATCGATATCGGCGCGCAGATTCCGCATCACCCGCTGCGCGTCTATGTGATGGGCGAGCGCGCGATCAACCGCGAGAAGGCGACCGCCGACGACATCGAGGCGATGCGCAAGGTCGTGCAACAAGGGCTCCGCGCCGGCGCATTCGGCTTCACCACATCGCGCACCAATTCGCACAAGACTCCGACCGGCGAGATGGTGCCCGGCCGTTATTCGGAAGTGCAGGAACTGCTGGGCATCGGTTCCGCGTTCAATGGTCTCGGCTACGGTGCGTTCGGCGTGAACAGCGACTTCGATATCGAGACGAGCGAGCTCGAGTGGATGACGAAGCTTGGTAAGGATACCGGCCGCCCGGTGTGGTTCCTGCTGACCGATCGTCCGACCGATCCGGCGCGCTGGCGTCGCCTGATCGACGGCGTGCACAAGGCGCGCGCACAGGGCGCAATGGTGACGGCGCAGGTCGCCGGCCGTCCCGTTGGTGTGCTGTTGGGCATCGACACGGCACTCAATCCGTTTTCCATCCGGCCGAGCTACCAGGCGCTGCTGAAACTGCCGCCGGAAGAGCGTATCCGCCGCCTGCAAGACCCCGCGATGCGCGCGCAGATTCTTTCCGAAGCGCCATCGCCCGAGCTGATCCAGCGCCTGACGCAGTTCCGCCAGCGCATCACGACAAGCTGGCACCGCATGTTCCCGATGGGCGATCCGCCGAATTATGAACCGGACGCGAGCGAAAGCGTCGCCGCCATCGCCTCGCGCACCAACCACACGCCCGACGAAATCGCCTACGACTATCTCGCCGCCGGTGCCGAGAAGTTTCTGTTCTTTCCCATCGTTGGCTACAACGAGGACAACCACGATATCATCCGCACGATGTTGACGGATGACGCGACGATCCTGGGGCTGTCGGATGGCGGCGCGCATTGCTCGTCGATCGTCGATGCCAGCGTGCCGAGCTGGATGCTGATCCACTGGGCGCGCGATCGTTCGCGCGGCGAGCGGCTGCCGCTGGAACTGGTGGTGAAGCGGCAGACCAGCGAGACCGCGAACTTCTTCGGCTTCCACGATCGCGGCGTGCTGGCGGAAGGCAAGAAGGCCGACGTGAACGTCATCGATTACGAAGCGCTGCGTCTGCACGTGCCGGAAGTGCGCTACGATTTGCCGAAGAATGGCCGCCGTCTGGTGCAACGGGTCGATGGCTATCGTGCGACGTTGGTGTCCGGCGTGACGACGTTCGAGAACGGCGAGTACACCGGTGCAACGCCAGGGCGACTGGTGCGGGCGGCGGCGACGTAGGCTGTTCCCACGATCAGCCCCGCGCCGGGGTCCATCGAAACCCGCCGAACCTCCGTCATGGCCGGGCTTGACCCGGCCAGCTACCCCCGCTCGATCGTGCGCGGATGGCCGGGTCAAGCCCGGCCATGACGGGCGTTAGGCGCGACAAAGGAAGCACGACATGGAAAAGCGCAGGCTGGGCCAATCCTCTTTGTACATCGCGCCGCTCGCCTTTGGCGGCAACGTGTTCGGCTGGACGGCGGACGAGAAGACATCCTTCGACCTGCTGGATGCTTTCCTCGCGGCCGGGTTCAACTTCATCGACAGCGCCGACGTGTATTCGCGCTGGCATCCCGGCAACCAGGGCGGCGAGTCGGAAACCATCCTCGGCAAGTGGATGAAGGCGCGCGGCAACCGCGACAGGGTCATCATCGCCACCAAGCTGGGCATCGAGATGGGGCCGGGGAAGAAGGGACTGTCGCGCACCTATATGATGCAGGCCGTCGAAGCATCGTTGCGCCGTTTGCAGACGGACTACATCGATCTTTACCAATCGCATCGCGACGATCCGGACACGCCGATCGAGGAAACGCTGTCCGCGTACGGCGAGCTGATCAAGCAGGGCAAGGTGCGCGAGATTGGTGCGTCGGCCTTCAGCACCGCACGTTTGGCCGAGGCATTGCGGATCAGCGCGGCGCTGGGGCTGCCACGCTATCAAAGCCTGCAGCCGCAATATAACCTGGTGGAACGTAAGGGCTTCGAAGGCGAGATCGAGGAGCTTTGCCTGAAGGAGAAGCTCGGCGTTATTCCTTACTATTCGCTGGCCAGTGGGTTCCTCACCGGCAAATATCGCTCGGCCGCCGATACCGAGGGGCGGGCGCGCGGATCGCGTGTGGCGAAATACATCAACGACGCCGGGTTCCGCGTTCTGGCGGCGCTGGACGATGTAGCGAAACGCTATGGCGCCACGCCTGCGCAGATCGCGCTGGCGTGGATGATCGCGCGGCCCAGCATCACCGCGCCGATCGCGAGCGCAACCAACGTCGATCAGTTGCGCGAGATTTTACGAGCCCCGGAGATCGAGCTGGATCGAGCCGCGATCGAGCAGATTGATCGGGCAAGCGCATAGGCCGCGGGCGATCTATACGGTCATTGCGAGGAGCGAAGCACTGTCATTGCGAGGCCGCCTGGCCGAAGCAATCCCCTGCGTGACAAGCCGCCGGCGGCTCGTCACGCAGGGGATTGCTTCGGCCAGGCGGCCTCGCAATGACAGAATGGCGCCGTTTCATCCAGCGCGGGTCGGCCCGCCGGCCGGTGGCAACTCGCAATGACGACAAGGAATGAACCGCGTTTCGCGTTTCACTGATCGCCAGTGTGCTACGCCGTCGCGCTCGGCCGTGCCTTCATCCGCGCGTGCCACGCCACGATGTTCTTATTCTCCGGATTGATCGGCTGGCGCACGCCGATGAAGAAATCGACGAAAGCGAACAGCAGAATGTCGGCGAGCGTCATACGGTCGCCGCAGATATACTGCTTGCCGGCCATCAATCCATCCAGCCAGGTCAGCTTCTCCTGTGCGGTCTGCTTCAGGTCCTCGGCCGCGGCAGGAATGCAGTGCATGCGGTTCTGGAACATCTTGATCCCGTCGCTGTAACGGAATCCGTTCGCCATCGGCTCGAGGATGTTGAGGTCGATGCGGCGCATCCACATGCGGGTTTCCGCGCGCTCCTGCGGCGTGCTGCCGATCAGTGAATTGCCTGGTGTTTTTTCGTCCAGGTATTCGCAGATCGCGGTGATCTCCGACAGGACCGTGCCGTCGTCCAGTTCCAGTGCGGGGCAGGTTGCGGTCGGGTTCTTCGCCATGAACGGCGGCTGGCGGTTTTCTCCGCCGCGGATATCGACCTCCACGTGCGGCAATTCGATGCCGCGTTCCGCCATGAAGATGCGCACGACGCGCGGGTTCGGGCCGATCGAGTTATACAGCAGCATGGCTGCCTCCCTGTTGTAGAATCGTCGTGCGCGTCACGCCGCGGCTTCGGCTTCGATCTCGACCATGAAGCGCGGATCCGCCAGCCCCGAAATGAACAGCAGCGTGGACGCCGGGGCGTGTTCGCTGAACACCGCGCCGCGGGCCGCGCGATACGCCGACAGCAAGGCGCGGTCAGTCAGAAATGTGGTGATCTTCACAACATTTCTGACGGTCATGTCGTTTGCCTCCAGCACCGCGCGGAGATTGGCGAACGCCTGCGCGATCTGGCCCTCGCCGGTGTTGGGCACGCTGCCATCGACCGACATGCCGACCTGGCCGGATATGACGACCCGGCGTTGCGCATCCTGCACCGTGATCGCCTGGGAATAGCCCGTCGGCGTGGAAACGGTCGGCGGATTGTTCGGGGTGATCACGGCCATGAATTTTCTCCTTGATGGGTTACCGCGCGAGCCAGTCTCGCACGGCATCCTTGATGAATCCTGCATCGGTGGGATTGAGCACCGGATTGCCGGCGCGATGGCCCCAGATGCTGGGAATGACCTTCAGCTCGGCCTGCGCCAGGTGGGGCATTTCCAGCATATTGTCGGTGACGCGGAAATACAGATCGGTCTCGCCAGGCATCAGCAGCACCCTGGCACGAATGGCGCGCAAGGCGCGCGTCAGGTCGCCGTTATAAAGCGCGTCGGCACTGATGTCGGCGGCATCCCAGCAACGCAGTTGGGCATACAGATTGGCTGCGGGACGGGCGCCGAACCGCTCCTCCCAATCCGTCCTCAGGAAGGTCTCCAGATCCGGTGCGCCAAGATTTGGCGCAGGTCCGGCCGCAAGATGCAGGCCGGCGCGATAGAAATCCTGACTGAGCGCCCAGCCGGCATAGATGCGACCGAACGCCCGTTTCGCCGCATGCGGCTCGCTGCTGAAACGTCCGCCGCCAGCATGCTCTGGCGCCGCCTCCAGCGTTGCCATCAGTCCGCGCAGGAAGACCCGATTGTGCACCGATGTGCGTGCCACGCCACAATTCACCACGATGCGCTGCACTGCATCGGGGAACGCCGCCGCCCAGTGATAGGCCTGCAGCGCGCCCATGGACCAGCCATAGACGCAGGCAATCTTCGTCACGCCGAATACCTCGGCCAACAGCCGGTGCTGTGCCTGCACGTTGTCGAAGATCGTGACCAGGGGCGGATAATCCGGCGTATCGGACGGGCTCGACGACAACCCGTTGCCGAACATGTCGGCAATGACGATGAACCAGCGTGTGGGATCCAGCACACCGTCGGCGCCGATCAACCATTCCAGATCCGGATGCTGCGCGCCATAGCTGGTGGGATACAGCACGACATTGTCGCGTGCCGGCGACAGCGTGCCATGTGTCTTCCACGACAGATGCGCATTGCGCAGCACGGCGCCGGACTGCAATGTCAGGTCGCCGGCGTCGAGTTTGCCTTGCTGCGTGGCCCACGCCATGCGTTCCCCCCATGCGCGCAGGCCGCATGATGTGCCACAGCGCGGCGCACCGGCAAAGTGCCACGGCCACGAGGTACGAATGATCCGGCTGATCGCGGTGGGTCGCTTGCGTGACGGACCGGAAGCGGCGTTGTTCTTGCGCTATAGCGAGCGGCTGCGCCCACCGCTAACCGTGACGGAAGTGGCCGAGGCGCGTGGCGCGCCGGTGGAGATCAAACGCCGTGAGGCTGCGTCGGTGCTGCGCGCGATCCCCGATGGGGCATTTGTGATCGCGTTGGATCAGGGTGGCGACGAACCGGACAGCGTGAGGCTGGCCGCGCTGTTGCAACGCTGGCTCGTCGGGGGCCGCACGCTGTGTTTCGTAATTGGCGGCGCCGAGGGGTTGGATGCGACTGTTGTCGCGCGCGCCGACCATGTGCTGTCGCTCGGCAAGCTGACCTGGCCGCATCTGCTGGCGCGCGCGATGCTGGCGGAACAATTGTTCCGGGCGCAGTCCATCGCATCCGGGCATCCCTATCACCGGGCGGGGCGGCCCGATTAGCGCAGGTTGCTATCGCCCCATGCTGTAATCTGCAATGTCGTCGAACGTACTGGCATTCGGGCAGAACTCGTGCGCATGGCCGGCCGCGGTGCCGGCATCCAGCTCGCGCAGGCAACGTTTCGAATTGCGACACCGCGTGCACACGCGTTGAATGTCGCGCAGCAATGTGGGCATGCTGTCGCGTACCTCCGCCGGCTTCAATCCGTGCGAACGCATCATCGCTTCGGTCAGTGCCGTGTTGTCCGGAGCATGGTTGGCCAGCGCAACGACGTCGGCAGTGGTGACGCCCAGGTCCTCGGCCATCTGGCCGATCTCCGCCCGGGAGAATCCCGCCAGGTTGTCGGCGGGACGGGCATGCTGCTTCATCCAGTTCCGCGCCCATGCGAGCAGACCGGGGCGATCGAGCGATTTCGTGGATCGGGGCATGCGGAGCGTCCTCCCGGCTGGCGATGGCGCAAGTCTAGGAGGTCCGCCGGGTGCACTACTTTGATTCAGATCAAATGGTGGAGGGCGTTCATCGCCCCTTCCGCCGAGCCGGCATCCGGGGGTTGCTTGGTTCGCTGCCCGGATGATGCAAGGATGCGCCAACCAGCCTCGCCCGCAGAATGGCCCGTCCAAGGAATCCCGTTGCAATGTCCGATCATCTTTTCTCCGGCCTGAAAGTCATCGACTGCGCGAGCTGGATCGCGGGTCCGGCGGCGGCGACGATCCTGTCCGACTTCGGCGCGGACGTGATCAAGATCGAGCCGCCCGGCGCCGGCGATCCCTGGCGCTCCCGCAGTGCCAATCCCGCCGGCGGCAACGACTATTACTGGCAGTTGACGTCGCGCAACAAGCGCAGCCTGGCACTGGATTTGAAGCACAAGGATGGGCTTGCGGCGCTGTATCGCCTTATCTCCGGCGCGGACGTGTTCGTGACCAATTTTCCGTTGCCGGTGCGCGATCGGTTGAAGCTTGCGCCGGCTGATCTGCTGCCGTTGAACCCGCGGCTGATCTACGCATCGTTCACCGCATATGGCGAGGTGGGCGAGGAGGCAGCCAAGACCGGATTCGACTCTACGGCGTACTGGGCCCGCACCGGCCTGATGGATGCGGTGCGCGCGGAGGAAGCCTCCGTGCCTGCACGGTCCGCGCCCGGCATGGGCGATCATCCCAGTGCCACCGGCCTCTACGCAGCCATCGTCACCGCGCTGTATCGGCGCGAGAAGACCGGACGCGGCGGCGTGGTCAGTTCATCGCTGCTGGCAAACGGGCTGTGGGCCAATGGATGCTTCGTGCAGACCCGGTTGTTCGGCGAAAGCGTGCCGCTGCGTCCGCCACGCGAGCATGCTCCAAACGCGCTGGCCAACCACTACCGCTGCCGCGACGGCCGCTGGTTCATCATGGCGCTGTTCAATGAGGAACGGCAGTTGCGATCGTTCCTCGGCGCGATCGGACGCGAGGAACTGGCGGACGACCCGCGCTTCGCCACGAAGCAGGCACGGCAGAAGAACGCGCACGCGCTGGTGGCGGAACTCGACGCGGTGTTTGCCTCGCGCGACATGGCCGAGTGGCGGAAGGTGCTGGATACGGTGGGCGTCACGTTCGGCGTCGTCGGCAAGACCGATGACGTGACCGAGGATGCGCAGATGCAGGCGATCGGTGCGCTGGTGCCGTTTGCCGATGGGAAGACGTTGACCGTGTCGAGCCCGTTCAATCTGGCCGGCGAGGCGAAGGTCGCGGCGCGCCGGGCACCCGCGGTGGGACAGCACAGCGAGGACGTGTTGCGCGAGGCGGGTTATTCGGCGGACGAGATCGGGCGGTTGCGCGGTCTCGGTGTGGTGGGGTGAAGCCTGGGCCGGTGCCGGCCTGTCAGGGCTTGCTCGCCGCGTACCTCGCGATCGCAGCATGCACGTCCGCGGCCGACCGGCCGGCCTCGCGCATGGCACGCAGCGTCGCCGCATGGTGGCGTTTGGCCAAACGATGGCCCGATGCATCGGTCAGAAGACGGTGGTGCGCGTAAGCCGGCGCGGGCCAGCCCATCAGTGCCTGGATCAGTCGCTGAAGGTGCGTCGCCGGTTTCAGGTCGTTGCCGCGCGTGACCAGCGTCACGCCCTGAATCGCATCGTCGTGCGTGACACACAGATGGTAGCTGGCGGGCGCGTCCTTGCGCGCCAGCACCGCATCGCCGAACGGCGTGGGATTGCAAACGACGGTGCCTTCGCCGGCTTCCTCGAACGTCAGTGGGCCAGCCGCATGCATCGCGCGCGCCATGTCCAGGCGCAGCGCATACCGGTCGCCACGGGCGATACGTTCAGCCCGTTCGGCGGCCGGCAGCGCGCGACAGGTGCCAGGATATCGCGGTGCGCCGTCCGGGGTGTGCGGCGCGCTGGCGGAACCCGCGACCTCGGCGAGGATTTCCGCCCGCGTGCAGAAACACGGATACAGCAGCCGGCGCGCTGCCAGTGCGTCCAGGGCGGCGCGATATTCGTCCAGGTGATGTGACTGCACGCGCACCGGGCCGTCCCAGCGGAGGCCCAGCCAGCCGAGGTCTTCCTCGATCGCCGCGGTAAATTCCGGACGGCAGCGGCCTGGGTCGATATCCTCGATGCGGAGCAGAAAACGGCCGCCGGATTCGCGCGCGCGGCGCCACGCGATGAGCGCGGAGAACGCGTGGCCGAGATGCAGATAGCCGGTCGGGCTCGGGGCGAATCGCGTGATGATGGACATGGCGGCTGGGGGCAGAGTACCCCGGCGGCGAGCCGAAGGAGAGAGACGATGGCGGAATTGAATGGCGTGCGCTGGGGACCCGCGTCGAAGGGGACGCCGCGGCAGCTTGTCGTGCTCTGCCACGGGCTGGGCGCGGATGCGCACGACCTGATCGACCTCGCGCCGTCCTGGTCGCACGCGCTGCCCGACGCGCTGTTTTGCTCCGTCGATGCGCCGGAGACGCACGTGTCCGGCTCCGGCCGGCAATGGTGGGATATCGGCGATCGCAACCCGGCGCTGACCGAGGCCGGCGTGCGAGGTGCCGCGGCGGCGCTGAGCGCGTTCGTGCCGGCGGAGCTGGCGCGGCTTGGGCTGCCGGCGGACGCCTATGCGCTGATGGGATTCAGCCAGGGTGCGATGACCGTGTTGTTTACCGGCCTGCGCATGTCGCCGGGACCGCGCGCGATCCTGGCATTCTCCGGTGCGCTGATTGCGCCGGAAAAGCTGGCCGCCGAGATGGCCAATCGCGCGCCGGTGCTGCTGGTGCATGGCGAGGCGGATGACGTGGTGCCGGCACACCGCTCGCGCGATGCTGAAGCCGCATTGCGTGCCGCGGGCGTGCCGGTGGAGGCGATCTATGTGCCGCGGCTGGGACACGGCATCGATGAGACGGGTATTTCGGTGGGCGCACTGGCGCTGCAACGGGCGTTTGCGGGGATGTAAACCTTGTGACAGCGGTGGCGCACAGACGCGGTATCTATTCAGGATAAACAAAGGGATTTCCAATTCTTGGGATAATGAGGCGATCAATGCATACATGCCCGATGCAGATCGCCCTGTTCCTCTTGGGAGAATGATATTCATCGGAGACGATGATACGGATATCCCGTCGATGAAAATGATGACCCTTCAGGGCGGATACTCGATTGCAGCGTACGATCCAGTCGGACCGGTGCCACACGCTGTTGCACGGCCTGTGGACAGCGGGGATAAAGGCGAAAATGCTGCTGGTTGGCTAGGTTACGGGTCGTCTTGCTGTGCATATCAATTTGCGCGGAGTACCCGTAACATGTTGATCTCTGTGGCATTTCTGATAGATTCAGACCATTGGCGGGGCGGGGTCCCGTGGCCGAATCTGAGGAGGATTACCTTGACGACTGTAGGAGGCGTGGGGTCTGCCCAACCTGCCAGCAACCGCTGCAAGCCAGGATAGGTAGCGGAAGACTCCGGGACGGCGTATTCTGCTCTCTCGCTTGCTACACGCACTGGCATAGCGCCACATTGATCCGCCGGCACGAGATACGGACCAAGGGGACGACGGCGAATGAATAGCGTGATTTCGCGGCTGTTTGGAGAGGATGCAAGAAAGGCTGCTCCGCTTCCATCTGATCTGACTGGCGTCCTCCCTTATCAGGCCGTTAAGAATCTTCAACGTGACGGCGTTCTGCTGGCGACAGAACCTCTCCTGCCCGAACAGTTTCAACCCGCAAGCATCGACCTTAGGCTTGCCGCAGTTGCCTATCGTGTACGTGCAAGCTTTCTTCCTGGGCCTGATGCTACCGTAATGACGAGAATACGAGAACTCGACGGCTACGAAATTGACCTCCGCGGTGGAGCGGTTCTTGAGAAGGGGTGTGTGTACGTTATACCCCTTTTGGAGCAGGTTGCGTTGAAAGGGACCAATCTGAGCGCGCTGGCAAACCCAAAGAGCACCGCGGGACGGCTGGACATTTTGACCCGCTTGATCACCGACAGAGGCACTGCGTTCGACCAGGTCGAGCGAGGCTATGAAGGACCACTGTATGTGGAGGTTGCGCCGAGGGCTTTCAGTGTGGTCGTACGGTTCGGTTCTCGCCTGAATCAACTAAGATTCAAGCGTGGGACCCCGCAAATCTCGTCAGGGGACCTCGACGACCTGTTTAAGGGAGGAAAGTTGATTAAGCCCCATCCACCCGAGCAACTCCTCCGCGATGGACGGGTCGGCGTGACGATAGATCTTCGTGGTTCAGGACGCGGCAGCCTGATTGGCTATCGCGCTCAAAAGCACACTGATCGGATCGATATTGACAACATCAACCATTACTCAGCATCCGAGTTTTGGGAGAAACTCTACAACCACCGAGACGGTCCTCTGATTTTGAACCCCGACGACTTCTATATTCTCGCCACACTGGAGACGGTCGCGGTTCCATCCCGGTATGCTGCCGAGATGGTCGCGTACGACACCACGGTAGGTGAGTTTCGGGTCCACTACGCCGGGTTTTTCGACCCAGGATTCGGATGCGATCCAAGCGGCCATGGAAGCAAGGCGGTTCTGGAAGTCCGGTCTCACGCGGTGCCATTCATGCTGGAACACGGCCAGATCATCGGATGGCTGCGATATGAACGGATGGCCGATGTCCCAGACAGATTGTATGGAGCCGCGATCGGCTCGAATTATCAAAGTCAGGGTTTGGCTCTGGCGAAGCAGTTCCGCGTTTGAAGGCTGCGATGCAAGGCCGGTCGGACGTTGTCCCGCCGCTTCCTGACGAGGCATGATCGGTCTTCAATAGCAGCCTGCAAAGAGGCCCCCCCCTGTCATTGCGAGGCCGCTTGGCCGAAG
>DASXFW010000076.1:0-4650 GCA_036489395.1 Acetobacteraceae bacterium | reverse complement strand
ACCCCTCCCCCTAACCCCCTCCCTCAAGGGGAGGGGGGAATCTTCTTCTCATTCTTCTCAGCCAGCGCCGGCGCCGAATGCGTTGAAGGTGATCAGCGTGTAGGTGTCCTTCACCCCAGGCAGCGTTTGAATCTTCTCCGTAACGAATAGCCCGACGTCCTGGTCCGGGTCCAGGTAGAATTTGCCCAGCAGGTCATATTGACCCGACGTGGAGAACAGCTCGGACATCTGCTCGATGGAATCGGCCGCCTCGCGGGCGACGCGATAGGCCTGCCCCATCTCGCACTTGATCATCACGAAAATAGCTCGCATGGCGCGCCCTCCCGCGGCGGAGGGCGCCAGCATAGCATGGAACGCGGCGGCGTCAGGCCGTGGCGCCCTCGCGCTCGGCGAGCGTGGCCAGGTGATGACTGGCGCGGCCCAGGCGGCGCAGCATCACCGGCAATGGCGGTTCGGCCGGCAGCGGGCCATCGCCCAGGAAGTCTTCCCAATCGGTCCACTGTCGCTGGTCAAGCAGCAGCACGCGGCGGCGGTCCTCTGCGTCGATGCGCATCTGGTCGCCAAGGTCGGCGTACATCCGCCATTGGCTGCGCGCCAGGTTGTCAACCGCTTCCCAATTCATGCTCTGCAGCATCCGGCCCTCCAGTCGTCGTTCCGATGCGTGGAGTCCGATCCGATTCGAAGGCGGAAATGGGCAGGGCTGATGGCCGAAACGTGGCGAATCAACACCGATCCGTGACACACCTTCACGCCGTGGATAGGACTTTCACGCTAAATTCTGCCTGCGACCTCGTTACAGCGTGGTTGCACATGAATATGCACACTGCGTGCCAGCGTTCGGCCGGCGGAAAGACCCCGGCGCGACAACGTGACGGATCGTTTCCGCCTGCCTATTGTGCATGCAAACGCCCCACCCGAAGGCATTGAGCGGGAGGCATCGAATGGGAGGCATGGATGGAGCTGGCTCAGGCGCGTAAGGCCCGCATCACGCCGCGGATGGGAGGTCGCATCCTGGCGGACGCGCTGGTGGCGCAAGGCATCGACCACGTGTTCGAAGTGCCGGGCGAGAGCTTTCTCGATGCGCTCGACGGCCTGTACGACGTGCGGCAGAAGCTGAAACTGGTCACCTGCCGGTTCGAAGCCGGCGCGGTGAACATGGCTGAGGCCTACGGCAAGCTGACCGGCCGCCCCGCCGCGGCGTTCGTCACGCGTGGCCCCGGCGCCTGCCACGGCTCGATCGGCGTGCACATCGCCATGCAGGATTCCACGCCCCTGCTGTTGTTCGTCGGCCAGATTCCGCACGAGGATTCCGGCCGCGACGCGTTCCAGGAGATCGACTATCGCCGCATGTTCGGCTCGGTCGCCAAGTGGGTGACCCAGATCGATCAGGCGAAGCGCATCCCGGAGATCGTCGCGCATGCGGTCGATGTCGCCGTGTCCGGCCGACCCGGCCCGGTGGTCATCGCGCTGTCCGAGGAAATGCAGCGCGACATGGCGGAAGTACCCGACCTGCCGCGCGTGCCTGTGGCGCCCGCGTACCCCGACCCGGCGGCATTGCAGACGCTGCGCAGCATGCTGGCCAAGGCGCGGCGGCCGGTGGCGGTGCTCGGCGGATCGTGCTGGACCGATGCGGGGCGCGCCGCGGTGCGCGATTTCCTCAACGGCAACGACGTGCCTGTCACCGTCGGCTTCCGCCGCCAGGCGCACTACGACGGCACGCTGGACAATTTCGCCGGCGACCTCGGCGTCGGCGCCGATCCGGGCCTGATCGGCAAGGTGAAGGAAGCCGACCTGATCCTGGCGATCGGCAGCCGGCTCGGCGACGCCGTGACGCAGGGCTACACGTTGCTCGACATGGCCGGCAGCGTGCCGATCGTGCAGGTGCATCCGGATGGTTCCGAAATCGGCCGCGTGTTCCGCCCCGCGCTGGGCATCGTCGCCGACCTCAACGCGTTCGCCGAAGCGGTGGCGGCGATGGAGCCGGTGCAGCCGAACTGGACGCAATGGACCCGCGAACTGCGCTCCCTGCGTGAGGCGCAGCGCGCGGTGCCGAACTACCAGGGCACACTCAACCTCGGCGTGGTGATGCAAGAGCTCGAGGGCCTGCTGACGCCCGACGCCATCGTGACCACGGACGCGGGCAATTTCGCCGGCTGGGCTACGCGCTTCCTCAACTTCGGCGACGGCCAACGCTATATCGGCCCGACCAACGGCGCGATGGGCTACAGCGTGCCCGCTGCGGTCGGCGCGAAGATCGCGTTTCCCAACCGCATGGTGGTCAGCATGGTCGGCGACGGCGGGTTCATGATGACCGGGCAGGACATCGCCACCGCGTTCCATCACGGCGTCGCGCCGATCGTGCTGGTGTTCAACAACCAGATGTACGGCACGATCCGCATGCACCAGGAACGCGCCTATCCCTGGCGCGTATCGGGCACCGCGCTGACCAATCCGGACTTCGCGAAATATGTCGAAGCATTCGGCGGCCACGGCGAAGTGGTCAGCGAGACGGCAGAGTTTGCGCCCGCCTTCCGCCGCGCGGTGGAAAGCGGTCGCCCGGCGGTGATCGAGCTGCGCATGAACCCGGACCAGATCACCACCCGGCAAACGATTGCCGATCTGCGCGCCGGCAAGGCCCCGCCCAAGCCGGCCGCCCGGCCGAAGCGCACCGCCGCGCCGAAGCGTCCAAAGTCCGCGCGCGCCGGTAGCGGCAAGCCGCGCGGTTGAGTCATTTCGTCATGGCCGGTCGCGGGCGGGCCATTCACGCCTTTCCATTGGCATGAGCGCCGGATGCCCTACCGTCTGTCCACCCAGTTCCGCACCGATGCTCATGGCAAGCCGCTGACTGACTCGGCGCAGCCGAGCATCGAGGAGGCCGGCCGCCACTACGCCGCACGCAACTACGCCGAGGCGGAGCGCATTTGCCTCGCCATCGTCGCACGGCAACCACGCCATTTCGACGCTTTGCATTTGCTGGGTGTGCTATGCCTGGAGCACCGCCGGCTTGCTGATGCGATCGGCTATCTGCGGCAGGCCGAACGCGAACGCCCGGACGAGCCCCAGCTTCACTATCATATCGGCAATGCCCTGCTCGCATTGGCCATGTTCGATGAGGCGGAGACAGAGTTCCGGCGATCACTAACGCGCCGCCCGACTCACTTCGATTCATTGAACAACCTCGGCAATACCCTGGCAGGCGCCGGACGGCACGAGGAAGCGATCGAGTGCTACCGCCAGGCACTGTCCGTTCGCCCCGATGCCGCCGAGGCGCTGTATAATGTCGGCCGTTCCTTGTTCGCACTGGAGCGCCTGGAAGAAGCAACGGAGACCTTCCGCGGGATTCTCGCGCGGCACCAGGATGTCGAATCGCGACGGCTTGTCGATGTGTACTCTGTCCTCTGCCCGGTGCTGGTGGAGCAAAACCGCTATGACGAGGCACTCGAAGTGTTCCGGACGGTCCCCGCCGACGTTGCCGACAATCCGACGATCGAATGGAATGAGAGCCTGACACGGTTGATTGTCGGCGATTTTGCCGATGGATGGCGCAAGTACGAGAGCCGCTTCCTTGTGCCGGCACACGATCCGCCCCGGCCGAACGCCGCGCTGCTGGACCTGAACGACATCTCCGGCAAGCGCGTTCTGCTGTTCCATGAACAAGGCCGCGGCGACATGATCCAGATGGCGCGCTATGCGCCGCTGCTGGCGCAACGCGGCGCGCACGTGTCGATCGAGACATACGATGACCTGACGGTCTTGTTCTCTCAGCTTGACGCTGTGGAGCACGTGGTGGGGCCGTTGGAAGATTCGCCCGAGCATGATCTGCTGACGCCGTTGCTCAGCCTGCCGCTGGTCTTTCACAGCGAGCTCGCGACCATTCCAGGCGATGTGCCGTACCTGCGTGCGCCGGCCGATCGGCGCGCCATCTGGCGCAAACGCCTGGGCGAAACCTCGACACCGCGCGTTGGCCTGATGTGGCGGGGGGCACAGCACATTCCCAAGCGGTCCGTGCCGATAGCGGCGCTCGAGCCGGTGCTGCGTCAGGGCGGATGCGAATTCCACGCATTGCAGAACGACATGCCAACGGCAGATCGGGACTGGCTGGCGGAGAACCGGGCGGTCCGATGCCATGCTGCGGAGCTTGCCGATTTTGCCGACACCGCGGCGCTGATCGAGTGCATGGACCTGATCATCAGCATCGATACATCGGTTGCGCATCTTGCCGGCGCATTGGGCGTTCCCGTCTGGATCATGCTGCCGTTCAGTCCCGACTGGCGCTGGCTGCGCGAGCGTGAAGACAGCCCGTGGTACCCGACGGCGCGGTTGTTCCGTCAGACACGGCGAGGCGATTGGGAGGACGTTATCCAGCGGGTCGCCGCCGATCTGTCATTGCGATTTCCCCACCAGCCTGGCGGCTGACCCGCCCTGAATGAAACGGCGTCCGCCGGAGCGTAAGTCTCCCCTCCCCTTGAGGGAGGGGCTGGGGGAGGGGTGCGTTCATCCACTGACCGCGGATGTACGCACCCCTCCCCCTGGCCTCGGTCCGCTTCGCGGCCCAAGCCCTCAAGGGGAGGGGGGAACTTACGTCAGGCCGCCGAAGCCGTTTCATCCAGGGCGGGACCGCCACCTCGGCCGCCGTCAACTCGCAATGAC
>DASXFW010000059.1:0-18392 GCA_036489395.1 Acetobacteraceae bacterium | reverse complement strand
TCCCCTTGAGGGAGGGGTTGGGGGAGGGGTGCGTACAACCGCGATGCCAGCGGATGTACGCACCCCTCCCCCAACCCCTCCCTCAAGGGGAGGGGGGAACCTACTTCAGGCCGCCTACGCTGTTTCATCCAGTCGCGGGTCGGCCGGCGGCCGATGCGCAACGACCCAAAGAGCACTACATCATGACCGAACCGTGCGACATGAACGCTGTCGAAGCCCGCAATCTGATCGGGCGTAAGAAACTGGCGCCTTCCGAGCTTCTTGAAAGCTGCATCGCCCGCATCGAGGCGATCGACCACGCGGTGAACGCCATCCCCGCGCGCGACTTCGACCGGGCCCGCGGCACCGCACGCAAGGCCGACGATGCCGTCGCGCGCGGCGAAGTGCTCCCCGCTCTGCACGGACTGCCAGTCGGCATCAAGGATCTGGAGGACACTGCCAACCTGCGCACCACCTACGGCAGCGTCATCTTCCGCGATCACATTCCGGCGGCGGACGAGCGCATCGTCGCGTCGGTGCGCGCCGCGGGCGGCATCGTCATTGGCAAGACCAATGTCCCGGAGTGGGGCGCCGGGGCCAACACCCGCAACATGGTCTATGGCGCCACGGGCAATCCGTTCGATCCGCTGAAATCCGCCGCGGGTTCGTCGGGCGGTTCCGCGGTGGCGCTGGCCACCGGCATGGTGCCGCTGTGCACCGGCTCCGACACCGGCGGTTCGTTGCGCAATCCGGCGGCGTTCTGCGGCATTGTCGGCTTCCGTCCGACACCGGGCCTGGTGCCCAGCGACAAGCGGGGAGTCGGCTGGAACAACTTGCCGGTGCTGGGTCCGATGGCGCGCACCGTCGCCGATACATGCCTGCTGCTGTCAGCCATCGCGGGCGACGATGCGTGCGATCCGCTGGCCACTACGGTGCATGGACGAACAATACACCGGCCCGAGGATTTCTTCCCACCGGCGCCAATCGATTTGTCGCGTCTGCGTGTCGCGCTGACGCCGGATTTCGGCTTCGCACCGACCGAGCGCCACATTGCCGAAATCTTTGCGGAAAAAACCGGGTTGTTCCGCCACGTCTTCGCCCGCGCCGACGACTCGACACCTGATTGCACCGGCGCCGACGAGGCTTTCGAGATCAAGCGTGCCGCGGCGATGCTGTACGCACATCTCGATAAGGTGCGGACGCGACCGCAGGACGTCGGTCCGAACGTGCGCGCCAACGTCGAGGAAGGGCTGCGTTATACCGCCGCCGACGTGACGCGCGCGGAGGGTTTGCAAACCGCGCTGTATCGCCGCTGGCAAACGTTCTTCCGGCAATACGACGTGATCCTGACCCCTTCGATCACCATCAGCCCGCGTTCATGGCGCGAGCTGTTCCCCGCCGAGATCGACGGCAAGCCGACGCGCACCTATTTCCACTGGCTCGCGCTGGCCTATGCGGTGACGCTGCCGGGCCATCCGGCGGTGTCGCTGCCTGTGGGCCTGGATCGCAACGGCATGCCATTCGGGCTGCAGATCGTCGGGCCGCGCGGCGGCGACGCGTATGTGCTGTCGGTCGCGGCGGCGTTGGAGGCGATGCTGGCGGGTGATGCGAGGACTGCGCGGCCGGTGCCGGATGTGGCGGCGTTGCAGCGGGCGCGGCCGTTGCGGGAAGCGCCGGGGTTTATGGGGTTCGACTGAGCGCGCACCGCTCCCCCCCTCTGTCATTGCGAGGCCGCTTGGCCGAAGCAATCTCGTTCGTGACAAGCAGCGGCTCGTCACGAACGGGATTGCTTCGGCCAAGCGGCCTCGCAATGACAGGATGCCGCCGTTTCATCCAGTCGCGGGTCGGCCGAAGGCCGGTGGCCAACTCGCAATGACAGTGAGGCGGGGCATTGCTTCGGCGCAGCGCGCGTTGCAATGCCCGCCACTCCCCCGTATCAGAACTTCGAGACCCGCGTCTCCTTCGCGGTGATGAACTCCAGCAGCGCCGGCTTGCCAGCCTTTGTCTGCTCGATCCCGCGCTGGATCGCCGCCTTGATCTGGTTCGGGTCCGTCACCCGCTCCCCATACCCGCCAAACGCCTTTGCCATGTCCGCGTAGTTGCCGGAGATGTCGGTGGACCGGTACTTGTCCGTCGAGATCGGCATCACCTTCAGCTCGATCGCCATGGAGAAGTTGTTCATCAGGCACGACAGGATGGGGATGCGCTCGCGCACCGCGGTCTCGAAATCCATGCCGGTGAAGCCGATCGCCGCATCGCCCCAGAAGTTGATGCAGGTCTTGTTCGGATGCACCAGCTTCGCACCCATCGCCAGCCCCAGTCCCATGCCGAGCTGCGTCGTCTTGCCCCAGCCGATATAGGACATCGGCTCGGTCGAGACCCAGAACGGCGAGATCTGATCGCGCGGACTGCCCGCATCGTGCGTGATGATGGTGTTCTTCGGATCGGTTCCCGCCATCAGTTCCCAGATCACGCGATATGGGCTGATCGGCGCCTCGTTCGAGTTCAGCAGCGGGCGCCATTGCTCCATCCACTCCTCGCGCACAGCCGTGATCTCGGCCACCACGTCCTTGATGTCGCGGTTGGACTTGATGCTCTGCCTCAGCTCGCCGATCAGCGCCTGCAAGGTCAGCTTCGCATCGCCCACCAGGCCGACCGTGCTGACCACGTCCTTGTTCAGATGGTTCGGATCCAGCGTCGCGTGCACGAACTTCTTCCCCTTGGGGAACTTGATGCCGAAGTTCGTCTCGGTGAACGAGCATCCGATGCCGATGATCAGATCGGCGTTCTGCACGAAATGATGCACCGGCTTCGGCACCGCGTTGCCGCCGGAGCCGAGCGACAGCGGATGATTCTCCGGGAACGAACTCTTGCCGCCGAGGCTGGTGGTCACGGGGGCGCCCAGCAGCTCGGCAAACTCCCGCAGTTCCGGCCACGCTTCGGCCCACTGCACGCCGGTGCCGCTGTAGATGACCGGCCGCTTCGCCGCCAGGATCGCCGCCGCCGCCTTGCGCACATCCGCCGGATCGGGGCCGTACTTATGCACGCCGACCGGCGTGTAATCGAGATCGCCGATCTCCTCGTTCCACACGTCGGTGGGAATCTCGACGATGGCCGGCCCGCTGCGGCCGTTGCGCAGATTGCTGAAGGCGCGGCGCATGACGTTCGCGAGTTCGCCTGGCACGTTCAGCGGCTCGGCGATCTTCGCCACGCCGTGCATGCCGCGCACCGCGTTATAGTTCGGATCGATGTTGGCGATGCGGCGCGGATAACCCTGCGGGATCACCAGCAACGGCACCGATTCAGAATACGCCTGGGCGACGCCGCCGTATGCGTTCTCGGTTCCCGGCCCATGCTGCATGCAGAACGCGCCGATCTTCCTGCCGGACGTGACGCGCGAAATCGCGTCCGCCATGTGCAGTCCGATACGCTCCTGCCGCACGATGATCGGGCGGATGTCGGCCTTGGCCGCATATTCCAGCAGGTGATTGACGGGATAGCCGCAGAGGATTTCGATCCCCTCGCGCCGCATGATTTCCGCAACCGCGTCGCCAACCTTCATCTGGATCACTCCCCCTACCGTGGATATGCGCGGAAGCGTAGGACCGAGGCGGGATCGTGGCAACCGGCCGCAGCGCGAGAGGACTTCCCCTGATGCCCGAAGGCAAACTGTATATCGGCAACCGCCGCTACTCCTCCTGGTCGCTGCGCGGCTGGCTGGCGGTGCGTCTTGCCGCGCTGGATGTGGAGGAGGTGCTGATCCCCTTCGTCCGCCCCGGCCCGACGCCGGCGATCGTGCAACTGTCGCCCAACGGTCTCGTTCCATACCTGGAACATCGCGGCGCGCGCGTCTGGGAGTCCCTGTCGGTCTGCGACTACTGCGCAGAACAAGCGCCGGCGCTGTGGCCGGAGGATCGCATCGCCCGCGCCCACGCACGATCGATCGCCGCGGAAATGCACGCCGGCTTCCGCGAATTGCGCATGGCGATGTGGATGAATCTCGGCCTCGATTTCTCCGGCCACGGCCGCACGCCAGGCGCGCTCGGCGACATTGCCCGCATCGAGGCCCTGTGGGCGGAAACCCGCGCGCGCTTCGGCGCCGGCGGGCCCTTTCTGTTCGGCGCCGCGTTCAACGCCGCGGACGCGATGTACGCCCCGGTCGTGGCACGCTTCCTCACCTGGCAGCCGCAGCTTACCGACGCCACGCTTGCCTACTGCCAGGCGGTGCGCGCCCATAAGCTGGTCGCCGCATGGTACGACGCGGCAGCCGCCGAACCACCTGAATGGCTGGTCGAGGATTACGAAACATTACCGTGAGCCCGTCCCGGCTGGCGCCGCGATGACAGTTCTGCTTAACCCGCCGCATGCGCCGACTGATTCTCTGCCTGCTGCTTCTCCTGCTCACACGCTGCGGCGAGCTTCCCGAGCCCTTCCTGGGCAATCCCGGCCCCGCCGGCCGCATTCTGGCGCAACCACCGACACCGCGACTCGCCGTGCCGTCGCCGACGGATGCGCTGCTGCCCGACGCCGCCAACCGCTCGCTGGCCAACAACCTGGCGACGGCGTTGCAGGCGCAGGAAGTGCCAGCGGTTGCCGGACCCGCCGACAAATACGAATGGCGCCTGGTCACCTCCGCCAATCTGCAAGGATCGGTGGTGGTGCCGGAATTCACCGTGCTCGATCCGCAGGGCAAGTCACGCGGCCAGACGGATGGCGCGCCGGTGCCGGCCGCCGCGTGGTCCGCCGCCACGCCGGCCACGCTGCAACAATCCGCCGCCGAGGCTGCGCCGAAGATCGCCCTGCTGCTGACCAACATCGAGACGGCGCGAGAGCGGGCCGATCCGAACAGTTTGTACAATCGGCCGGCAAGGGTGATGGTTGCGGATGTAATCGGGGCGCCTGGCGACGGCGACGCGGAGCTTACCGACCAGATGCGGCTGCGCCTCGCCGCGTTGGGGCCGGTGGTGCAGACCACGGCGGTCAACGCGGATTTCCTGGTGGAGGGCCATGTCCGCGTGGTGCCGATCGGCGGCCACAAGGAACGCGTGGAGATTCAGTGGGTCGTCAAAGGCGCCAAGGGAGACGAACGCGGCCGCGTGATCCAGCTCAACGAAATCCCCGCGGGATCGTTGAACCAACATTGGGGCGACGTGTCGAAGGAGGTCACGGCCGAGGCTTCCGGCGGCGTGAACGACGTGCTGCGGCGGCAGACCGGACACGCGCCGGGCGCGCAATCTCCTGTGGATAAAGCCGCCGCGGTTCGTGGACAGGGACCGGGCGCGGCGCTAGAAGGCGCGCATTCCGGCACCGGCCAACCGGCTCGATGATCCAGCGAGGCACCGCCACAGCATGAAGATCGTCGCTTGCAACAGCAACATCCCGCTCGCCACCGCGATCGCCGAAAAGCTGGCGCTGCCGCTGACCAAGGCGTCGATCCGCCGCTTCGCCGACATGGAGGTGTTCGTCGAAATCCAGGAGAACGTGCGCGGCGAGGACGTGTTCGTGATCCAGTCCACGTCGTTCCCCGCGAACGACACGCTGATGGAGCTGCTGATCACGCTGGACGCGCTGCGCCGTTCGTCGGCGCGGCGGATCACGGCGGTCATGCCGTATTTCGGCTATGCGCGGCAGGATCGGAAGACGGCATCGCGCTCGCCGATCAGCGCCAAGCTGGTGGCCAACCTGATCACCGTGGCAGGCGCCAACCGCGTGCTGACGATGGACCTGCATGCCGCACAAATTCAGGGATTTTTCGATATCCCTGTGGATAACCTGTATGCGGAGCCGCTGTACAGCCGCGACATCAAGGAACGCTACGAAGACCGCGACGTGATGATCGTCTCGCCCGACGTCGGCGGCGTGCTGCGCGCGCGGCAGATCGCCACACGGCTCAATCGCGATCTGGCGATCATCGACAAACGGCGCGAACACGCCGGAGTGTCGGAGGTGATGAACGTTATCGGCGACGTGGCCGGCCGCGACTGTATCCTGATCGACGACATGGTGGATTCCGGCGGCACGCACTGCAACGCCGCGAAGGCACTGATGAAGCGAGGCGCTCGCTCGGCCAGCGCCTACGTGACGCATGGCGTGCTGTCCGGCGGCGCGGTGGCGCGCATCGCCAAGGCGCCGATCGAGATGATGACGATCACCGACTCGATCGTGGCGACCGAGGAAGTGAAGCGCGCGACCAACATCCGCCAGGTGACGATCGCGCCGCTGATTGCCGAAGCGATGCAGCGCATCCACGAGGAACGGTCGGTCAGTTCGCTGTTCGATTGATCTTTCCCCTCTCCCGCTTACGGGCTTGGGCCGCGCAGCGGACCAGGAGCAGGGTGAGGGTGTTGCGTGCACCCCGTTTCACCCGCACCCTGCCCCTGGTCCGCTTCGCGGTCCAAGCCGCGCAAGCGGGAAAGGGGAACGACCATGCGCCAGATGACACTCGTGGGCTTTCTGCAGGCCCAGAACTGCACGAATTTCGTTGGCTCCTGGCGCCACCCCGAAGCCGCGCCGGACTTCACCTCCGCCGAGTACTACCGCCGCATCGGCCGTGCGCTGGAGGCAGGCAAGTTCCATCTCGGCTTCTTCGACGACCGCCTGGCAATGCCGGACCGTTACGGCGGCGACCACGCGCACACCGTCGCCAACGGCATTCGCTGCGTGAAGATGGACCCCGTCACGATCCTCACCGTGATGGGCATGGCGACGGAAAAGCTGGGTTTGGGATCGACCTACACCACCACGTATTACGAACCGTTCCACGTCGCGCGCGTGTTCCAGACGCTGGACCTGATGACCAACGGCCGCGCCGCGTGGAACGTGGTCACGTCGATGAACGACGGCGAGGCCCACAACATGGGCAAGCTGTCGCACGGCGAGCACGACAACCGCTACGACCGCGCCGACGAGTTCATGGAAGTCGTGCTCGGCCACTGGGATTCCTGGGAAGACGACGCAATCGTCGCCGACAAATCCACCGGCTTGTTCGCGCATCCCGACAAAATCCATCGTCTCGATTATGTGGGCGAGCACTTCCGCTCCCGCGGACCATTCACCGTGCCGCGCTCGCCGCAAGGCCATCCGGTGATCATCCAGGCCGGACAAAGCGGACGCGGCCGGCGTTTCGCCGCGCGCTGGGCGGAGCTTGTGTTCGTCAACTATCATAACCTGGCGAGTGCGAAGGAAGATTACGCGACATTCAAGGCGGAGGTCGCCGACGCGGGCCGCGACCCGGAAAAAGTGTTCGTGTCAGCCGGCGTCTATCACGTCGTCGCGCCGACCCGCGCCGAGGCCGAGGACAAGGTCGCCGCGATCGACAAGCTGCCGAAGGAGATCGACCAGCTTTCGCTGCTGTGCGAAGTGTTGAACGTCGATCTCGCGAAAAAGCCGATCGACGAACCGTGGACCGAGGAAGAGATCCGCACCTGGACCGGCGCGCAAAGTTTGCGTGACCGCGTATCCCGGGTGCTGGGCAAACACAATCCGACGACGCGCGACTTCATGGAGGTGTCGCATCGCGGCACGTTCCGCGACCACCCGCGCTTCGTCGGCAGCCCGAAGGACGTGGTGGACGGCATGGAGGAATGGTTCGCCGGCCGTGCCTGCGATGGCTTCGTGGTCGCGGCCTCGCACGTGCCGGGCGCGTATGAGGACTTTGCCCGCTACATCACGCCGGAGCTGCAACGCCGCGGCCTGATGCACCAGGATTACGCCGGCACGACGCTGCGCGAGAACCTGGGGCTATCGCGCCCGGCACTGGGCGATTGGAAGCGCGCGCGCTGACCCGATTGCGCCGTGGTGCGAACCCCTCGTCGGGGCATTGTCGCCCCCCGTCATGGACGGGCTTTACCCGGCCATTTACCCCGGGGCGGGCGGGCCGCCGCCGGCATCGGCGGCACGGGGAAGATGGCCGGGTCAAGCCCGGCCATGATGGGAGACTTTCGCCCCGCGCGCATTTCCAGTCAGCGCCGAACCGCGCTAAGAATGCGCGGGGTCCGCGATGAACCAGATCAAATACGACCAGGATTTCCACGGCTGGACGCAAGAGCAAGCGCGGCTGCTGCGGCAGCGGCGGTTCGCCGAGCTCGACATCGACAACGTTGTCGAGGAGATTCAGGCATTGGGCCGCGGCGAACGACGCGAGGTGGTCTCCCACCTGCGCCTGCTGCTGACGCATCTGCTGAATTGGCAGCACCAACCCGGCAATCGCGGCCGAAGCTGGCGATTGTCGATCGAGGGACACCGCATCCAGGCAGCGAAACACCTCGAAGAAAACCCGAGCCTCAGGTCGCAACTCGACGATATCCAGGCGCACGCATACCGTCTGGCGCGCATTGACGCCGAACGCCAAACCCGGCTTTCACGCAAGACGTTTCCAGAATCGTGCCCGTGGTCGTTCGATCGGGCGATCTCGGACGACTTCTGGCCGGACGACGGGTAGTCCCGTCCGTTACGCACCATCCCCAACCAACCAGGGAGTCCCAACCATGAAACTTCTCTTCGCCCCCGGCGCATGCTCGATCGGCATCCATCTGCTGCTGGAGGAGATCGGCAAGCCGTACGAAGCCGAGCGCGTCAACCTGCAAGGCGGCGCGCAGTACCAGGCGCCGTTCACCGCGGTGAACCCAAAGTCGAAAGTGCCGACGCTGGTGCGCGACGACGGTTCCGTGCTGACCGAGTTCCCCGCCATCGCCTATTGGCTCGCGCGCACGAACCCCGGCGCGAAGCTGCTGCCGGACGATGTCGATGCCCAGGCACGCGCATTGGAAGCGATGGACTACGTAGTCTCCACCATGCACATGCAGGGCTTCACGCGCATCTTCCGCCCCGGCAATTTCTCACCCAACGCGGCGGACGAGGACGCCGTCAAGGCGCGCGGCCGGGAGATCTTCGAAAAGGGCCTTGGCATCATGGACCATGCGCTTGAAGGCAAGGACTTCGTGGTCGGCCCGTTCTCCATCGCCGATGCCGCGCTGTTCTATGTTGAATTCTGGGGCGCCGCGCGGCTGAAAATGGAGCTGCCGAAGAACTGCGCCGCGCATTATCAGCGCATGCTGGCGCGACCGTCCGTCCAGCGCATGATGCAGCAGGAAGGCCTCGCGGCCTGATGCGATGAACGACGTTGCACACCGGCAGACTTTGAACCACGTCCCATTCTGGTACCTTCGCCACGGCGAGACGGACTGGAATGCACAGGGTCTGTCGCAGGGCAACGTCGATATTCCGTTGAACCCGACCGGGCACGCACAGGCCCGGTCGGCAGCGGAGCGTCTGCGCCACCGCGGCATTACCACGATTATCTCGTCACCGTTGTCGCGTGCCCGCGTGACGGCGGAGATCGTCGGCGATGCTCTGGCCTTGCCGGTGCAGATCGAGGACGATCTGCGCGAAGTCCGCTTCGGCGTGCAGGAAGGCCAGCCAATGTCGGACTGGTTCCCCAGTTGGGTCGCGGGTCGCTTCACCCCGGAAGGCGCCGAGTCATTCGCCGCGCTGCGGCATCGCTCCGTGACAGCTATCAATTTCGCAACTGGACACCCGCCTGTCGTCCTGGTCGTCGCTCACGGTGCGCTGTTCCGCGCTTTGCGAACCGCCATGGCGATCGAGCCGCTGGTTCGCACGCCCAACGCCGTGCCGATCTGGTGCGAGCCGCCAAAGGTGCAGGGCACAGCCTGGACGTTGAATTACGACCTGTAGCGGTCTCCCTGTCATTGCGAGGCCGCTTGGCCGAGGTGGCACTTGGCATGATGGATGAAGCAAGCGTAATGTGACGTGGCTGTGAGTATCGCATATTTGGCTTGCAGACCCATCGTGACAAAGCCTCGATGGTTCGATTGGTTTCGTACGGAAGAACAAAGGGGAGAGACGTTCATGACCCGCAACCTGCGCCGGTTTCTACCGGCGATCGTCGCGAGCAGTACTTTGGCCTTGATGGCGGCACTGTCGCCGGCACGGGCCGCCGATCAGGGACCGATCAAGATCGGCGTGGTCAGCGAGCAGGCCGCGATCGTCGGCCAGGCGATCAACCAGGGCGCACAGCTCGCGGCGGACGACATCAACAAGGCCGGCGGCATCAATGGCCGCAAGATCGAGATCATCACCTACGACGACCATTCCTCCGCCGCCGACGGCGTGCGCGCCTATCAGCGCGCGGTAGAGCAAGATCACGTGTCCGCGGTGGTCACGACCTTCATCAGTGAGGTCGCGCTGGCGATCGAGCCTTGGGCCGCGCGGCTGCACATGCCCACCATCACCCCCGCCGCGGCGAGCAACCTGATCAGCCAGCAGGTGCACGACAAGTACGCTCAATATAAGTACATGTTCGAAGGCTGGCTGCCCGCGCCGATCCTCGCGCAGGCGGTATGCGACTCCTCGCACGACCTGCTGGTCGAGAAACTGCACATGAAGACCGCGGTCATCATGCGCGAGGACGCGGACTGGACCAAGCCGCTCGGCGAAGGCGAGGAGAAGTGCCTCCCGAAGGCCGGCCTGAAAGTGCTGGATGAGATCGCATTCAACCCCGACACCACGGACTTCACGCCGATCTTCAACAGCATCGAGGCGAAGCATCCCGACGTTATCCTCACCGGCATCGCGCATGTCGGCGTGCAGCCGACGGTGCAGTGGCAGGCGCAGCAGGTGCCGATCCCGCTGGCCGGCATCAGCGCGCAGGCGACGAACCCGACCTTCTGGAAGGACACCAACGGCGCGACCAACGGCGTGATCACCCAGACCGGCACGGTGAAGGGCCTGGCACTGACGTCGCTGACCAACAAGGTCGCCGACGAGTTCCAGCAGAAATACGGCATCTTCCCGGCGTTCACCGGCTTCACCGCGTATGACTGCGTGCGGATGCTGGCCGAGGCGATGAAGCGCGCGCACTCCACCAACCCCGACAAGATCGTGGCGGAGATGGAGAAGACCAACATGGAAGGCACGCTCGGCCAGCTCGCCTTCTACAGCCGCAGCGACACCTACACGCACGCACTGAAGTACGGCCCGAAGTTCATCACCGGCACGTTCATGCAGTGGCAGAACGGCAAGCAGGTGTGCGTCTGGCCGGAGAGCAAGTGCCCCAACAAGATGATCTTCCCGTCCTTTGTGAAGATGTCGCAGCAGGCGGCGGCGAAGTAGCAGAGCCAATCGCTGTCCCCCCTCCCCTTGGGGGAGGGGGAAAGAGGTGGAGGGGTCGCGGATTTGCAAAAGCGACCCCTCCCCCAACCCCTCCCTCAGGGGGAGGGGGGTTACTGCCTTGACCAACCCTCAGCCCGCCTAACCTCGGACACGTAAATGCGCGGACTGCAGATTCTGATCGACGGGTTCGCGATCAGCTCACTCTATGGCCTCGGCGCCGTCGGCTTCACCCTGATGTTCGGGGTGTGCGGCGTGCTCAACCTCGCCCACGGCGGCATCATGCTGATTGCCGCGCTGCTGGGCTGGTGGGTGGCCGCCGACTACGGCGCCGGACCCTACGGCGGCGCGGTGGTCGGCATACTGGCGGGACTGATCGCGTCCTACGTCACCTACTTCGTCGTCGTGCGGCCGATTCAGCGTTCCCGTGCCATCCCGCGGACCGAGGAAGAACTCTTCCTCCTCACCGGCACGCTGCTCTGGGGCGTCATGATCCAGGTCGGCATGGACTACCTGTTTTCCAACAACCCGGTGACCATGCAGCCGCTGGTGCCCGGCGTCATCAACATCCTCGGCGTCCGCACCCCGCAGAACGAATTGCTGATCGCCGCGACGTGCTGGATCGCGATCGGCCTGCTGTCCCTGCTGGTCAACAAGACGCAGATCGGCAAACAATTACTGGCGGCATCGATCAATCCGCGCGGCCTGACGCTGCTCGGGTTCGAATTGTCCCGCATCTACCTGATCGTCTGGACGATCTACGGCCTGCTGACCGGCCTGGCCGGCGTGCTGCTGGCGTCGTTCTTCGGCATCAGCTCCGACAACGCCGGCAACCTGACCGCGAGCGCGTTCACCATCGTGATCCTCGGCGGCCTGGGCAGCGTGCCCGGATCGCTGCTGGCCGCCTACGTGGTTGGGTACGCCGAAACCATAACCGCCTACCTGATCAACCCGACGCTGCGGCCGATCCCCGCACTGCTGATCCTGGTGCTGGTGCTCTACATCCGGCCCCGCGGCTTGCTCGGACGACGGTAAGGAACGCACGCCATGGCCCTGTTCCGTCGCCGCATCCTCTGGGTCGCCGTGCTGCTGATCGTCGGCGCCAGCGCGCCAGGCTGGCTGGGCGCTTACTTCCTCGGCGTCTTCACCACCGCCTACTATTTCGGCGTCTTCGCCATGTCCTGGGACCTGCTGTTCGGTTTCGCTGGCGAAGTGAACTTCGGCCCCACCTTCATGATCGGCGTTGGCGCCTACGCGGCCGGCCTGATGAACAATGCCGGCTACAGCATTCCCATCTGCCTGGTCGCCGGCACCGCGGCCGCGGTGGTGAGCGGCCTCGCGCTCGCGCTGCCGGCACTGCGCCTGCGCGGCCCGTATTTCGGCCTGATCACCCTGGTCGCCGTGCTGCTGCTGCTGGACCTGATCGTCATCTTCGCCAGCGTCACCGGCGGCGAGATCGGCATGATGGTGCCCGACGTGCTGTCGATCAGCGCGACGGTCAATTACTATTATGCGTTCGGCTTCCTGGTGATCTCGGCAGTCATTCTCTACGGCCTGTCGCGTTCCTCGCTCGGGCTGATCCTGCAGGCCACCGGCCAGGACCGTATCGAGGCCGCGGCACTCGGCTTCAACGTCACCAAGCACAAGCTCGCGGCATTCTGCGTCAGCGCATTCTTTTCCGGATTGGCCGGCGGGATGGTGACGTTCTACGGCGGCCTGGCGTCGGTCGATACGGTGGTCAGCCTGGCCATCACCGTGCAGATCGTCATCGCCGTGGTGTTCGGCGGGCGGCGCACCATCCTGGGTGCCATCCTCGGCTCGATCTTCCTGATCCTGGCTGGCGAGTTGCTGCGGCCGATCGGGCAGCTCAACACCTTCGTGGTATCCGCCATTGCGCTGGCGGTGATCATCTTCTTTCCCGACGGCGCCCTTGGCTGGGTGCTGCGGCCGCGGGATCCGACGTAATGCTGGACACCACCCCCCTGCTGGAAGTCGATGGCCTGACCAAGCGCTTCGGCGGCCTGGTCGCCGTGCACAACATCGGGTTCACGATCCGCCCCGGCGAGATTCTCGGTCTGATAGGGCCGAACGGTTCCGGCAAATCGACCGTGATGAAGCTGGTCATGGGCATCGAGCGGCCGAATGCCGGCAGCGTCAAACTGTCCGGCACCGACGTCGCGGGATGGCCGACGCATCGCATCGCGCGCAGCGGTGTCGGCATCGTGTTCCAGCATTCGCGCCCGCTGAACCGGCAGACGGTGCTGGAAAACATCAAGCTGGCATTGCTTCCCGATTCGCTGCTGCGCCTCGTCGCCGAGCCGCATGTCGAGCAACGCGCGCGGGAGATCGCCGAACGCGTCGGGCTGGGCGGCGTGCTCGCCCGCCGTCCGCCGACGCTGCCGTTCGCCGATCTGCGCCGGCTCGAAATGGCGAAGGCCCTGGCGCGCGATCCCAAGGTTGTGCTGGTCGATGAACCGTTTGCGGGTCTAACGCCGAGCGAGGTTGCGACATTCTCCGAACTCATCGACGGCTTCCGCCGCGACGGCCGCGCCGTGCTGCTGGTGGACCACAACGTCAAAAGCGTCGCCGCGCTGGTGGATCGCGTGCTGGCGATGTACCTCGGCCAGCGCATCGCCGAAGGCACCGCCGAGGAAGTGATGCGCGACGAAACCGTCCGCCGCGTCTATATCGGCGGCAAGATCGAGGCGCATCCACGCAAGGACCTCGACAAGAAAGGCGGCGAGGCGCTGTTGGAAGTGCGTGGCATCGACGTGTTCTACGGCAAGGCGCAGGCGTTGCAGCAGGTCGCCATCCACGTGAACGCCGGCGAGTTCGTTTCCGTTGTGGGACTGAACGGCGCCGGCAAGACCACGTTGTTCAACGCGATTTCCGGACTGGTGCCATTTGCCGGCGACATCCATTGGTCCGGCGAAACCCTGCATGGGCGCTCGCCGGCACGCATCGCACGCGAGGGCATCGTGCAATGCCCGGAAACGCGCGAGCTCTTTGGTGAATTGAGCGTGCGCGAAAATCTGGACCTCGGCGGCCAGCATCTCTCGAAGGAGGAGCGCAAGGAGCAACTTGCGTGGCTGCTCGGGTTGTTCCCAATCTTGAATGAACGGCAGAGGCAGCCGGCATCCACGCTGTCGGGCGGAGAGCAGCAGATGCTGGCGATCGCACGCGCGCTTATGATGCGGCCGAAACTGCTGATTCTAGATGAGCCGACGCTGGGACTGGCTCCGGTGATACTGGAGCAACTGTCGAAGGCGCTGGCCCGGCTGCGCGAGACGACGCCGATAACCGTGTTGTTAGGAGAGCAGAATGTGACGTTCGCTCTGCCGCATGCGGATCGGGTGTACGTGCTGGAACATGCGAGGGTGGTCTGGGAAGGCGATCCAGGACGTTTCGCCGAAGAGATGGGAACCGGCTATTTGTAGGGTTGCGGGGCGATCGGCCGAGCGCCCTGGCGATACATAAGGGTTCCGCCTCGCCACCTGTGGAAGGTGCGTACCCCTCCCACAAGGAGAGCGGGGACCTTTATCCGCTGTGACGGTCAGCGCTTGTCCTTCTCTGCCTGCGTCACGGCCTGCTGCAGATCCGACGGGTCCACCGCGCCCTGGATCAACGTGTTGCCAACCACCATGGCCGGTGTGCCGTCGATCCCCAGTTCGTGCGCCAGCTTGATGTTGTCCGCGATCTGCTGTTGCACCACCGGCGAATCCATGTCGTGCGACAGGCGGTCCCAGTTCAGGCCCAGTTTCTGCGCCGTCGCCTGGATCATGGCCGGTGTCGTGTCCGGCGGAAGCTGCATGACCGCGTCGCGCATCTTCGCATAATCGCCCTGCTGCATGGCGCCGAGCAGCGCCTTGGAGCCGAGCACGCTGGCGGCGCCAAGGATCGGCAGGTCCTTATAGACCAACCGGACATTGTGATGGTCGGCGACGAATTTCTCCATCTCCGGCTCCATCGCGCGGCAATACGGGCAGCGCGTGTCGAAGAACTCGACGATGGTGACATCGCCCTTCGGGTTGCCCACCTCCGGATCGGCTGGCGTCACCAGCTTGCCGCGCACCGCGTCGATCGCCGCGCGCGCATCGCCGGTCTGCATGGCGGCCAGCGCGTCGTGCAGGATGGACGGGTCCTGTTTCAGCGCCTGGCGGACGATCTCGACGATTTCCGCGCGCTGCGCCGGGGTGAATTCGGCGGCAGCCGCGGCCCAGGGCAGCAGGGCGGGCAGCAGCAGCGCCGGCAGCAGCGCCGGCAGCAGCGCGCACAGGCGGAACACTCTCGGCATGAGCGGTTCTCTTTCCTTACGTGGTAAGGCAGCGCCGGGGCGGCGGACCGCGTGGTTGCCGGTGCTGACGAAGCCGGTTATGGCACGGACCCTCAACAGGACAATGCGGCTTTCTCTTGCGCCATCGGGAGCCAGGCGAAGCCCACAACAGATGGCAGGGAGACGGCGCGGATGGCGATACGGACGGCGAGGGCGCGAGCGAACATGCGCCCCATCCTAGCGAGTTTGCGCGCCGCCGTCCCGCTGGCCGTCGCCTTGCTGTGCGTCTCCTGCGGCACGCTGTCCAACATGTCGAACAAGCTGCTGGGGTCCAGCACGCCACCGGTTGGCACGCAAGGGCACGTCGCCGGCTTCCTGGGCGGCGTGGTGGCGGATGAGCCACGCGCCGTGCTGATTGGCCGGCAGGTGCTGTCGGAGGGCGGCTCGGCCGCCGATGCCGCGGTGGCGATGGGCTTCACCCTGGCGGTCACACTGCCGTCGCGCGCGGGGCTCGGCGCCGGCGGCGCCTGCCTCGCCTATTCGCCAGCGACCAACGCCATCAACGGCGGCGAGCCGGAAGCGATCATGTTCACCCCGATCGCGCCGGCGAATCCGGGGCCGAACGCCGACCGTCCCGCCGCGGTGCCGATGTTCGCGCGCGGCCTCTATTTGCTCCACGCGCGTTATGGGCTCGAGCCATTCGATGGCCTGATCGCCCCGGCCGAGCGACTCGCTCAGTTGGGCGTGCCGACCTCCCGCGCTTTGGCCGACGACATTTCGGTGGTTGCCGGTCCGTTGTTCGCGGATCCTGCGGCGCACGCGGCGTTCAGCCAGGACGGCGCGCCGCTGAAGGAGGGCCAGACGCTGCTGCAGCCGGCGCTGGGCGCGACCCTGGCGCAGATCCGGGTTTCCGGAGTCGGCGATCTGTACCAGGGCCCCCTGGCCCGCCAGCTCGCGCAGGCATCGGCGATGGCCGGCGGTCCGCTGACGCTGGATGAACTGCGCCGAGCTCTGCCGCAGCTCGGCACGCCGCTGTTCGCCCCCGCATCCGGCGATCGCGTGGCGTTCCTGCCGCCGCCGGCGGATGGCGGACTGGCCGCGCTGGCCGCGTTCACCTGGCTGCGGCAGCATCCGAACGATTTCGGCGGCGCGGAGGCGCGCGCCCTGGCCGTGGCGGCGCGGTGGCGTCAGGGCGGCGTTACGGCGCAGCAGGTGCTGGACTCGCCGTCCCTGCCGCAGGCCGGGCTGCCGGGGCTGCCAGCCTCCACCACCTTCGCCACCGTGGATCAGAACGGCAACGCGGTGGTGTGCGCGGTGAGCATGGGCAATTTGTTCGGCACCGGGCGAATTGTGCCGGGGATGGGCTTCCTGCTCGCCGCGTCTCCGGCCGCGCTGCCGCCGCCGCTGTATGCCGCCGCGCTGGCCTGGAACGATCATTTGCATGAGTTCCGCGCCGAGGTCGGCGGCTCCGGCCAGGCGGGTGCGCCGATGGCGGTGGCCGTGGGCATGGACAACACGCTGCGGAATGGCCACCCGATGCCGGCGCCGGTGCCCGATCCGGGGCGGGCGAACGTCATCGGATGCTACGGCTATCTGCCCGGCGACAAGGCATCCTGCGGCTGGGCGGCCGATCCTCGCGGTGCCGGCATGGCAATGGGCGGAAGCTGATGGCGCTGAAGGTCGGGCGGGGCGCGTCGGCGCCGCCGTTCATCGTGATGGACGTGATCGCCGCGGCGAACGCGCGTGCCGCCGTGCTGCCGCCGGGCGCCCCGCATGTCATCCGCATGGAGGTGGGTCAGCCCGGCACCGGTGCCCCGGCGGGCGCGGTGGAGGCGGCGGTGCGTGCGCTGCGTTCCGGCGATGCGCTGGGCTATACCGAGGCGTTCGGCCGGCGGTCCCTGCGCGAACGCATCGTCGCGCATGTGCGGGACTGGTACGGCCTGGACGTGCCGGTGGAGCGGGTGGCCGTGACCGTGGGCGCGTCGGGCGCATTTCCGCTGGCGTTCCTGGCGGCGTTCGATCCGGGCGACCGGGTGGCGATGGTGTCGCCGTTCTACCCGCCCTACGTGAACATCCTGACCGCTCTTGGCATGGTGCCGGTCGTGGTGGAGGCGGGGCCGGAGACGCGCTTCCAGCCGAGCGTGGCGATGCTGGAACGGTTGGACCCGGTGCCGGACGGGCTGATCGTCGCCAGCCCGTGCAATCCGGCCGGCACGATGTTGCATCCGGACGAACTGGCGGCGATCGCGCGCTGGTGCGACGCGAATGGCGTGCGGCTGATCAGCGACGAGATCTATCACGGGCTGCATTATGAAAGTGCCATCGCGACGGCGGCTTCGTTCAGCGGCGGTGCGGTGGTGGTGAACAGCTTCTCCAAGTATTTCTCGATGACTGGGTGGAGGATCGGGTGGCTGGTGCTGCCGGAGGATCTGGTTCGGCCGGTCGAATGCCTGGCGCAGAATCTGTTCATTTCGGCGCCGCATGTATCGCAGGTGGCGGCGGAGGCGGCGTTTGCGTGCGGGCCGGAATTGCAGGCGAACGTGGCGCGGTACCGGCGGTCGCGCGACCATCTGCTGCGGACACTGCCCGAGGCGGGGTTTGCGCATCTGTCCCCGGCCGAGGGAGCATTCTACTTGTTCGCCGACATTGCGGACCGCTCGAACGACAGCGCGGCGTTCTGCGCACGAATGCTGGCGGAGGCGGGCGTGGCGGTGACGCCGGGCGTGGATTTCGACCGGACGCGCGGCGGGCGGTTCCTGCGGTTTTCGTATTGCGGGCCGGAGGCGGACATGCGGGAGGCGGCGGAGCGGCTGCGCGGGTGGAGGTAGGGCAGTAAGGCACTATTGATGAATAATCGAATCGGTTGAGTGAAGCACCGGCCTTTGCCCCGTCATGCCGACGAAGGTCGGCATCCACGTCTTGCAGTGCCGCAGCGGAGGAAGACGTGGATGCCGACCTTCGTCGGCATGACGACATTATGCGACCGTGCGTCAACTGCAGCGATTATTCATCA
>DASXFW010000048.1:0-32476 GCA_036489395.1 Acetobacteraceae bacterium | reverse complement strand
CGGCATCCACGCCTTTGCCGCGGCCAGCGTAGCAAGTCGTGGATGCCGACCTTCGTCGGCATGACGTGGGGGTGACGCCGACCGTTCCATCCTGGACGGGGCGGCCCGCCGGCCGGCGTAAGGCGCGGACCGGGAAGCCTTTCCGAGCCCGCTTGCGGTCCCGGGGGGAAATGTGGGAATGCTCACGCAGGAACCTGGCGAAAGAATGCCGGGACGAGGCAACACTTACACGAGGAAGCGCGAGCGCCATGGCTGAAGTCTCCTGCCGCAAAGTGGTCAAGCACTACGATGGCGGTGTCCAGGCGGTGAAGGGCATCGACCTGGAGATCAAGGATCAGGAATTCGTCGTACTGGTTGGGCCGTCCGGCTGCGGCAAATCGACCACGCTGCGCATGATCGCCGGCCTCGAGGAAATCACCGACGGCGAAATCTGGATCGGCGGGGACATCGTCAACGACGTGCCGCCGCGCGACCGCGACATCGCCATGGTGTTCCAGAACTACGCGCTCTATCCGCACATGAGCGTCTTCGACAACATGGCGTTCGGCTTGAAGTTGCGTAAGTTCCCGAAGGACGAGATCAAGCGCCGCGTCGATGAAGCCGCGCGCATCCTCGACATCGGCATGCTGCTGGATCGCCGGCCGCGTGCCTTGTCCGGTGGCCAGCGCCAGCGCGTCGCCATGGGCCGCGCCATCGTGCGCAACCCCAAGGTGTTCTTGTTCGACGAGCCGCTGTCCAACCTGGATGCCAAGCTGCGCGTGCAGATGCGCACCGAGATCAAGAAGGTGCACCAGACCGTGCGCACCACGACGATCTACGTGACGCACGACCAGATCGAGGCGATGACGCTCGCCGACCGCGTGGTGGTGATGAACCACGGCGTGATCGAGCAAGTGGGCGCGCCGCAGGACCTGTACCACAATCCAAAGACGCGGTTCGTCGCCGGCTTCATCGGTTCTCCGGCCATGAACTTCCTGCCAGTGCAGGTGCAGGACGGGGCCGGTGGCGGCCTCGCGGTTCGCCTGAGCAACGATATCGTGCTGCCGGTGCCGCCGGCGCGCGCGGATCGGTACGGTGCCTACAAGAACAGGGAAATGGTGCTCGGCCTGCGGCCGGAGCATTTGTTCGAATATCACGAGAGTGGCCGCCCGGGCTGGGAGCGGGTCGAACTGCCGGTCGATGTCGTCGAGCCGATGGGCATGGAGACCATGGTGCATTTCTTCATCGGCCACGAGCCGGTGTGCGCGCGCGTCGATCCGGCCACGCACGCCGCGCCGGGCGAGCCGCTGGCGCTGAGCGCGGACCTGAACCAGATGCACCTGATCGAGCCGGATACCGGCCGGGTCGTGTGACAGGCGGCTGCGCGCCCGGCATGGAGCGTCACGCGAGTTGCTACCGGCCGGTTGCCAACTAACAAGAAACAAGGTTCCCCCCTCCCCTTGAGGGAGGGGTTGGGGGAGGGGTGCGTACATCCACTGACCGCGGATGTACGGACCCCTCCCCCAGCCCCTCCCTCAAGGGGAGGGGGGAACCTGCGTCAGGCCGCCGACGCCATTTCATCCAGTCGGGGGTCGGCCGAAGGCCGGTTGCCAACTCGCAATGACATCGTCGCGTTAGAACCAGGAGCGTGGGCATGGACGAAGCGCAGCGCGTGGTGCGCGTGGGAACGATCGCGATTGGCAATAGCCTGCCGTTCGTGCTGATCGCCGGTCCGTGCCAGATCGAATCCCGCGCCCACGCGATGGAGGTAGCCACCGCGCTGCGCGAGCTGTCGGACCGCACCGGCGTCCCGGTGATCTACAAGTCGAGCTACGACAAGGCGAACCGCACCAGCGCCACGGCGGCGCGCGGCGTCGGCATGGCGCAGGGCCTGGCGATCCTGGCGGAAGTGCGCGAACGCACCGGCCTGCCGGTGCTGACCGACGTGCACGCCGCGGACCAGTGTGCGCCCGCCGCCGAGGCGGTGGACGTGCTGCAGATCCCCGCCTTCCTCTGCCGGCAGACCGATCTGCTGCTGGCCGCCGGCGAGACCGGCCGCGCGATCAACGTGAAGAAGGGCCAGTTCCTGGCGCCGTGGGACATGCAGCATGTCGCCGCGAAGATCGCCGGTACCGGCAACCACAACGTCCTGCTGTGCGAGCGCGGTGCCAGCTTCGGCTACAACACGCTGGTGACCGATATGCGTGCGCTGCCGATCATGGCGCGCACCGGCTATCCGGTGGTGTTCGACGCGACCCATTCGGTGCAGCAGCCAGGCGGGCAGGGTGCTTCGTCCGGAGGCGAACGGGAGTTCGCACCGGTGCTGGCGCGTGCGGCATTGGCGGTGGGTGTCGCGGCGGTGTTCATCGAGACGCACCCCGATCCCGATCGCGCGCCGAGCGACGGCCCTAACATGATTCCGTTGCGGGAGATGGATAAGCTGGTACGCATGCTGAAATGCTTCGACGAACTGGGGAAGCGCGCCAGCGGCGAATAGCGTCTTCTCCATCGGTTGTGCCGCCTGGCATTACCCGAGCAGCCGCTGGAGCAGAAATTCCGTATCCATCACGTCGCCGAACGCGGAATAGAACGCGAGCAGCGACGCGCGGTGTTCCTCTGGCGTCATCGCGGCGTTTGCGTCGCCGACCATGATCGTGCGGAAGTTCATCATCATCGCGTCGCGTGCCGAGGACTCGCAGCACATGTTGGTCGCCAACCCGGCGATCAGCACGGTATCGAAACCGCGTGACCGCAGACTCTGGGGCAGATCCGATGCGCCGGGCAGGAATGCGCTGAACCGATACTTCCGTACGACCGCGTCCTCGGGCCGCACATCGAGCGCGGGCCAGAGGCGTTGCCCCGGCGAACCCTCCGCCACCGCCGCTTCCCTCCGAGCCCGTGCAGCCGGTGTCAGCATGGCGTGCAGGGCGTGCCATTCCTCGGCGGCGCGCGGGTCGAACGTATCCATGATCCAGAACACGCCGCCGCCGGCATCGCGCAGCCCGCCGGCCAACCGGTTCACTTGCGGCACGATATCATGCCCCGCGGGGCAGACCGCGTAGCCGAGCGCGCTGTCGAGAAACGCGTTCTGCAGATCGATTACGACCAACGCGGTGCGCCTCGGTTGCAGATCGGCGAAGGGATGCGCCACACCGCAGCGCGCCAGCACGCGCGCGGCGATATGCTCTGGCACCTCGCCCAGTCCCTGCATCCGCGTCTCTGCCGATTGCGGTCAATGGTCCGGCGAGTTTGCTCGGCCACCCCACGGCTCGCAACAACACAGGCAGAACGTATTTGCCCATCGACGCGCAGCGGGGGCAGACTGGCAGTCCATCTCTGCAACGAGGCTCACCATGCGACCGCAAGCCGAAGCAACGATCGCCCGACTGTCGGAAGCGGAAGCCGTATCGTTCGGTCCGCTCGCACAATATCAGCGTCTGACCGGAGATGATGGTCTGCCGGTGTTCACCGGCGTGCAGACATGTCGTCCCGGCTATGCCACGCCGCTGCACTGGCATCCTTATATCGAATACCTGTTCGTGCTGCATGGCGTCATGGAGGCCTGGCTGGATGGCCAGCAGGACGACCCGGCACGATTGCACGCGGGCGACATGATCGCGCTACCAGCCTGCACCCCGCACATATTTCGTAACGCCGGTGAGGGTGAATTGAAGCTGCTGGGTATCCATACGTCGCCGACGCGTATCGTGCACGTTGTCGATGACGTACTGTAACGCAACCTGAACAAAGCTTCACGCCGCCGACACCGAAATCCGTGAATTCAATCCACGTTCGAGCAATATTCTGACACGATTTCTTGCATAGATCCTGGTGCACCGATCGTAGGATGCGATCGGCGAGAGAGAATGGAATAGTGGGATGTGCACGTATCAGATCACGGTACCGACCATCGGTTGCTGGCTGCAGGACCCGATGATCCGCCTGATGATGGACAGCGACCACGTGTCGGACGACGACATGATCGCGCTGTTGCAGCGGGTCAGCGCGGCTGTTACATCCCGCCCGGCGGCGCATCCGTTCACGCAGCCGTGAGCGCGTGGCGCTATCCTTGCGCGGCCCCGCGCGTGCGCCCGCAGGTCTTCTCCGGGATTGAGAAGAACCTATGCAGCACGGCATCCGGGACAGTCGATTCCCCTGTTCTATGAATATTTCGTAGAATTTCTGTTGCATTGTCTTCCCCTGTGACCCACCCGTCGTGTCCGCGGTGCCGCAGCCGGTCCGGCCGCGCTGGCTGCATGACCCGGGTTGCGTCGGAAAATTTGACAGATTGGCGTCAGGTCAACCTTGACGCTTTGGTAACCTGTTCTGCAACATGGTAATTTCACTCTGGCACGGATCATGCATCCATGATGCTCGGCCATCGTTCCGATCGAGCTTGACCAGAAATCCATCGGTACGACGGCATCATCGGGCCGGTCAGGAGTGAACCGAAGATGTCTCGCCTAGCAGAACTCCGTGAAAAAATAATCACAGCGTTTATCCCGCCGCTTCTGGCTCTGACCCTGATCGGACTGGATCACGTGCCACCTGCAATGCTCGTGCGCATGCTGACGCTGCTGACCGCCTGGGCTTGCATGGCCTTGCCGCTGGCCGTGTTGTTCGGTCACTGCGCACTGGGCGAGGAGTGAGCTGACCTACAGTTCCTCGACCTGGTCCACGCCAGGCAGCAGTTTCAGCGCCTGCGCCAGCCGCGGCGTTACATTGTAGCCGCCAGGCAGCGCAATCTCCACGCTCTGCGCCGTGCCGAGCCGCGGCATCAGGATGACCCGGCCCTTGCCGCCGCCCTCACGCGACAGCACGTCGCGGATGTGCGGCACGGCCGCGGTTTCGCGCAGCCAGATGCGCATCGCGGCACCGGCCGATGCGGCGGCCTCGTCCAACGCTGTGACATCCTGCGCGGTGATGCGCAGCGCCTCGCCCTCCTGCCGCAGATCGACCGTCACCAGCAGCCGCGAGTCATTGGTCACCAGCTCGCGTGAGCGGGACAGGACTTCGCTGAACAACGTGACTTCGCAGGAACCGGATGCGTCCGACAGGCGCACCCACGCCATGCGGCTGCCGGTGCGGGTGATCCGCTCCTTGATCGCCACGACGCTGCCGGCGAGCTTCAGGCGTGTCATGCCGGCGTGCCCGCGCGCCTCCACCTGCGCACACGGCGTGACGCCAAGCCGGCGCAGCGCCTGCACGTAGGCATCCAGCGGATGCGCGGTCAGATGGAAGCCGATCGCCTCCGCCTCGAACCCCAGCCGATCGAGCGGCGGCCAGTCCGGGATCTGCGGCAGGCGCAGGTGCTCTGGCCGGTCGGTGCCGCCGAACAAGCCGATCTGGCCGCTGTCCTTTTCTTCCGCCAGCGCCTGCGCGCGGCGCAGGATCGTTTCGGTAGCCGCGAACAAGCGCGCGCGGTTGTTGTCCAGCGAGTCGAACGCGCCGGCCTTCGCGAGGTGTTCCAACTGCATCTTGTTGAGCTGGCGCGGATCGACGCGTGCGGCGAAATCCGCCACGTCGGCAAATGGCGTATCGCCGCGTGCATCGACCACCGCCTGCATCGCGGCAAACCCCACCTTCTTCACCGCCGCCAGCGCGTAGAGGATCGAGATCCGCCCCTCCGCATCGCGCTGCACTGAAAAATCGGCACCGCAACGGTTGATGTCCGGCGGCAGGATGCGGATGCCCGCATGTTCTGCTTCCTGCTTCAGCGCCGCGAGGCGATCGGTGTTGCCCAGTGTCAGGCTCATGCAGGCGGCAAAGAATACTTCCGGATGGTTCGCCTTCAGCCATGCCGTCTGGTACGCGACGATGCCGTATGCCGCCGCGTGCGACTTGTTGAAGCCGTAATCGGCGAACTTCGACATAAGCTCGAAGACTTCGGTGGCCTTCGCCTCGGCGATGCCGCGCGCGGTGGCGCCCTTGATGAAGGTGTCGCGCTGCGCGTCCATCTCGGCGCGGATCTTCTTGCCCATCGCGCGCCGCAGCAGATCGGCGCCGCCCAGGCTGTATCCCGCCATCTTCTGCGCGATCTGCATGACTTGTTCCTGATAGACCATGATGCCGTAGGTCTCGGCCAGGATGTCGTGCAGTTCGGGATGCGGTGCCGCCCAGGGCTCGCCGTGCTTGCGCCGGCAATAGTCGGGGATGTTGGCCATCGGGCCAGGGCGATACAGCGCAACGGCGGCGATCAGGTCCTCGATCCGGTCGGGCCGCATCTGCCGCAGCGTGTCGCGCACGCCCTGGCCTTCCATCTGGAACACCCCGCCGGCGTCGCCACGTTGCAGCATCTCGTAAGTCTTCGCGTCGTCGAGCGGCAGACGGTCGAGATCGACGTCCTCGCCCAGCCCGCGCAGCATCCCCTTGGCGCGCTCCAGGATGGTGAGCGTGGTCAGCCCGAGGAAGTCGAACTTCACCAGTCCGGCAGCCTCGACGTGCTTCATCGAGTATTGCGTCACCAGGAATTCGGAACGCGGATCGCGATACAGCGGCACCAGCTCGATCAGCGGCCGATCGCCGATGACCACACCGGCGGCGTGCGTGGATGCGTGGCGGTACAGGCCCTCGATCTGCAGCGCGATTTCCATCAGGCGGGCGATGCCTTCGTCTTCATCGCGCAACTGCTGAAGCCGCGGTTCGCCTTCGATCGCCTTTTCCAAGGTGACCGGATGGGCGGGATTGTTGGGAATCAGCTCCGCCACCTTGTTGACCTGGCCGAACGGCAGGCCGAGCACGCGGCCCACGTCGCGCACCGCGGCACGCGCCTGCAGCTTGCCGAAGGTGATGATCTGCGCGACGCGGTCGGCGCCATATTCGTTGCGCACGTAGTCGATGACGCGGTCGCGGCCTTCCTGGCAGAAATCGATGTCGAAATCCGGCATCGACACGCGTTCGGGGTTCAGGAAGCGTTCGAACAGCAGACCGAAGCGGAGGGGATCGAGGTCGGTGATGGTCAACGCCCAGGCGGCAACCGATCCGGCACCGGAACCACGGCCGGGACCAACGGGGATGCCGTTCGCCTTCGACCACTGGATGAAATCGGCGACGATCAGGAAATATCCGGCGAAGCCCATGCTGGCGATAACATCGAGCTCGTAATCCAGGCGTTCGCGATAATGCGCGCGCGTGGCGGTGTCGGCGCCCAGCGTGTCCATGCGGCGATCGAGGCCCTCGATCGCCATGGCCCGCACGGTCTCTTCTTCGTTCGAGCCGGGGCGGACTTTCGGCGACACCGGCAGCAGCGGCTTGCGCGTCTCCATCATCACCGCGCAGCGCTGCGCGATGGCCAGCGTGTTGTCGCAGGCTTCCGGCAGGTCGAAGAACATGGCGCGCATGGCGTCGGCGGGCTTGAACCAGTGTTCGGGCGTGACGCGGCGGCGCTCGGCTTCGGACAGCAGGCGGGCCTCGGCGATGCACAGCAGCGCATCGTGCGCCTCGAACATCGAGGGGGTCGCGAAGAAGCAGTCGTTGGTGGCGACCAGCGGAATGCCGTGCGCGTCGGCCAGCGCGATCATGCCGGGCTCGATGGCTTTCTCGATCGCGAGGCCGTGGCGGTGGAGCTCCATCACCGTCCGATCGGGGAACGCTTCGACGAAGCAGGCGAGCAAGCGATCGGCTTCCGGCTGCTGGCCTTCCGCGAGCAGGCGCGCGAGCGGCCCGGTGGTGCCGCCGGTCAGCAGGATCAGGCCGGCGGCGTGCTGTGCGATGCGCTCGAAAGGAAGCTGCGCCTTCTGGCCCGGGTCGCTGTCGAGGAAGCCGGCGGACGACAGGCGCTGGAGGTTGGCGAGGCCCTCGGCGTTCTGTGCCAGCAGCACGATCGGGTCGGGCGCGAGGCGTGGGTTGTCGGCGCGGGTCAGCGCAAGCTGGCAGCCGATGATGGGCTGGATGCCCTTGCCAGTGCAGGCCTGGGAGAATTCCAGGGCGCCGAACAAGTTGCCGGTGTCGGTGATGGCGACCGCGGGCATGCGCGCGTCGCGGGCGAGGGCGGGGAGCTTCTCCACCTTGATCGCGCCCTCGCTGAGCGAATAGGCGGAATGGGCGCGGAGGTGGACGAAATCGGTGTGGGGCATGGGGGGCAGGTTATGGGTCGGGGCGAGTCGGGGGAAGGGCGGTTCGTGCGGTGCTCCGCGCCTCTCAAAGCATTCGGTCAACCAGGACAGCGCGTCCGTGGTCCGCACGGTCCTACGTTGGTCTCCGTGTTGAAGCAACGCGGGAACGGAACGCACGGGAGGCGCGGCGGGTGCGGCAGATGCGGTCAGGCTGCATATCGCACTTATGATGGGGATCACAAAGTTTGAACGCTGGACGGAATTCTACCGAGCGGCGGTGGTTGACCCATTGTGTGTTGGAGACGCCAGCCCCGTCGTGGTCGGCCAAGCGCTCGCGCAAATGGCCGTCGAAATGGAAAAGCAGCCGCCCTATTTCGATCCCGAATTGCCGGAGACATTTCGTTTTCTGGCCGAGGCGATCAAGGAACCCCGTGGCGCCGCCAAGACCCTTGTGTATGGTGCGGTAAGAAGCGCAGAGAACCTGATTAGCTTCCTTGGCCGGAAGGCTCTGGGCATTGTCGGTAATATCGTCAACGCGGCCGAGCGGCACATCTCGACAGATGTTGCAGATTCCCTCATCTGGTTCCTGTCTGGGGCTGCCCTCACGCTCTTTCGCGCGCTGCCGGCGGGGTGGCGTGACTCAAGCCATTGCCAGGCGCTTTGGCGCGAGGAATCGCCGGGTAAAAGAACTTAATTGCGTAACCGGGCGCGCCCGGGTCTTTGGGCGCGCGAAACCGGCTGATATCGCTCGCCGTCAGCCGATCACGCTGCGTCACGGTCGCGCTGCATCCTCTCCCGTACCGCCAATGCTAACAGTCCCGAGCGCGTATGTCCCGTGCGTGCCGCGTAACGGTCCACTGCGGCCAAAAGCTCCTCCGGCAATGTGATGTTCACCCGGACCGATCGCCCAGGCACTTCGGCCCGTAGCAACATGCGCCCGACCTCGACGACATCCGGCTCCACCACGACACGATCCAGGTCGGTCGGTTCCGGCAGCGCCTCGCCGTGCTCCGCGGTCAGATCGATATGAGCCTGCAACGCCTCCTGGGCGTTGCGCGCTGCTGCCTGTACCGAAGCGCCGGCGCTGGTACATCCGGGCAGGTCGGGAAAATAGACGCCAAACCCTTCGTCTGCCTGCTCGATGATCGCCGGGTAAAATCGCTCCATGCTCAGCTCCTCCGCAGCGGAACGCCGGACTGCCGTTCGATACTGCGTAGTGTACCGGGCGGGATATCCTTGGCCGGATGCGCCACCGTCGTCGTTCCGGCCTTATCTGGATGCCTGAAGTGGTGGTGGCTTCCTGTAACCCGCACCAGCCGCCACCCAGCGACCTCAAGCAGCCGGATAACTGTCCTGCTGTCCATGTGTATTTATGCACATAGACAGTTTAGGTCAAGGTTAATGCCAGCAGCGCGTCGTGCGCCTCGAACACCGAGCGCGTCGCGACGAGCCAGTCGTTGGGGGCGACCAGCGGAATGGCGTAGGCGTTGGGAGGTATTGCCGCAGGCGAACCAGGGACATAGAGTTAGATCGACTGGTTGGAGTCTGGTTGGAATGGAAACCGTGGGTGCTTTCGAGGCCAAGACGCATCTGTCGGCCCTGCTGGAGCGAGTGGCAAAAGGCGAGGCCTTCACGATCACGCGTCATGGCAAGCCGGTGGCGCAGCTCGTGCCGGTGGAACGCCGCGACCCGGACCGTGTCAGAAGCGCCATCGAACGGATGAAAACGATCGCCGCGGGTCAGACGCTTGCGGGCGATTGGCGCGAGTTCCGCGACGCCGGACGCAAGTGGTAGGCAGCTTCGTCCTCGACGCGTCGGTCACGGCCGCATGGTGTTTCGCCGACGAGGCAACCCCGGCAAGCGATGCATTGCGTGCCAGCCTGACCGAGCGGCACGCCACAGTGCCAGTGTTGTGGCATGCCGAAAGCGCCAATCTGCTGCTCATGGCCGAGCGAAGGCGGCGCATCACCCCCGACCGCTGTGAGGAGATGCTCGGATTGCTCGACAGCCTGCCGATCGAGACCGTGGATAGAACAAGCCGGGTCCATGGTCCGGTGTTGCGTCTGGCGCGGACCTACCGGCTGACAACCTACGATGCCCTCTACCTCGATCTGGCGATGGACCTGGGGCTGCCGCTGGCCACGCGCGACGGCGATCTGCGGCGCGCGGCCCACGCGTCGGGCGTTGCGCTTATCGATGCATGATGGGGTTACGCCCCGCGCGGCACCTTCTGAATCGCGCCGGTCATCGGAATGAAGAACACGCCCATGTCGCGGCGCGAGTGGATCTTCCCCTCGGCATCCTTCGTATAGACGTAAAGCACCTGGCCGCGCTTGAACGGCTGGCCGATTGGAATCACCATGAGCCCGCCTGGCTTCATCTGCTTGAACAACTCGGGCGGCGTGTATTGCGCGGCGCATGTCACGATGATGACGTCGAAGCCGCCTTCCACTTCGGGCCAGCCGTAATAGCCGTCGCCAACCTTGGTATGCACGTTGGCATAGCCAAGCGGCTGGAAGATACGCGACACCGCGTTGCCGAGTGGCTGGATGATCTCGACCGTGTAGGCCTGGTCCACGACGCGCGACAGCAGAGCGCTCTGGAAGCCGCTGCCGGTGCCGATCTCCAAGGTCGTCTGTCCGGGCTTCGGCTGGCAGACCTGGGTCATGTAGGCCTGGCCGAGATAGTCCGACAATGCCGAGCCCCAGCCGATGCCCCACGGCTTCGGATCCGCCTCGTAGGCGTCGCCCGGCGTCGCGCGGTGTTCCGAGTAAATGTAATGAAAGTACTCGCGCGGCACGGTTTCGAACGCTGCCAAAACGGCGGGATCGGCGTGGCCGAGGTGCTGCTTCAGGTACGTTTCGATCAGCCGCATCGCGGCCGGCTTGCGGTGCTGGATGGCGTCGAACTGCGCATCGGTCAGGCTGACCGGGCGGCCAGAGGCGTGCATCGCGGTTTCGTAGGCCGTGCGGGTCCAGGCGGTTTCGGCGCGGCCGGGGCGTACGGCGCACAGCGAGGCGGCGGCTGCCATCATGCCACGGCGCGAAATCCGGCTGATGCTGGCTGCCACGAATCAAAATCTCCGAATGTCTGGCGCGGCTGCAACGGTGCCACACAATGCCGCGCTGCACAACGGGATCGCAAGTGTCATTGCGAGGCCGCTTGGCCGAAGCAATCTCCCGCGGGGGATTGCTTCGGCCAAGCGGCCTCGCAATGTCAGGGGGGCAGCCGGCCGGCCAGTGGCAACTCGCAACGGCAGGACTACCCGTTCACCGCGCGGATGATCGCGACCCAGCGGTCCAGCACCGGCAGGATCGTTTCCGCCGTTTCTGACGGCAGGCTGACCGACACGCGGTTCACCGCCAGGTCCTGATAGCGCTTGATCAGATCGGCATCTTCCGCCTGGCCGCCGATCGAAATGTCAAACTTCGCCGGGTCGCGCCCCGCCTCCGCCGCCATCTGCCGAAAGCGCGGGATCAATTCGGTCAGCGGCGCCGGCGATGACGAGGTGACCTGCGGCATCCAGCCGTCGCCGTAGCGGATGGCGCGCCGCGCACTATACGGAAACGCACCGCCGACCAGGACGGGCGGATACGGCTTCTGCACCGGCTTCGGCCAGGTCATCATCGGGTCGAAATTGACAAACTCCCCGTGGTACTCGGCCTTCGGCTGAGTCCAGATCGCCTGCATCGCCTCGATCCGCTCGCGCGCCAGCTTGTGGCGGGTGGCGAACACCGTGCCGTGATTCTCCATTTCGTCCTGGTTCCAGCCGTTGCCGATGCCGAAGACGAAGCGCCCGCCGGATACCTGGTCGATCGAGGCCACCAGCTTCGCCGTCTGGATCGGATCGCGTTGCGCGATCAGGCAAACGCCAGTGCCGATCTTCAGAGTCTTCGTCGCCATCGCCGCCGCGGTCAGCGTGACGAACGGGTCCATCACGTCGTAGTAGCGCTTCGGCAGGTCGCCGCCGAGCACGAACGGGGTCTTGCGGCCGAGCGGGATGTGCGAGTGCTCCGGCGCCCACACGATGTCGAACCCGCGTTGCTCCAGCGCCACCGCGAGCTCGGCGGGGGCCATCGAATAGTCGGTGAAGAACATCGATGCGCCGAACTTCATTTTGCGAGGTCCTTTGTCCTTGGGTCTTCAGGCGAGGCCCCTGCACCTGCCTCTGCGGAACTCTGTGTTAAAATGCCGACCCTGCCAACCGGGAAAGCGCGTCCCGAGCAGCGGCCCAACCCGTTCAGGCCCCCGCCACGCCAACAACCTTACGCGCGATCAATCCTTCGATCTCCGGCCGCGTATATCCATGCTCTTCCAACACCTCGACCGTGTGCTCCCCCAGCCGCGGCGCATGCGCCCGCTTCGAGCCATTCTCGAACGCCGGCAACCCGGGGATATTCGGCATCGGCACCTGCTCCGAAAAGCCCGGCTGGTCCAGCCACGCCATGATCCCCGTCGCCTCCACCTGCGGTTCGCGCAGGAATTCCTCATACGAGTTGACCCGCCCGTTCATGATCCCCGCCGCGGTGAAGCGTTCCGCCAGCCACGCCGTCGGCTTCGATGCAAACACCGGCCGCAGCAGAGCCAACAATTCGTCCAGGTGCTCGCCCCGCGCCCTCGGCTCCGCAAACCGGGCATCCGTCAGCAGCGCCCGCTGCTCGAGCGCCTCGCAGAACGGCCCCCAGTTATCCGGCCGCACCATCGTCACGTTGATCTGCCCGTCCGCCGTGTTGAACACGCCGTTCGGCATGCTGGTGCGCTGCGTCGTGCCGCGCTCCAGGTAGTTCGCGATCATGCGGATCACCGACAGCATCGCGCCGCCCTGCATCAGGCTCGCTTCCAGGAAACGTCCGCGCTTTTGCTCGCGCCGCACGTACAGCGACGTGGCGATCGCCTGGAATCCCAGCAGCCCGGTGAACATGTCGATCAGCGAGATGGCGATGCGGTGCGGGTGGTTGTCGTGCTCGCCGCGGTTCTCGGTAACGATGCCGATGAACGCCTGCAACACCGGGTCCATCGCTGGCCGCGACGCCAGCGGCCCGGTCTGCCCGAACCCGGAAATCGCATAATAGACGATCTGCGGCTCGCGCTCGCTGACCGTCGCATAGTCGAAGCCGTAGCGCTTGATGGTGCCGGGGCGGAAGCCCTCCATGAACACGTCGGCGCCGTGCAGCAGCCGCCACAGGATCGCCCGCCCCTCGTCGGTCTTCAGGTCGATCGCGACGCTGCGCTTGCCCAGCGTGCCATAGACCGAGAACGCGGAATGATCCTCATAACGGCGGCCGAGGATACGCGACCAGTCGCCGCCGCCATGCGGCGTCTCCACCTTGATCACGTTCGCGCCGTGCTGCGCCAGCATCATCGCGCAGGACGGCCCGGCGACCCCGCCCGTCAGGTCGATCACTTTCAGCCCGGCAAACGCGGCATCATAGTCCATTGTCGTCCAATCCCTCCCGTGGTCTGTTCATGATACGGTAAGGTTTCCGGCGGTCAAAGTTCCGCCCCGTCCCCACGACGCGAGGCGCGGTCCATGTTCGAATCGGCTGAGCTCGGCCACAAGATCGACAAGGCGGAGTACGAGCACGAGGTCCCCGACCTGCGTGCGCGTCTTCTGACCCTGCAATACGAGATGCTCGCCAAGCCGGATTTTCCGGTGGTGATCATCCTCGCCGGCGTCGATGGCGCCGGGAAAAGCGAGACGCTGAACGTCCTGCACGAATGGATGGATCCGCGCCACATCGTCACCACCGCGTTCGGCGACATGTCGGACGAGGAACGCGAGCGTCCCCACATGTGGCGCTACTGGCGCGCCCTGCCGCCCAAAGGCCGCATCGGCATCTTGTTCGGGGGATGGCATTCCAATCCCGTACTCGACCGCGTCGCAGGCAGGACGACCGAGGACGAGCTGGTGCGCGCGTCCGAACGCATCATCCGCTTCGAACGCATGCTGGTGGAAGAAGGCACGCTGTTGCTGAAGTTCTGGTTCCATTTGTCGAAGCAGGCACAGAAGACGCGGCTGAAGGCATTGGAAGCGGATCCGAAACAGCGCTGGCGGATCAGCGATACGGATTGGGAACGACTCAAGCAATACGACCGGTTTCGCAAGACGACCGAGCTGATGGTCCGCCGTACCAGCACCGGCTACGCGCCGTGGTGCGTCGTCGAGGGCAGCGATCCGAACTATCGCTACCTGACGGTCGGCCGCACGATCGCCGAGGCGCTGTCGCGCCGCCTGGCCGGCGACAAACCGCCGCCGGAACAAGTCGCCGCGCTGCCGGAACCGCCGGCGGACGGGCGCACGGTGCTGTCCGCGCTGGATTTCGGTCAGACGCTGTCGCGGCGGAATTTTCGTACGGAGCTGGAGAAGTACCAGGGCACACTCAGCCTGCTGATGCGGCATCGGAAGTTTGCGAAGCGCTCGGTGATCGCGGCGTTCGAGGGCATGGACGCCGCCGGCAAGGGCGGCGCCATCCGCCGCGTGGTGTGGGCGCTCGACGCGCGGCACTACCGGGTGATTCCGATCGCCGCGCCGACCGAGGAGGAACGTGCGCAGCCGTATCTGTGGCGCTTCTGGCGGCACGTGCCGCGGCTGGGGCGGGTGATCATCTTCGATCGTTCCTGGTACGGCCGCGTGCTGGTGGAGCGGGTCGAGGGCTTTTGCGCCGAGATCGACTGGATGCGCGCCTATACGGAGATCAACGATTTCGAAGAACAGATGGCGGAGGCGGGGGGGATTGTCACGAAGTTCTGGCTGACGATCACGCCGGAGGAGCAGTTGAAGCGGTTCAAGGCGCGCGAGGACTCGCCGTTCAAGAGTTTCAAGATCACTGCCGACGACTGGCGGAATCGCGAAAAGGCGCCGGCGTACGATCACGCGGTGTGCGACATGATCGACCGCACCAACAACCGGTTCGCACCGTGGGTGCTGGTGCCGGCCAACGATAAGTACTTCGCCCGGATCATGGTGCTGCGCACGCTATGCGAACGGATCGAGGCGGCACTGTAATGTTATAATAATGAGTCCCCCCTCCCCTTGAGGGAGGGGGATAGGGGGAGGGGTGGCTCACGTCGCGGGTCTGCGGATGTAGGCACCCCTCCCCCTGACCCCCTCCCTCAAGGGGAGGGGGGATGTTTTTCATCCTCGCGCCGCCTTCTCCTTCTCCAGCAGCGCCGCCTTCCGCGGCACACCCCATCGGTACCCGGCCAATCCACCATCGCGCCCCACCACCCGATGACACGGCACCGCCAGCGCCACCGGATTGGTCGCGCAGGACCGCGCCACGGCACGCACTGCCGTCGGCTGGCCGATCATCGCGGCGATCTCCGCGTAGGACCGCGTCTGCCCCGCCGGGATGCGCGTCAGCGTGCGCCAGACCCGTTCCTGGAACGCCGTGCCGCGCAGATCCAGCGGCAGATCCAGCGCCTGCTTCGGCTCCTCCAGGAAATCCAGCACCGCGCGCACCGTGCCGGCCAGTGCGGCGTCGTCGGCCTCGATGCGCGCCTTGGGGAAGCGGGCGCGCAGGTCGGTCAGCAACGCGTCGTCCGGCTCGGCGAAGCCGATGAAGCAGACGCCCTTGTCGGTGGCGCCGACCAGCAGCCGGCCGAACATGCAATCCGCCGACGCTGTACGGATGATCTCGCCCTCGCCGCCGCGGCGTGCCGCGCCCGGGGTCATGCCCAGCAGCGCGCCGGTCTTCTCATAGACCCGGCTTTCCGAGCCATAGCCCGCGCCGGCCACCGCATCGGCCACCCGTGCGCCGCCGGCCAATGAAGCGGACAGCCGCCGCGCACGGACGCCCTCGGCATAGGCCCGCGGGGTCAGGCCGGTATGGTCGCGGAACAAGCGCAGGAAGTGGAACCGGGAGTAGCCGGCCCGGTTGGCCAGCGCATCCAGCGAGGGGATTTCCTCCGCTGCCTCGATGCACGCACAGGCGTCGCGCACCACGGCCTGAGCGATGGCGGCGCGCTCGCCCTTCGGGTCGCAGCGCTTGCAGGCGCGGAAGCCGGCGGCCTCGGCCTCGGCGCAATGGCGGAAGTAGCGCACGTTCTTGCGCAGCGGCGGCGGCGACGGGCAGCCGGGGCGGCAGTACACGCCCATGGTGGTGACGGCATACAGGAAATCGCCAGGCTGGCGTGCGAGGACCTGCTGCCAGAGAGGCTCGTCCGGCAGCCGGTCGATGGTGTTTGTGTCTTTCATGCCGCCAATGTGGCGTGGGGCAGGGGGCTGTGCCATCCGGGCGTTGCGGTCACTCAGGGAATTCAACACGTCCCGCCACCGCCCGCATCGCCTTGGCACCTGCGGGTCAGGCCGATTCCGTCGGCCGTTGCCTATGCAAACGCGTGGCGGCCGCCATTCAATCTCGTGGGGGATGCAGGTTGCGTAGCGTCTGCTCCATCAACTTGGGATCCGCGCCCGCAGCCAACGCACGCAGCAATAGAGCAATCATTGCGCCGGCTATTGCCCTGTCGATTCGACGGTGCTCCGGGTCCGGTGCCTTGAGGCGATAGCGAACGATGGTCGCGGGATCATTCATGTCGGAGACGATGGTTATCCGTTTCTCCGCGTTGGAAATGCCTCGCAGCGCAAACAGGCACAACACGGCAGCGGCGAGGCCGGTCAGCGTGCCCAGGACGACCGTATAGCCAGGGTAGCGCAGCCCAGATTGCAGGGATGCCGCGATCAGAAAGAACAGCGTGGTGCCGATCGCGACGGAGAGGTAAATTCCGAGCCGCGTTAGGAGCCACCCGCCCAACCTGTGCGGCAGCAGGTGCTCAATTCCGGTCATCTTGATACGCTGCCTCAAGTCTCCTCCTCGACTTCAGCCACTACGATAGCTTCAACCTCACGCTTGGGGGGCGAGATCGGCCGTCGGTAAACGGCTATTGCCTCACCCACCCCGAAGAATCCGACAACGACGATCAAAGCCACGTCGATAAGCTGAAACAGCCAATCCAAATCCCATTCACCGAATACCATAATATGCTGGCCAGACCAAAGCCACTCTACCAAAAGCTGGATCACCTTCATGCCGAGAAGTACGGCGGCCATTGTGACAACGTGGAAGAAAAAGACCAGTACGGCTCTCACCGTGCGGATTCCCGGGTCGGCGAATGCCTCAGCCAGCCACTTGGGCGCGATCGATGCCATGTCCGCATGGATATAGGCGACGCGTGGCGCGCCAGCCAGTGTCCGTCGCGAACAGAATCCGGGCGTTGCCGCGACTCTGGTTACGTATGCCCGACAGGAGAGTTATCGAGCGCCCCCCAACTCGCCGCGCGTTCCACCACCACCGCGATCACCGGCAGCGGCGCCAGGTCCATGGACCGATACTGCGCATACTTCTCCCGCAGCACGTCCTGCGCCGCATCGTGCTCTGGGCCATCGTGCAGGAGCTCCGCCTTCCCGTGCAGCATGACCCAGGCCAGGCGCGTCCAGTCCTCGTCCCACCGGTCCACCGTGATCGCGACCGCGGGGTTCTCCGCGATATTGCGCAGCCGCTTCAGCGGCCGGTCGCGCCGCTTCGGCTTCTCGTCGATCGTGATGTAGAGCGTCTCCCCGGCCAGCGCGTAACAGACCGGCACCACATGCGGCACGCCGCGCGCATCGGCGGTCGCCAAATGCGCAACGCGGGCGGCGGCCAGGAACCGGCGCTGCGGCTCGGTGATCACAGGCTGAACCGCTTACCCACCGCCGACGGCACGACAAGCTTTTCGCCATACGCCCGCTCCAGCGCGTTCACCGCGCGCCAGCCGGTGCAGTGCGCCGGAATGATCAGATCGAGGCCGAAACCGCCGAGATCGCGCACCGTCTCGGGGATCGCCGCCTCGGTCGGACCGGACAGGTGGAAGCCGCCCATCGCCGCGTGCAGCTTCACATCGGGAAACGTTTCACGCGCGTGGTGCAGCACGTTGACGATGCCGGCGTGCGAGCATGCGCTGAACACGACCAGCCCCTTGCCGCGTACGTGCACGGCGAGGAAGCGTTCGTCCATCAGCAACGGGTCCGGCGTCCAGTCGGCGCCTTCGGTCAGCCGGCAGACCTGGGAAGCGACGCCCGTTTCGTAAGCGGTCCGGCGGGGAATTTCGCCGCTGACGAAGAACGTGTCGTCGAGGCAGGTCTGCGGCGCGTCGGTAACGATCGGTTCGGCGCCCAGCTTCACCCATTCCGCCGGCGTCGGGATCGGGTCCATCGGCAGCACGCCGCCATCGGACTGGCGCTGCGCGCGCGGCCAGAACATGCCGGGGTGCAGATACAGCGGCACGGGGCGGTTGCCGTTGGCGCCCAGGATCATGCCCAGGGCGCGCGGAATGCCGCCGGCGTGGTCCCAATGCCCGTGCGACAGCATGGCCGCGCCGATCGCGCCGAAATCGATGCCGAGGCGCACGCCGTTGCGCTCCACCGCGTAATCGACCGGACCGCCATCGAACAGCATGGTGTGGGAGCCGCGGGGGCCGTGCGTGGTGATGATGAGCGACAGGCCGTGGTTGGCGCAGCACAACGCGCCGCCGGCCTGGATGCGCATGCCGCGGCGCTGCAGCGTCACCCACTCGCGGGTGACGAAGGATGGCGTGGAGGACAGGCTGTCGGTGACGTTATCGACCAGCACCTGGATGTCGAGCCGATCGACTTGCTGCAATTCGGGCATGGCTGGCTCCGCGGATAGGACGCCAACATAGAACTTTCCGCACAATTTCCGAAGCGGCCGCCGCATCGGCGCGTCCGGGCGGACAAAACGGACGCTGGACCGATGGACCTGCCTGGACGCAAGGTCTGCTCCGTCGTCCCCGGGTGGTGCGTCAAGAGTTCCCCGAAAGCGGACATTCGTCTGCGCTGGACGGCTTCGCGGTCGCAACGATCTGACGACCCGGGGATTGCCGGACGCAACATGGTTATCGGGCGATACTTGATAGATGCGAGCATTCGGCCGATCCTGTCGGCGAGAGCGTTTTCCGGAAGTGCTGCCCGAACCCGCCACAATCTGCGGACCAAAACAGGAGGAGCCAGATCATGAGCGCTGCCGCATCGAGGGTACCCACGGAGTCTATGGAGATTGCGAAGGTCAAGGAGCACATCGGCGCAATTGTGACCGGAATCGACCTTGCGCATCCCATCGACGATGCGACGCAGAGGAAGCTCTACAACGCTGTCGTCGAAAATGTGGTCCTGGTGATTCGTGGGCAAGAGCACCTCAGCCCAGGCCAATTGCAAGCCGCTGGAGAAATCTTCGGCGAGCTGATGGAGGACCAGAACAGACGTTACCTGGTTGACGGATTTCCGTTGATCAGCGTGCTCGACAACCGTCACAAAGACAGCAAGGGTCAGGCCGCGAAAGTTGGTGCCAACGCCACGTGGCACACCGACCACACCAACCAGGAATTGCCGCCCAAGTTCACCATGCTTTATGCGGTAGCAGTCCCGGATAAGGGTGGCACAACATCGGTTTGTAACGCGCGTGCGGCCTACGAAGCGCTGCCGGACGACGTGAAACGGCAGATCGACGACGCGAAAACCGAGAATACGCTGATCAGCAGCGCGCGGATGAAGACCGGCAATCCGGATATCGTGAAGGCCCAGCTCGAGGCGACAGAACCGCCGACTGTGCATCCCTTGGTCCGCACCCATCCGGATACCGGCACCAGGGCCGTCTGGTTTCATAAGGGCAAGACCGAGACGGTCTCGGGCATGTCACCCGAAGAAACCCAGGATTTTTTGCAGGATCTGACCGATAAGATCACGCAGCCACAATTCTGCTATGCGCACGAGTATGAAAAGGGCGACCTGCTGATCATCGACGACCGCGCCTCATTGCATAAGGCCGGCTTCGATTACGATCACAGTCAGCATCGCCGCCTGTATCGGATGCTGGTGCGGGGCGACCGTCCCTTCTGAGCGCCGCACACTACGGCCGGATGCGGGCGACGCGGCAAGGCAAGGACACGACGATGACCACGGCGATCGAGACGCGCATCGTGCGGACAGCGCCGGGGTTGGAATTCGACGTCTCGGTCGCCGGCGATCCCGGCCGGCCGCTGGTGCTGATGCTGCACGGCTTCTGCGTCTCCCGCCATTATTGGGAATCGCAGGTGGTTGCGCTGGCCGAGGCCGGCTATTTTGCCGCCGCCCCTAATCAGCGCGGCTACGCTCCCGGTGCGCGGCCCGACCCGGCAGAGCATGCCAACTATCTCATTGACGTATTGATCGGCGACGCCATGGCCATCGTCGCCGGGCTCGGGCATGGCGAGCGCCGCTTTCACCTCGCCGGGCACGACTGGGGTGGCAGCCTTTCGTGGAACATCGCCGATCGCTGGCCCGAGCGGTTGGGCTCGCTCGCCCTGCTGTCGCGTCCGCACCCGCTCGCGTTCAACCGCGCCCTGCGGGACGATCCGGAGCAATCGACGCGCTCTGCGCACCACAAATGGCTGCTGGAGCCTGGCGCCGAGGACAAGGTCCTGGCGGACGACGCGCATTGGGTACGTGCGCGGCTGCGCCGCAACGGTGTGCCGGAGGCGGCGATCGAGAAGCACATCTCGGTTATCGGCAACCGACCGGCGATGGCGGCCGCGATCGGCTGGTACCGCGCCCGCGGCACCGCGCATCCGCCGGTGGGTCCCACGCGCGTACCGACGCTGCTGATCTGGGGCGATGCCGACGACACGGTCGGCCGCATGGCGGCCGAAGGCACCGCCGAGTTCATCGCGGCCCCCTACACGTTCGCCCCGCTCGCCGGCGTGGGCCATTACGCGGCAGACCAGGTCCCGGACCAGGTCAACGCCCTGATGCTGGCCCACCTCGGGCGGCATCCGGTGTAGATCGCGACCCGGTATTGGCAGGTCCGAACGTCAAACTGGCCCACTACCCTATCCGCGCGGTCGTCACGGCACGCAGGCGCCGTCCCGGCCTGCCTCCCAGGCGAAGGTCGAACGCAGCCTACGCCGCCTGCGCCGTTGTTTTCGCGCTGTACTGGTCGAACGCCTCCAGCGCCTGGGCCGCGTACATCACGCTCGGGCCGGCGCCCATGTAGATCGCCATGCCCATCGTCTCCAGCACCTCGGCGCGCGAGGCGCCCTGCTTCAGCGCCGCCTCCGCATGGAACGCGATGCAGCCGTCGCAGCGCGTCGCCACGGCGATCGCCAGCGCGATCAGCTCCTTGGTTTTGGTGTTCAGCGCGTCGGCCTTCAGCGCCGCCTGCGCCAGGGCGGAGAACCCCTTCATCACATCCGGCGCGCCGCTGCGCAGCGTGCGCAGGTCCGCCGAGAGTTCCGTCGCCATCGATGACCAATCGTGCAGCATGATACCCTCCTGGGTCACACATTCACTGCGAGGTGCCGCACCGCCAGCGCCACCAGCAGGCCGGCGTTGAGCAGCATGATGACAGGCGCGGCGGATGCGATGGCGCGCTGCCAGTGTTGCCCGGCCGCCTGGCCGGCGATGCCCAGCGCAATCAGCACCGGCGCGGTACCCAGACCGAACGCCAGCATGCCGACTGCCCCGATCGCCGGGCTCCCGCTCGATGCCGCCGCCGCCAGGGCCGCGTAGAGAAAGCCGCAGGGCAGGAAGCCGAGCGCCAGGCCAAGCGCGTAGCCGCCGCGCCACTGCGTGCGGTCGATGTCGCGCGTGATGTGGGCGAGGCGGCGGGTCCATGCCGCGCTGCCCCGCGTCAACCCCGCGAAAGCAAGGACCCACCCCGCGCCCGGGTCCCCGCTTTCGCGGGGATGACGAAGCGGGACGCTGCGGCGACAGAACATGCGCGCCTGGCGCGGCATCCGACGCAGGGCGTGCGCCAGGAAAATCCCCGCGGCAAACAGCAACAGCAGCCCCGACAGCCAGCCGAACCACGCCAGCCGTCCCAGCGCCGCGCCAGCCACGCCCGCGACGGCACCCAGGCCAGCATAGGTCGTCAGCCGCCCCAGATGGTACGGCGCCAGCACCCCCGCCCTCAGGCGCCGCCATTCGCACAATTGTGCCGCCGGCAGCCGCGCCATCCGATCGGCGACCTGGCCGAGCACGAAGCCGCCGCACATCGGCACGCAATGCATCGGGCTGCCCGCCGCGCCGGCCAGCAGCAGGCCGAGCAGCAAACCGCCCGCCGGAGCCACGCCGCCCGTCGGCTCGCACAGCGTCGTCAGCAGGTCCAGCGCCGAGCCCATGCGACATGATCCTGCCGCGGCATCCCACCAGCATTGATCTGCATCAATGCCTGCATCTTGCGGTCGTGGTTAATTGACAAAGGGCGATCGTGTTCTGCGCGGCCGCTTCGGTCCTGCACCCCCCAGTGGAGCGGCAACATGGGTCTCGAAATAGGCGACCTGATCATCGGTCTGTCGATGCTCGCATTCAGCCTAGTCGGCTTGTTCCTGGCCGCCGGCGCACACGACAACGAAATGTACGTATTCGGACTGTCGCTCGCCGGTTGGGGCACGGTGTTCGTCTTTGGTCTGCTGCACCGGTATTTCGACCGGCGGGATGCCGCGCGGGTCGCCATATCGGTCCGCGGAGAACAGCCTCATGAATGATGCCGCCTACGCCGCCGTCGCGGCGCAGCCGTCCACCGCTTCGCGTGCCGTCGATTACAACGAAGCCATCGTCAAGAAATTCGTCATCGCCTCGATCTTCTGGGGCGTCGTCGCATTCCTGGTCGGCATCTATATCGCCACCGAGCTGGCGTGGCCGCAGTTCAATCTCGACCAGTACGTGAATTTCGGCCGGCTGCGTCCGGTGCATACCTCCGCGGCGATCTTCGCGTTCGGCGGCTGCGCGTTGTTCGGCACGTCGTTCTACGTGGTGCAGCGCACCTGCCGCGCGCGCTTGTTCGGCGGCGAGGCGTTGGCGAACTTCGTATTCTGGGGCTACCAGTTCTTCATCGTCATGGCCGCCCTGTCCTACGTGATGGGTTACAGCAAAAGCCAGGAATACGCCGAGCCGCCGTGGCACATCGACGTGTGGCTGACGGTCGTCTGGGTTGCCTACGCGGTGATCTTCATCGGCACGCTGCTGAAGCGGCAGGAGCCGCATATCTACGTCGCCAACTGGTTCTATCTGGCGTTCATTCTGACCGTTGCCGTGCTGCATATCGGCAACAACATCTACCTGCCAATTTCGGTGTACTCGGCGAACGCGTATTCACTGACCGCGGGCGTGCAGAATGCGATGATCCAGTGGTGGTATGGCCACAACGCGGTCGGGTTCTTTCTGACCGCGGGCTTCCTGGGGATGATGTACTACTTCATTCCGAAAGCGGCGAACCGGCCGGTCTATTCCTACCGCCTGTCCATCGTGCATTTCTGGTCGCTGATCTTCCTGTACATCTGGGCCGGCCCGCACCATCTGCACTGGACCGCGCTGCCCGACTGGACGCAGACGCTGGGCGCGGCATTCTCGATCATGCTGTGGATGCCGTCATGGGGCGGCATGATCAACGGCATCATGACGCTGTCGGGCGCGTGGGACAAACTGCGCACCGACCCGGGCCTGCGTTTCTCCGTCACCGCGGTGGGCTTCTACGGCATGTCCACCTTCGAAGGCCCTGTCATGTCGGTGCGCGACGTCAACGCGCTGGCTCACTACACGGATTGGGTGATCGGTCACGTGCATTCCGGCGCGCTCGGCTGGGTCGCGTTCATCACGTTCGGCGCGCTGTATTACCTGGTGCCGGTGCTGTGGAAGCGGGAGGCTCTGTACTCCACGCGGCTGGCCTCGTGGCACTACTGGATCGCAACGCTGGGCATCGTGTTCTACATCACCTCGATGTGGGTGGCGGGCATCATGGAAGGCCTGATGTGGCGCGCCTACGACAAATTCGGGTTCCTGCAATACTCGTTCGCCGAATCGGTCGTCGCCGTTCACCCCTATTACGTGATTCGCCTGATGGGTGGCTGGATGTTCTTCATCGGCGCGCTGATCATGGTGTATAATTTCATCATGACGGTTTACAGCCAAAGCACCGCGCCGCGCGACGCGGTGCTGCCGGCCGGCCTTGCCGTGGCGGGGGAATAGCCGCGATGTTCATCCGCCACGAAACCCTGGAACGCAACGCCTTTTTGTTCCTGGTTCTGACGCTGATCACCGTCGCGATCGGCGGCATCGTCGAAGTCGTGCCGTTGTTCACCATCGAAACGACGGTCGAGCATGTGAAGGGCGTGCGGCCGTACTCGCCGCTGGAGCAGCGGGGAAGGGACATCTATGTGCGGGAGGGCTGCTATCTGTGCCACAGCCAGCAGATCCGCGCACTGCGCGATGAAGTTGAACGCTACGGCCATTACTCGCTCGCCGCGGAAAGCATGTACGACCATCCGTTCCAGTGGGGCAGCAAGCGCATCGGCCCCGATCTGGCTCGTGTCGGCGGCAAATACTCCAGCCAGTGGCACTACGCCCACCTGACCAACGCGCAAAGCGTGGTGCCGGAATCGCTGATGCCGCATTACGGCTTCCTGGCCGACACGCCGCTGCCGACCGCGGATTTGCAGGCCCGGTTGCGCACGCTGCGCGACGTGGGCGTGCCTTACACCGATGAAGACATCGCCAACGCCCAGGCAGATTTGCGTGCGCAGGCCGATCCCGGCGCAGACGCGGCCGAGCTGCTGAAGCGCTATCCAAAGGCGGTGGTGGTGCCCGGCAATGGCACGGTCGTCACCGAGATGGATGCGCTGGTGGCGTATCTCCAGGTGCTCGGCACGATGGTCGATTTCGCCGATCCGGCCAACGAACATCTGCAGCAATAGAGGCGCACGCCATGACCATGATGCCCGTCATCCAATGGCTGCAGCATTTGTGGATCGTGCCGGTCCTTCTCGTGTTCGTGCTGATCCTGCTGGGCACCTACTGGCCCGGCCGCCGCTCGGAGATCGAGCGCAAAGGCCGCATTCCCCTCGATCTCGACGACGACCGCGAAGGAGCGTCCCGCCGTGCCGACTAAGATAGAGAAGGACGCGGTCACCGGCCATAACACGACCGGTCACGAGTGGGACGGGCTAAGGGAACTGAACCGACCGCTGCCGAAATGGTGGCTGTATATCTTCTATGCCTGCATCGCGTGGGCGGTCGGGTTGTGCGTGCTGTATCCGTCGGTGCCGGGGATCACCGGCTATTTCCACGGCGTGCTCGGCTATTCGCAACGCCGCGCCGTGGATCAGGACGTGGCGGAAGTGCAGGCGCAGCGCGCCGTGTCGATGGACCGGATCAAGGTCCTGTCGTTCGCCGAGATCCGCAAGGACCCGCAGCTTCTCGCGGTGGCGGAAACCGCCGGCCGCATCACCTTCGCCAACAACTGCCAGCCCTGTCATGGCGCGGGCGGCGGCGGCAATCCAGGCTATCCCGCGCTCGCCGCGGGAAGCTGGCTGTGGGGTGGCTCGCTGGCGGCGATCCAGCAGACCGTGACGCACGGCATCCGCAGCGACGATCCAGATGCGCGGCAGAGCCAGATGGTGAAGTTCGGCGTGGACGGCGTGCTGAAGCCCGAGCAAATCCAGCAGGTCGCCGACTACGTCATGACCTTGTTCGGCACGCCGGTTGCCGGCGCGGACATCGCGCCCGGCAAGAAGCTGTTCGCCGACAACTGCGCCGTCTGTCACGGCGCGAACGGGCAGGGGGGCCGGGACGTCGGCGCGCCTCGCCTGGCGTCGCATATCCACCTGCACGGCGACACGCGCGACGCGGTGGTGGCGCAGGTCACCAACCCGAAAATGGGCGTGATGCCGAACTGGAACACGCGGCTGGACGCTGCGACGATCAAAAGTGTGACGCTGTACGTGCATTCGCTCGGGGGTGGGGAGTGAACGTCGGCCCACGACCCAGCCGACACAGCGCCCCCCCTCCCCTTGAGGGAGGGGGATGGGGGGAGGGGTGCGCACATCCGCTGTCGGTGGATGTGCGCACCCCTCCCCCCAACCCCCTCCCTCAAGGGGAGGGGGGGCCTTCTGCGCCTTCCGCGCATTGCCCCTCTGCCGTCTGAACCCCCATGTCCCGCATCAGCAAACTCGACCGGCAGCGGCAAATCGACGCGGAAGAATCCGGCCAGCACCTCTACGCCAACCGCGTCCGCGTCTATCCGAAATCGGTGCACGGCCCGGTGCGCACCTTCAAATGGGCGGTGCTGATCGCCTGCCTCAGCATCTACTACCTTCTCCCCTGGCTGCGCTGGCACCGCGGCGTGAACCAGCCAGACCAGGCGTTGCTGCTCGACATCTACCACGAGCGTTTCTACTTCTTCGACCTGAAGCTCTGGCCGCAGGACATGGTCTATCTCGCCGGCCTGCTCATCATGAGCGCAATCGCCTTGTTCCTGGTGACCAGCCTGATCGGCCGCGTCTGGTGCGGCTACACCTGCCCGCAGACCGTGTGGACCGATCTCTTCATGTGGGTCGAGCGCCTGCTGGAAGGCGACCGCAACGAACGCATGAAGCGTGACGCCGCGCCGCTGTCGTTCAACACGATCTGGCGTAAGGCCACGAAACATGCAGCCTGGCTGGGCATCGCCTTCTGGACCGGCGGCGCGTGGATCATGTACTACGTCGATGCGCCGACGGTAACAGTTGAATTCTGGACCGGTACCGCATCCAAGGAAGTCTATTTCTTTACCGGTCTGTTCACCGCCACCACCTACCTTCTCGCCGGCTGGGCGCGCGAGCAGGTGTGTACCTACATGTGCCCGTGGCCGCGTTTCCAGTCCGCGATGCTGGACGAGCAAAGCCTGTCGGTCACCTACCAGGCGTGGCGCGGCGAACCACGGACCCGCGGCAAGCGGCACCCGAACGATGCAGCCGGCGACTGTGTCGATTGCGGCGCCTGCGTCACCGCCTGCCCAACCGGCATCGACATCCGAGACGGCATCCAGCTCGAATGCATCAACTGCGGCCTCTGCATCGACGCATGCAACCACGTGATGCACAGGACCGGGCGGCCCGGCTGGCTGATCACCTGGGACACGTTGGCGGACCAGGCAGCAAAGGCCCGCGGCGAGCACACGTCATTCCGCTTCTTTCGTCCCCGCACGATCATCTATGTGTCGGCACTGGTGCTCGGCATTTGTGTGATGGGCATCGCGCTTGCCATGCGCCCCGATCTCGGCCTGTCCGTACTGCACGATCGTGCGCCGCTGTTCGTGCGCCTGGCGAACGGCGACCTGCGCAATGGCTACGACGTCAAGATTTCCAACAAGGCGAACGCGTCCGTGCTGTACGAGCTCAGCGTGCAAGGTCTGCCCGGCGCGGTCCTGACCGAATCGGACGAGGAGCTCGGTCCCGCCAGCCAGCTCGGCCTGACCGTGGGTGCGGATACCATCGGCTCATTCCGAGTGCTGGTCGCCGGTCAACCCGCGTTGCTGAAGGACGGCACGCAGAGCGTCGACTTCGTGCTGAGCAACACCGTCACACGCGAACGCACGGTGTACCATTCGTTGTTCATGGGTCCCGGCGAGCCAGTGCGATAGGGCGGAGGATTCGATCATGCGTCTAAGGGACGGACTGGCAACGATGTACGGCGGCGGGCCGGGACGATCGGCGTGGAACATCTTTCCGTGGGCAGTCGTCGCCGCGATGTCGCTGGTCGTCGTGGTGAACGTGGGGATGGTCTATTACGCGCTGGATACGTTTCCCGGGCAGACCAGCGGCGACGGGTTCGACGTCAGCAACCACTACAATCAGATTCTCGCCGTCGCGCAGCGCCAGGCCGCGCTCGGCTGGAACGTGCAGGTCGCCGCGGACGACGCGGGACGTGCGGTGGTGGCGCTGACCGATCGCGCTGGCACTCCATTACAGGGCGCGCGCGTCAACGCAACGGCGGAGCGCCCGCTCGGCGCACCGCAAGCGACGCGCCTGGTGTTCCATGACGCGGGTGCGGGGCGTTACGTCGCGGATGCAGCGCTGATCGCACCCGGACAATGGGAGCTGGAGGTTTCCGCCGCCGCGAACGGCCACGCCGTCACGGTGACGCGGCGGGTCGTGGTGAAGCCTCTCCCGCAGCAGCGCACCGGGTCCCGCCCCGGGCCCGATGCAAGATCGTCGCCCGGCACCGGTTGAGCGGCGTGCCGCCACCAGCCGCCGAGACATTGCCACTCGCCGGCGCCGCGTCCGCCGGGTTGCCGCGTCTCGGGTCGGGGGCCGGCGTCGGCCGGGCGGCGTCTTTCTCCCCGCCCGAGGATTCCGTCTGCGCCCATTGCGGCCTTCCCGCCCGCAGCGGCCGGCGCTTCTGCTGCCCGGGCTGCGCCGCGGCGTTCGAGACCATCCAGACGCTCGGCCTGGGGCGCTACTACCGCCAGCGCGTGCTCGATCCGTCGCTGCGGCCGCCGCGACCCGACCAGACGCCACGCCCCGACCTCGCCCGCCACGTCGCCGCCCACGCGGACGGCACGCATGAACTGACGCTGGCGATCGACGGCCTGCAATGCGGCGCCTGCGTCTGGCTGATCGAATCGGTCCTGGCGCGGGAACCCGCCGTTCAGACCGGCCGCGTCAACCTGACCACGCGCCGCCTGCGCCTGGTCTGGCGCGGCGCCGCGGAAGATGCGGAACGCCTGGTCGGCCACATCGAAGCCCTGGGCTACCGCCTGGTGCCGTTCGACACCACCGCGCTGGCCGCGTCCGCCGATCAGACCGGCCGCGCATTGCTGCGGGCGCTGGGGGTGGCCGGGTTCGCCGCCGGCAACGTCATGCTGATCTCGATCGGCATCTGGGCCGGCGAGGGCGGCGGCTGGCTGCACGACATGGGACCGGCGACGCGCGACCTGCTGCACTGGGTGTCCGCGCTGATCGCCCTGCCGGCGATCGCCTATGCCGGGCGGCCGTTCTTCACCTCGGCGATCGCCGCGCTGCGCCACGGGCGCACCAATATGGACGTGCCGATCAGTCTCGGCGTGGTGCTGGTGACCAGCATGAGCCTGGCCCAGACCATCGCGGGCCGGGAACACACCTGGTTCGATTCTGCCGCCGCGTTGCTGTTCTTTTTGCTGATCGGCCGCGTGCTGGACCATCGCGCCCGCGGCCAGGCGCGCGCGACGGCGGAGCAATTGCTGACCCTGCGCGGCACCGGCGTGTCGGTGCTGACACCCGACGGCAGCGTGGTGCAGCGCGCCCAGCACGCGGTGGTGCCCGGCGACCGGATCCTGGTAGGCCTCGGCGAACGCATCGGCGTGGATGGCGTGGTAGAGCGCGGCGCGTCGTCGCTCGACGCCAGCCTGGTGACCGGCGAGAGCCTGCCGGTCGCCGCGGCGCCCGGCACCGCCGTGTTCGCCGGCACGCTGAACCTCGGCGCGCCCCTGACCGTCCGCGCGACCGCCTGCGGCGACGGCACGCTGCTCGCCGACTGCGTGCGCCTGATCGAGGCCGCCGAATCCCGTCGCTCCCGCTACGTCGTCCTGGCCGACCGGGTGGCGCGCCGCTACGCGCCCGCCGTGCACCTGACCGCGCTGGCGACGTTCGTCTGGTGGTTCTTCGTGGCGGGCGTTGGCGCGGAACAAGCTCTGCTGACCGTAAGCGCCGTGCTGATCGTTACGTGTCCCTGCGCCGTGGCGCTGGCGGTGCCGGCCGTGCAGGTGATCGCCACGTCGCGGCTGTTGCGCGCCGGGGTGCTGCTGAAGTCGGCGACCGCGCTGGAGCGGCTGGCGGCCGTGGATACCGTGGTGTTCGACAAGACCGGCACGCTGACGCGTCCGACCCTGGGGCTGGCGAACGGCGCGGATCCGGAGGCGCTGGCCGTCGCGGCATCGCTGGCGGTGCACAGCCGCCACCCGCTGGCCCGCGCGCTGCTGGACGCGGCCGGGCCGGTGGCACCGGCGGAGGGCGTGAGAGAGCATGCCGGGCAGGGCCTCTCCGCCGGCGAAGTGCGGCTGGGCAGTCGGGCGTTTTGCGACGCAGACGAATGCTGCGTGGTTAGTGCGCGCGGCGGGATTGGTGGGAGCAGCGGGATTGGTGGGATTGGTGGGATTGGTGTGATTGGTGTGATTGGTGCGAGCAGCGGGATTGGTGGGATTGGTGGGATTAGCGTCCCCCCTCCCCTTGAGGGAGGGGGACAGGGGGAGGGGTGCTCCCATCCAACGGCCGCGGCTGAACGCACCCCTCCCCCTAACCCCCACCCTCAAGGGGAGGGGGGACGCCTCTTGACGACATCTCCCCCTGTCTCCTCCGCCACTTCTCCAGAGCTCTGGCTGGCCCGACCTGGTCAGCCACTCGTCCGTTTTGCCTTTGCCGAAACGCTGCGCCCCGACGCCGTCGCGATTATCGGGGCGTTGCAATCACGCGACCTGAGCGTGCGCATCATCTCCGGAGACCACCCCGCCGCGGTCGCCAACATTGCCGCCGCGCTTGGCATCACCGACTGGCAGGCGGAATGCACGCCGCCGCAGAAGGTCGCCGCCATCGAGGCCCTGCGCGCATCCGGCCGCTCCGTCCTGATGGTCGGCGACGGCCTGAACGACGCGCCGTCGCTGGCCGCGGCGAACGTGTCCGCCTCGCCCGCCAGCGCAGCCGACATCAGCCAGACCGTCGCGGACGCTGTCTTCCAGGGCGACGGATTGCGGCCCGCCGTGCTGTTGCTCTCCACGGCGCGGCGCGCGCGCGCCGTGATGCGAGGCAACCTGACAATGGCGCTCGGCTACAACGCGCTGATGGTGCCGCTGGCGGTTGCCGGCTACGTCACGCCCTGGCTGGCCGCGGCGGCGATGTCCAGTTCGTCGCTGCTGGTCATGCTCAACAGCCTACGCTTGCGAGGCGATCGCGCATGAACGTCATCCTCTATCTTCTCGCCGCGAGTCTGCTGCTCGGCGGCGGCGGTCTGGCGCTATTCCTATGGTCGCTGCGCAGCGGCCAGTACGACGACATGGACGGTGCCGCGCAGCGCATTCTATTCGATGACGAACCGAATGCGCGGCGGAGCGATTCCGACGAGCCCACTGTCATTGCGAGGAGCAAAAACCAACATCTCCCCTCCCCTTGAGGGAGGGGTTGGGGGAGGGGTGCGTACATCCACCGACCGCGGATGTAAGCACCCCTCCCCCAACCCCTCCCTCAAGGGGAGGGGGGACTTACGCTCCAGCCGCGATCGTTCATCCAGTCGTGGGCCGCCGCCGGCTGGTGGCCAACTCGCAATGACAGCCACCGCCGCTCACTGCCGTCGCAGCACGACAATCCGATTGGTGTTCGTGCCTTTCGCGTTGTTGCTGACGCCCCAGCAATTCGCCGTCTTGGTAAACGATTGTTGATTGACCACAACGAACAACCTCTCGAACGGCAAGCCTTCCGCCGCGTCCCAGACCAGGCGTTCGAGCAATACCTTGCCACCCCGCACCTCGCCCACCTCGAACGCCACGTGACCGCCGGGCCGCACTATCCGCGCGAGCTCATGCAGTGTCCGCCGAACCATATCCTGCCAGGCCGTTTCGTTACGGTGCTGAGCGATGGCAACGCCGGACGGATCGATACCGGCAAACCAGGAGCGCAGCCAATTGTCCTCGGCATATTGCACCACGTCGAGGAATGGCGGTGACGTCACGACCAGCGCGACCAAGCCGGTCGGGATTGCGCGCGTCGCATCGGCCGAACCCGTCATCAGCAGGGCAGGGGGGTGCGACGGCATCGGTCCGCTGCGCAGCAACGACGCGCTCTTGTGCAGGATCAGCTTGGCAACGTCACGATTGGATGGAGTCTGTCCGCGCCGTTCGTTGATCCTGTGCTGCGAGCGAACCGACACCGCCTGGTTCGGCGGCAGCGTATAGACCGAGAAGAAGCCCGGCGAATGTCCGGTCAGCCGATTGATCGCGACCATCCTGATCCAGTCATCAACCGGATCGGGCACATCGTCCAGTGGCGCATGTTGCAGCAGCCAGGCACGCAGCGCGCAGATGTCGCGCAAGGTCTGCGGGCTGTAGAAAACGAGCAGCTCCGGGTCGTCGATCTTGCCGGCTTCCCAATCGATCTGGCGCAGACGGTGCGCCACATCGTGCAGCGCCGGAGGATGCAGTCGAGGCCGCGTCAGCAGGGTGCTCAGCGGATTAATGTCGTTGCCAAGCGGGCGGCGTCCCATCAAGGCCGCCTGGACCGGCGTCGTTCCACGGCCCATGAACGGGTCGTGCACCGGGTCGCCGGGCTTTGTGAGGTACTCGATGAAGAATGCGGGAAGCTGCGGCTTGAAGCAAGCGCGGTAGCTGAGCTCGTGGATCGAATGCGCCTGGCGCTGTGCCGATGTCCAGAATTCGTTGATCAGGTAAGGCACGTTGCTTTCCACCTGCTCAATTGACGGCGCGCCGAACGCGTGGAAATTGCGAACAGCGTCGATGAACGATCCGGCTGGTGCGGCAGCAGGATGGGTGGACAGGGAGTCGAACAGCGAATCGGGCATGCGGGAATTGTAGGGGCAGGTATATGTCAGTGCGAGTTGGCCACCGGCCGGCGGGCCGCCCCGCCCTGGATGAAACGGCGTCGGCCGGAGCGTAAGTCCCCCCTCCCCTTGAGGGAGG
>DASXFW010000026.1:0-36309 GCA_036489395.1 Acetobacteraceae bacterium | reverse complement strand
GCGAGGCCACTTGGCCGAAGCAATCTCCCGCGGGAGATTGCTTCGGCCAAGCGGCCTCGCAATGACACAATGCCGCCGTTTCATCCACGACCGGTCGGCCGCCATGCCGGTGGCCAACTCGCAATGACAGGTTGTGGCTTACGACGCGGCTTCCAGCGCCTCCGCCGCTTCCAGCCACGCGGCCTCGGCCGCCGCGGTCTCGCGGGCGACCACGGCGAGCCGGGTGTTGACGGCGGTGAGCTCGGCTCCTCGGCCTGGGCCATACATCGCCGGATCAGCCAGCTTCGTTTCGATCACGGCGCGCTCTGCATTCAGCTTCGTCACCAGCGCCTCGGCGTCCTTCGCCTGGCGGCGCAGCGGCGCCTGTGCAGCGCGCGTTTCCGCCCGTTCGCGCCGGCGTTCGTCGCGGCGTGGCGCCGCATCGGCCTTCGCCGCCGGGCGCGCGCGTTCCGCCAGCAGCGCGCGATATTCGTCCAGGTCGCCATCGAACGGCCGCACCGTGCCGTCGGCGACCAGCCACAGCCGGTCGGCCACCAGCTCCACCAGGTGCGGATCATGGGTGATCAGCAGCACCGCGCCCTGAAAGTCCGCCAGCGCTTTTACCAGAGCCTCGCGCGCGTCGATGTCCAGATGGTTGGTCGGCTCGTCGAGGATCAGCAGTTGCGGCGCCTCGCGCGTCGCCAGCGCCAGCAGCAGCCGCGCCTTTTCGCCGCCGGACAGATTGGCGATCGGGGTTTCCGCGCGGTCCGCATCCAGGCCGAAGCGCGCAAGCTGCGACCGCACCTGCGGCGGCGAGGCACGCGGCAGGGCGCGGGTCATGTGGTCGATCGGGGTTTGCGACTCCGTTAGTTCTTCTGTCTGGTGCTGGGCGAAGTAGCCGACGCGCAGCTTCGGCCCGCGGCGCATCTCGCCGCTCAGCGGATCCAGCCGTCCGGCCAGCAGCTTCGCCAGCGTCGATTTGCCGTTGCCGTTGGCGCCGAGCAGCGCGATGCGGTCGTCCATATCGACCAGCAGTGAGACGTTGCGCAGCACCGGCGTGCCGTCATAGCCGACGTTGACGCGGTCCAGCGCGAGGATCGGCGGAGCGATGCGCGCCGGCTGGGGGAAGTCGAAGCGGGTGGGGGCGGCTTCGATCACCGTCTCGATCTGCGGCAGCCGGGCGAGCGCCTTGATGCGCGCCTGCGCCTGCCGCGCCTTGCTCGCCTTGTAGCGGAAGCGGTCGATGAAGGACTGGATGTGCGCGCGTTGCAGCGCGATGTGCTTCGCCTCGCTGGCGAGCTGCATGGCGCGTTCGGTACGGATGCGGACGAATTCGTCGAAGCCGCCGGGCGTGACGCTGATCTTGCCGCGGTCGAGGAACGCGATCGCCTGCACCGCGCGATCCAGCAGGCCGCGGTCGTGCGACACCACCAGCGCGGCGCCGGGGAAACGTGCGAGCCACGATTCCAGCCAGAGTGTGGCTTCCAGGTCGAGGTGGTTGGTCGGCTCGTCGAGCAACAGCAGATCGGGATTGGCGAACAAGGCGGTGGCGAGGGCGACGCGCATGCGCCAACCGCCGGAGAACTCCTGCACCGGGCGGGCCTGCGCGGCTTCGTCGAAGCCGAGGCCGGCGAGGATGGCAGCGGCGCGGGCTGGGGCCGCCTCGGCGCCGATGGCGATCAGGCGGTCGTGGACTTCGGCGAGGCGGAGGGGTTCGGCGGTGTCGGCTTCGCGCAGCAGGGCGAGGCGTTCGGGATCGCCTTGCAGCACGGTCTCCAGCAGCGACGCGGGGCCGGAGGGGGCCTCCTGCGCGACGGTGGCCAGGCGGGCGCGGGCGGCGAGGCGGATGTCTCCGCCGTCCGGTGTGAGCTCGCGGGCGATGGCGCGCAGCAGCGTGGACTTGCCCGCGCCGTTGCGGCCGACCAGGCCGATGCGGCGGCCGGGATCGATCGTGAGGTCGGCGGTATCAAGCAGCGTGCGCCCGCCCAGGCGGATGGTGAGGTTGGAGATGACGAGGAGGGACATGGCGGGGCGGTGTAGAGGGCGGGTTGGGGGCGGCGGTCAAGGGTGCAGGTTGTTGAGGCTTGCGGTCGCACAATGCCTCGCCCTATCTGGAGGACGCGGCGACGACCATCATGCTGGGGAAGCTATATGCACCGCTGAAGGCGGCCGGTGTATCGGATGGCGAAGCGCAGGCGGCGGCTGAGGAGGTGGGTGACGTGCGCGAACGATCCGACGGATTGGAAAACGCGATGCATGCGATGCATGCCGACGTGAAGAGCGAACTCAGCGGGATACGCAGCGAATTCAAGAAAGGATTCGCCGAAGTGCGCTCCGAGGTTGCATACCTGCGTGGGCGGTTCGACGTGCTGATCTGGGCGGTTGGCATCAACGCGGCGGCTACGATCGCGATTCCGGGGGTGCTTTTGCGCCACTAGTACCGCCGCGCTGTGATCCCGGCCGGCAGAACATGCCGCAGCCGTGGTTCGGGTGCGCAGGTTCGCATACGCTTTGGCTTCGCCTGCGGGTACTTCGTTACCGCAGGGCAAGAAGGAATCTAAACGCAGATGACAGACGATGCACGCAGAACACGCAGATGGTTTCGTGCGGTTAGCAGGCCTCGGACAATGCGTTAAATTTCCAGGCGGGGCTTGCCGAAATTGAGCCACTGGCGGCCCAGCAGGCCGGTCGTTTTCAGATCATTCCTGCATTGTATCAATGCGCTGACGATCTTCGACACAATGAGAGTACGTCATCGATCAACAGGCCTGTGCTGTACTCGCCGACGCCACGGCGGAGCCCCTCGACGCTGCACAGTTGCCCTGTCGCGACGGGTGACTCGTTGCAGCTTCTGAGCCACGGCATTCTCGTAAACCCTTTCGATGAATCCAGGCTCGAACGTATCCGGTGCGATGAATGCGCAGCCGACCACTCGCCCACACAGATCATACAGCCGCGTGCTATCTGCGTGTTCTGCGTGCATCGTCTGTCATCTGCGTTTAAATACTTGCTTCGCGATGCCGCCAACGAATGATGACAGAAGAGTTTATGCGCCCAGGACGCAGCAGATGCTGCGCTGCAAGCTCACGCAGCGGCATGCCCAGCAGGTTGCGGCCATGCAACGCGACATAGCCGGGCAAATAGAGGATCAGCGAGCCGATGGACACCAGCGCCGCCACCGGCAATGAAGATCGCCAGCCCGCGCCCGCCGAGACGATTGCGTGCCAATCCCCGCCGCATCGCGACGGGGGCCAGCAGCACGCCCGCGACCCCAAAACGCAGTGCGGCAATGTCCCACGCATTCAGCGTGCTGGTGACTTCCAGCCGGGTGATCACGCTCCAGCCCGCGGCGATCATCGCCACGGCGAGGCCGCATGCCACGCCGTGCCGACGATCCGCCACGCCATTACGCCTTGTCGATCACATCGATGGAACGCACTTCGTCCGGCTCCCCCGTATAGATCACCAGCGCGGTGGTTTCCGTGCTGATGAACGCACTGTGCGGCTTGCCGCGTGGGTGCAGCCCATAATTCCCGGAGAACCGCAGCTTCTCGCCCGACTTGGTGCCGCGGCCGCCTTCCAGGCTGAAAATATGCTCGTCGGAAAGCGCGACGGCAATCACCCGGATCACCTTTCCTTCGGGTGGGGTGAAGCGAAAGATATAGGCGGCACCTTCGCCTTCGGCGCGGCGGTCGCTGAGCGTCTTGATCTGCACCAGGTCGTGGCCCTGCCAGACGGCGCCCGGGCCGAACAACGGCGTACCCGGCATCCAGTCCATGTTTTCGGTATCGAGGCTGATCGACTGCATTGTTGTCTCCGTCACTTCGCGAAAATCTTGCGCATGAAGATGCGTTCCACGTCCGCTGCGCTGCGCACGCGGCCGATCTCCTCCCAGCCGTTGCGGGCGTAGAATTCCGGCGCCTGGAAATCGATGGTGACCAGCGCGGCGGCGCGGCAGCCGCGGCGGACCGCTTCTTCCTCGGCCAAACGCAGCGCCTGGCTGCCCAGGCCGCCGCGACGCAGGTGCTCCGGCAAAAAGAACAGATCGAGGAAGAACAAGCCGAGCGTGGTGCGGCCGAGGAGCCCGCCGACCGGCGCACCAGTCTCCGGGTCGTTGATCGCAACCGCCAATGCCCGCCAGTCTCGCCTGCCGGTCATCTGCTCGTTGTAGTCGGTGAGGCCTTTCTCGAGGACGCCTTCCAGGCGTGTATCCGGATCGTCAGTCAAGGCGATCATGCACGGCGCTCCCTTTTCGGTTGGCTCGGAACATAGGGGGTCGCTGCTGACAGCGTCCTGTCAGTAGTATCGCGCTTATGCCCCGCTCCGATCGATTGTTCGACATCATCCAGGTGCTGCGCACGGCGCGCGCGCCGGTGACCGCGGCCGCGCTCGCGGCCGAGCTGGAAGTGAACGTCCGCACCGTCTATCGCGACGTCGCCACGTTGCAGGCCCGGCGCGTGCCGATCGAGGGCGCCGCCGGTATCGGCTATGTCCTGCGGCGCGGCTTCGACCTGCCGCCGCTGATGTTCACCGCCGAGGAGATCGAGGCCATAGCGGTCGGCGCGCGCATGGTGGCGCGCACCGGCGATGAGGGGTTGCGGCACGCCGCGGGCAGCGTGCTGTCGAAGGTCACCGCGGTGCTGCCCGCTGCGTTGCGCGCGCAGCTTGCCGACCCGGCGGTGTTCGTGTCGGCGTCCGGCGCGCCGGTGCCGGAGACCGCCGATCTGTCAGCCGTGCGCCAGGCGATCCGCGACGAACGCAAACTGCGCATCGCTTATACGAACGGCATGGGGGAGCCGTCGGAACGAATCATCTGGCCGATCGCGATGGCGTACTATGTGCAGGCGACACTGATCGTCGGCTGGTGCGAGCTGCGGCGGGACTACCGGCATTTCCGTGCCGACCGGATCAGCGCGCTGACGGTGCTGAACGAGCGCTATCCGTCGGACCAGGGCCGGTTGATGGCGGAATGGATGAGGCAGCAGGCGGCGGAGTGATCGTGCTCCGCGCGACGAAGCTCTCACTACGCAGGCGCCGGGACACCGAACAGACGCGCGTCCCAAAACAGCGGATCGGGTGGCATCACCTGGATTCCGATCGCGTCCGGATGCGCCGGATTGATTACATAGTTTGCCTCACGCGGCACGATAGCCGATGGCACCCGCAGCAGCGCGGTTCCGTGCCGGGCAAGCCATTCTCCACCGGCTCGCATCGCTTCGGGGCTGTCCAGTGCGCGCCAGTTCGCCGGTGGATCGGTCATCAGGTCTGTCACCTCGATGTTATCAGGGACAATCGCTTCCACCAGCGACGTGCGCGCGAGATTATTCTGCTGCACCAGGCGCTCGAGCATCGCCAACGATAGGGAGCTGGCAGCGTAGATCGCCGGCATGCCGGGCGGATTCCATCGGCCGCCATAGCGCGCTGCGCCGGCACCATCCCAGATCGGATGGGCGGCCGTCCCCAGACGCCATACAAGCATCGGAACTTACGCCGGCAGGCTGTATTCGATGTTGTGGAGGAGACGTTCGACCATGCGTGCCCCGAGGTCCGTGGCGGCGGTTTCGATCGGCGTGTGGTGCGATAGCAGCGGGTGCGCCACGTTCAACCACTCTCGCGCCTCATCGTCGTCACCCAGCGCTTGCAGTGCCAGCGCGGTGACGCGGGCAAGCCGTTCGGCTTCGCTGGCCGCGGGCGACAGTCGCCGGCTTCGCTTGTAAGTGGCCGGCGATACGATCAGAGCTGCGACCTTGCGCCGCATGTCGCCGCGATCCGGCGCCGCGCGCGCTGCCAATTGCGGCACAACCGCTCGCGGCAGGCCGTGTGCCACGGCATCCAACAGTTCGCTCACTGATGCCGGAGTGCGCCCAAGCGTACGCGCGCCACCTAATGCGGCGGACACTTTGGCCACTTCCACCGGATACATCGGGCGGCGCCTCCGGATCAGGTGATACCCGGATATCGAGTCACCTGAGCCGCAGTCAAGGCCTTACAGCTTGAGCAACCGCTTCGCGGTCCCGCCCGCCAACTTCACCTGGTCCTCCGGACACAGCGGCACGCGCGACAGCCATTCCGTCGCCGGCTGGTTCGGCGCGAACGGGTAATCGACCGAGAACATGATGCGGTCCAATCCCAATTCCTGGATGCAGCAGATCAGCGCCGGATCGGACCAGAAGCCCGATGTCGTGACGTAGAAATGCTCGCGGAACACGTCGCGGAAACTGCGGCTGGCTTTCCAGTCGCGCTCCAGCGCCATGTTGATGCGCCAGGCGTAGAACGGCAGGCCCTCGCCGAAATGGCCGAAGATCACCTTCAGCCGCGGGTACGCATCGAACACGCCGGACAACACCAGGCGCACGCCCTGCGTCGCGGTTTCCACGGTGAAGCCCCACGCCGCGCGCAGGATGCCGGGTACGTCCGGCACATAGGTCGCATAGTACGTGTCGATCACCGGCTGTGCGGGCGCGGAAGGATGAAAATAGATCGGCACATCCAGTGCCTGCGCGCGTTCGAAGATCGGCCAGAACTCCTTTTCATCGTGGAAGCGGCCGTTGGTCAGACCGTGGATCATCGCGCCCTTGAAGCCGAGCTGCGTCACCGCGCGCTCAAGTTCGTCCGCCGCAGCTTTCGGATCGGGCGTCGGCAGCGCGGCGAAACCGGCGAAGCGATCGGGGTGCGCACGCACCGCCTCGTGCAGCCGGTCGTTGGCGACACGTGCCAGGCGCACCGCCATCGCCGCATCGGTCATCTTCTGCATCGCCGGCGCGCCGTGCGAGATCACCTGCAGGTCGATGCCGGCGGCGTCCATTTCCTTGATGCGCAGCTCGCCCAGATCCTCCAGCCGCTGCACCAGCGGCGGCGCGCGGTTGGAGTCCAGCGGCGCATAGGTCGCAGCGACGTCCGGATGGTGGAAGTGCTCCTCGAGCGCGATGACGTACGGCTTGGCCGGCATATGTGTTTCCTCCCGTGTCTGGTGGCGCGGATGTCCCGCGGCGCGGCGGCGGCGTCAATCCGTGCCGCTGCGGCGCAGACGCGTGGCCGGCCACAACAACAGCGCGCCCGCCAGCAGAACGAACGTGCTGGGCTCCGGCGTGCTGACCGGTCTGGTGACCGGCTGGAACGTGCTGGGCGAATCGCCGGACAGATCGGTGAACGTATTGCCGGTCAGTTGCGCATAGACCGGAGGATCGCCATTGCCTCCGGAGTAGTTGTCCACACCGATGGCCAGGCCGGGCAGATAATTGGTGAAACTGTTGTCCTTCACCAGCAGGCTGTTGTCCGTGTAGGCCAGGTGCTCGGCATCGTAGGCGATCATCGCCGGGTTCTGCGTGTTGGTTCCCTGCACGATGGTGTTGCCCTCGATTGTGGCCACGCCGCCGTTCGGCACGTCGATCGCATAGCTGGCGGTGCCGGTCACGCCGTCGTCCAGGTAATTGTCGGCGATCGTGGTGCTCGCAGCCCGGCTTTTGATATCGTGGCCGGCCTGGGTGCCGTTGAACGTGCTGTCCTCGACCGTCAGGCTGGCATCCTCGCCGACATAGATCGCATGCGTGAAGCCGGCATCGGGGCCGGTCGCGTTGCCGTTGCCGTCGAACACGGAGTTGTCGATCAGCACGTTCATTGCGGCATCCGGATTGGTCAGGATGCCGTCCTGGTCGTCGATGAAACTGCTGTTATAGACGGAGAGATTGCCCGCCTGGGCACGGATGCCCGCGCCGTTGCCGCCGTCGGCGACCGGCACGGCAGCGCCCTCGAATGTCAGGCCGTTCACCGTGACGGCTGCGTTGGTCACGAGGATGCCCTTCAGGTTGGGAATCGCATAGGTCGGGGTCGCGCCCTGGTCGGCGCTGTCGTTCAACACCACCGCGCCGGCGGTGGGATTGTCGTTCTGAATCGTCAGCGGAATGTTGACGATCGTCGCACTATTCAGGTAGGTGCCGGGATCGATGTCGATCGTATAGGTGTTGGCAGCGTTGTAGCCAGCGGTGGCGGATGCGACCGCGCTCGACAGTGAGGCGAATTCGCCGCCGCCGGAGCCGACGTACAGGGTGATCGGGTCAGCCCGCGCCGCGACCGCCGCCAGCATCAGCAGCACCGCGCCGCCGGCCATCCGGGCGCGGTGTCCGGTCCTCGCGATCTTTCCCGATGCTGCCATCACACTCCTCGCGGCGACCAAAGCACGGATCGGCCTGACGAATCCAGAATCCTGTGCGAGCCATCATGGCGGCCATCTGTCATCGGACTGTTGCCGCACTGTCACAGCCACGTCATCGTTCGCCGCCTATCAGCACCCGGACAGACCCGTGCCCCGAATGAGCAATACTGCAACGACCTTTGGCGCGATCGTGCGCTCCGGCACGGCCGCGCGCCGCGGCGCCCGACCGCATCCCGTACTTCTCGCCGCTGCGCTGCTCGCGCCCTCGGCCGCGTTCCTGCTGGCATTCACCTACTGGCCGGTACTGCAAGTGCTGCTGTCGTCGTTCACCGTGCGCAGTTTCGGCAATGCCGCGTATTGGGGCCTGGGCAACTACGTGCGGTTGTTCTGCGATCCGCACTTCGCACGCGCGGTGTCGAACAATTTGCTCTATGCCGCGGGCACGATCATTCCCAGCCTGACGCTGGCGCTGACCTTCGCGCTCGGGTTACGCGACAGCACGCGGTTCGTTGTCGTGCTGCGCACGCTGATCGCCCTGCCGCTGCTGATCCCGCTGGTCGCCGCCGCCGCCTTGTTCATTTTCATCTTCCTGCCCGGCGCTGGACTGCTGGACTACTACCTGGCGAAGCTCGGCATCGGCCAGACCAACTGGCTGGGCGATCCGTCGCTCGCGCTGGGTTCCATCATCGCCATCACGATCTGGAAGAACACCGGCTACTACATGCTGTTTTTCCTCGCGGGATTATCGGGCATCCCCGCGGATTTCCTCGACGCGGCAAAAATCGACGGTGCCGGTGCATTCGCGCGGTTCCGCCACATCACGCTGCCGCTGCTGATGCCGACGCTGGGTTTCGTCACGGTGATCGCGCTGCTGAACGTGCTGACGCAAGTGGACCACGTCATCGTCATGACGTCGGGTGGACCCGACGACGCAACGTCGCTCGTGTTGTTCTACATCTACGAGCAAGCGCACCAGAACTTCGATGTAGGATTGGCGTCGGCGGCGACGGTGATCAGCGTCGCATTCCTGTTCCTGCTCTCGGTGGGGTCGCTACGCACGCTGGAGCGAGGCACGGATTATGAGAGTTGATGCGCGCCTGGTTATCCCGCCGCTGCTGATTGCCGCAGCAGTACTATGGTCTGTCCCGTTCGCGTGGATGGCGGTCGCCAGTCTGCGTCCGAACGCCGCCGGAGCGTCCGATATAGGTTCGATCTTCCCGCACGGGCCGTTCAACCTGGGCAACTTCAGCGACGCGTGGAGCGAGGGAAATTTCCCGCTCTGGTATCTCAACACGATCCTGCTGTGCGGCGGGCTGCTGCTGGTGCAGTGCGTCACCGTCAGCCTCGCCGGTTATGCTTTCGCGCGGCTGAACTTCCCGTTCCGCAACACGGTGTTCTACGCGTTTCTGCTGCAGCTCATGCTGATTCCACCGATTCTGATCGTGCCGAACATGACGACGCTGATCCGGCTGCACCTGTACGATTCGCTGGCGGGGATCGCCGCGCCGTACTGTGCGTCCGCGTTCGGCACGTTCCTGATGCGTCAGACCTTCCGCACCATCCCACGCGATTATGAGGAAGCGGCGATGATCGACGGCGCGTCCGTGCTGACGATCATCTTCCGCGTGCTGCTGCCGCTGGCGCGTCCGGGGCTGATCGCGTTCGCGATCGTGTCCGTCACCACGCACTGGAACGAGTTCCTGTGGCCGCTGATGGCGACGTCGTCACCATCGACGCAGGTGCTGACGGTCGGTCTGGCGTCGTTCACATCGGGCGCCGAGGCGGGCTCGGAATGGGGCGTCATCGCCGCCGGTACCTTCTTCGTCGCGGCGCCGCTGCTGGTGGCGTTCGTGGCGTTCCAACGGCGCTTCGTCGCCAGCTTCACGTTGTCCGGAATCAAATAGGGGAAAAAGTCATGCGTTGGTTCCTGCCGCCATTGCGATCGAAGCGAAGCAATCCCGAGCGGAGTGCGCACCCACGACGGGATTGCTTCGTCGCTGCGCTCCTCGCAATGACACTGGGCGCCGGCACGGCACGCGCCGCCACCGACATCGACTTCTTCTTCCCTGTCCCGGTGCAGGGCAAGCTGGCAGTCGAAATGCAGAAGCTGGTCGAGCAATTCGACAAGACGCATCCCGACATCCACGTCACCGCCGTCTATACCGGCAGCTACGACGACACCAACCTGAAGACACGCGCCGCGATCCAGGCGGGGCGCCCGCCGGGTGTGGTGCTGATGAGCGCCAATTTCATCCGCGAGTACTTCATTAATCACGACGCGATCTCGTTGGACCCGCTGATCGCCAAGGACGGTCTGACGCCGGACCAGTACATGGCGGAGTTCTGGCCGGCGTTGAAGGTGAACGCGGTCGAGCAAGGGCACGTGTATGGCGTGCCGTTCCAGAACTCGACGCCGCTGCTATATTACAGCGTGGATGCGTTCAAGGACGCCGGACTGGATCCGAACAAGCCGCCTGTCACCTGGGACGATTGGGTTGCCGACATGAAGAAGCTGGTGAAGCACAACGGCAGCCAGACCACGCGCTGGGGTCTGATGTTCCCCTGCACGTATGACTATTGCGGCTGGATTACCAGCGGCCTGGCGATGGCGAACGGCGGCGATTACTACAACACAAACTATGGTGGCGAGGTGTATTACAACACGCCCACCACGATCGGCGCGGTGAAGCTGATCGACGCGATGGTGAACCAGTGGCACGTGATGCCGCCCGGCGTGACCGACGCCAACACGGTGACGACGGCGTTCTTCCAGGGCCGCGCGGCAATGATGATCCTGTCCACCGGGTCGCTGTCGTTCGTGCGGGACAATATGAAGACACCGTACAAAACGGCGTTCCTGCCGCGCCGCATCGTCAATGCGGCACCGATCGGCGGCGCCAGCCTGATCGTTCCCAGTGGCAACTCGCCGGAAAAGCAGGCCGCGGCATGGACGCTGATCAACTGGCTGGTCAGTCCGCCGATCGCCGCGCACTGGAGCCAGTTCACCGGCTATTTCGCGCCGCGCATTGCGGCGTACGATCTGCCTGACATGAAGACCTACATGGCGGCGCATCCGAACGCCAAGGTGGCACTGGCGCAGTTGCAATACGCGCGCGGCTGGTTCGATACCTACGACACGGTGGCGGTGCGCAAGGCGCTGGAGGACGGCGTGCAGGCGGTGCTGGCCGGCAAGGCGACGCCGGAGGCCGCGATGGCGACAGCGCAGCAGCGTGCGGATGCCCTGCTGAAGCCGTACGTCGATCAGACGGTGATGAAGCTGCCGCAATAGGGGGCGAATCAGGCGCGGCGGGCGGTGTTCCGAAGGGCACTGCACCCACCTGTCATTGCGAGGTTCGCAGCGCCGACGCAATCTCGTGCCTGACGAGCCGAGGAACGCTCGTCGGGCGGGAGATTGCTTCGGCGCTGTGCGCCTCGCAATGACAGGTGGACGGACAGAGGGACACGCCCACGCGTGGCAAAAGGGGGAACCGATCATGCCGAAAACCAGAGGCACCGGCCTGCTGATGGCCTGGACCGACGTTGATCCGGCGCACGAAGCCGAGTTCAACCGTTGGTACGACGAAGAACACATCGGGCGGTTGCTCGAAGTGCCCGGCATTCTCAGCGCCGGCCGTTACCGGGCGTTGCGGGGCGGGCCGAAATACCTGGCCATGTACGAGCTGGAGGACAACAACGTCCTGCGTTCGGCCGCGTTCCTCGACGGCGTGCGCTATCAGCCGTCGGCGCGGCGCCTGGTCACATCGCCCAGCGCCACCGGCCGCAATTTCCTGCTGATCGGCTACCGGCAGATTTTCCCGGCACGCACGCACCCGGCGGATCATCCAACGGAAATGCCGCGCTATCTGCAAATGGGCCGCATCGATATCGCGGCGTCGATGGAGGAAGAATTCAACGACTGGTACAACACCTGCTACATCCCGGGTTACCTGCAGGTTCCGGGCGTGATCCGCGTGCGCCGTTTCACCGCGGTCGAGGCGCAGCCGAAATACCTCACCGTGTATGAGTTCGAAAATCCTGGCATTCCCGACACAAAGGAATGGAACGCAGCGCGCGAGTCCAATCCATGGAGCAAACGCGTACGCGCAGCCATGCGGCTCGACGAGGGCTCGCCCGCGGTGTTCGAACGCATCTTTCCCAAACTTTGACAAAGGATCGGCAGATGACATCGATCGTTGGTACCTGGCGCCTCGTGCGCGCCGTTGCGCGTGACGCGGATGGCAAGGAGCTGCCGGTGCCATATGGCGGGCAGGGCACGGGGCGCGTCGCGCTCGGTGCGGACGGGCGGATGATGGCGGTGGTGTGCGACGGGCGGCGCGAACTGCCGGCCGGTGTGGCGCGCGAATACAGCAGCTACTGCGGCAACTACACGTTCGACGGATCGCGCCTGGTCACGCATGTGGATGCGGCGGCGGATCCCAGCCGCATTGGTTCGGACCAGGTGCGCGACGTGCGGTTCGAAGGCGCGCTGATGGTGCTGCGGCCGCCGGCGCGCGCGTATGGCAGCGGCGTGGCACAGCGCGAGCTTTATTGGGAGAAGATTGCCGACGTGTGAGAGCGTTCGTGTTGTTGCGGTCGTCTGCGACCTTCTGTCATTGCGAGGCCGCTTGGCCGAAGCAATCCCGTTCGGGACAAGCTGCGGCTTATTCCGAACGGGATTGCTTCGGCCAAGCGGCCTAACAAGAAACAAGGCCCCCCCCTCCCCTTGAGGGCTTGGGCCGCGAAGCGGACCGAGGCCAGGGGGAGGGGTGCGTACATCCGCGGTCAGTGGATGAACGCACCCCTCCCTCAAGGGGAGGGGGGAACCTACGTCAAGCGGCCGACGCCGTTTCATCCAGCGCGGGTCGGACGCCACCGGCCGGTGGCAACTCGCAATGACAGAAGGACGGCGTTTCACCCAGGGCGGGCGGCCCCGCCAGGCCGGTGGTGAACTCCAATGACAGGAGCGGGTTACAGCTCCGGCCGCCGGCCCCGCAGGCCCGCGGCCAGTTCGAACTGGTGGCCGACGCGCAGCACGGTCGCATCGCCCCAGGCCGGGCCCATGATCTCCAGCCCCAGCGGCAGGCCCGTCGCGGTGAAGCCGCCGCACACCACCAGCGACGGGATCGCCGCCACGTTGGCCACCGTGGTCTCCAGCGGGCGCGAGAACCCGTCATCGGGCCGTTGTTCTGTGAGCAGGGGGGCGGAGCCGGCCGTCGGTGCGCTCAGCAGCACGTCGAACCGCTCGAATACCTTCGCCGTCTCGGCGATCAGGTCGGTGCGGCGGCGCTGCGCGGCGATGTAGTCCGCGGCACGGATCAGCGCGCCGGCCAGCACACGCACGCGGAACACCCTCGAGTAGTCGGACAGCCGCGTCCGCAGCGTGGGCTCGTGCAGCGCGTACGCCTCGGCGCAAATGATAATCCGGCCCACGGCGTTGTATTCCTGGACGGAGGGCAGCGCCGCGTCCTCCACCCGCGCGCCCAGGCCGCGCAGCGTCGCGGCGGCGCGGGTCATCATCTGCAGCACCTCGGGCGAGCCGGGCGTGTCGTGTTCGTAGAACCGCCGGAGCAGGCCGACGCGCAGTCCCTTCAGCGGCGCCTCGATGGCGCGCGCGTAGGAAACGGTCGGCCCCGGCACGGAAGCCGGATCGAGCGGATCGTGCCCGGCCAGCGCGTCCAGCAGGATGGCGCAGTCCTGCGCGGTCCAGGCCATCGGTCCCGCGGTGTCCAGGCTGGGCGCCAACGGAATCACGCCGCGGCGTGACACCAGGCCGGGCGTGGGCTTCAGGCCCGCAATGCCGCAATAGGCGGCGGGCAGCCGGATCGAGCCGCCGGTATCCGACCCCAGCGCCCCGAGTGCCAAGCCTGCGGCCACCGCCGCGCCGGACCCGGACGATGACCCGCCGGTGAAGCGCCGCGTGTCCCAGGGATTGCGCGCCGGCGGCCAGGGCAGGTCGAACGCCGGGCCGCCGATGGCGAACTCATGCGTCGCCAGCTTGCCCAGCATGACCGCGCCGGCCGCGCCCAGCCGCCGTACCGTCTCGGCGTCCTGCGCCGGCACGTTGTCGGCCAGGATGCGGGAGTGCGCGGTGGTGCGCACGCCGGCCGTCTCATAGATGTCCTTGTAGGCGACGGGGATGCCCAGCAACGGCCCCTTGCGGCCGCTCATCACCGCGCGTTCGGCGGCGCGGGCGGCGGCGAGCGCCTGGCGCTCGGTCACCTGCAGGAAGGCGTTGAGCTGCGCGTCCACCGTCGCGATGCGGTCCAGCAGCGACCGCGTCAGCTCCACCGGCGAAAGCTTCTTCGCGGCGATCAACCGGCCGGCATCGGCGATGGTGAGGAAAGGCGGGGCGCTGCCTTTCATCGCCTGCGTGTGGTGCGCCTGGGCGCCGCTGGCTTGGGTGTGGGCCTGGCTTTGGCCTTGGGAATCGCCTTCGGCCTGGCAGTCGGCTTCGGCTTGGCAGTAGGCTTCGGCCTGGCAGTAGGCTTCGGCTTGGCAATCGGCTTCGGCTTGGCGGCCGCTTTCGCTTTGGCGGGCGGCTTTGCCCTGGGGACCGGCTTCGCCCTGGCGGTCGGCTTCGCTTTGGGCCGGTCATTCGCCGGAGCTTTGGCCGAGGCGGGCTTGGCCCGAGCGGGCTTGGCCGGGGCGGGCGTGGCCTGGGCGCGCGTGGCCTGGGCGCGCGTGGCCTGGGTGAGCGTCGGCTGAACGGGCCTGGCCAGAGCGCGTTTGGGTTGTGGCGCCAGCCTGGCGCGGGCCGCGGCAGGATCAGCCGCAGCCGGCCGCGCCGGGGCGCCGGAAGCGGTAGGCGGCGGCAGACGGAAGCCGACGGCCATGTCGTCCGCCATCGGCCGGTCCTGCGGCAGGCCGGCAATCAGGCCGGCAACCTGCCGCCACGCGAGCACGAGGTCTGCAACCTGCCCTGGGTTGAGCACCAGCCCGGCGCGGGACACCAGAATCTGCATCTCCGCGGGGCTGATGGTGGGCGTGGGATTCGCCGGCAGCGCCGCCATTCGGGGAAAACTCGATCCGTCTGTAACGGTTCGGACCCTAATCGGCTGTTTGCCCAGCGGCAAGCCGATGCATGTGGGTTTCTGCCTGAATCGGGTCCAGACGATGCCCGGTTGCTGCATCGAACACGTGCAAGTGCGCTGGAGCAAGGGCCACAGCAACCTCCTCACGCTCCGGCGCACGGCCTGCCAGCTTGACCACGAGCACCTGGTCCGGGTCGGCGCGCAGGTGGCCGTGCACCAGGGTCTCCGACCCCAATGGCTCGATGAGGTCAACATCCAGGGTGATCCCCTCACCGAGGGTCAGGTGTTCCGGACGGATGCCGATAGTCAGCTTCGTGCCGTCTGGCCCAATGCGGCGGCCATCGGCGAAGGGGAGCAGCGGGCCGGCGTCGAGTTGCGCCGCACTGCCGTCGCGGGCCAGGCGGGCGGGCAGGAAGTTCATCGCCGGCGCGCCGATGAAGCCGGCGACGTAGGTGTCGGCGGGGCGCTCGAACACCTCCAGCGGCGTCGCGAGCTGCGCCGGGCGGCCCTGATGCAACACCAGCAGGCGGTCGCCCAAGGTCATCGCCTCCACCTGGTCGTGCGTCACGTACAGGCTGGTGACACCCAGGCGGCGTTGCAGGCGGCGGATCTCGGCGCGCATCTGCACGCGCAGCTTGGCGTCCAGGTTGGACAGCGGTTCGTCGAACAGGAAGAGCTTGGGGTCGCGGACGATGGCGCGGCCCATGGCGACGCGCTGGCGCTGGCCGCCGGAAAGCTGGCGTGGCTTGCGTTGCAGCAGTTCGGCCAGGCCGAGCAGGCCGGCGGCCTCATCCACGCGGGCGCGGATGTCGTCGCGCGACAGGCCGCGGATGCGCAGGCCGTAGGCCATGTTGTCGAATACGCTCATGTGGGGGTAGAGCGCGTAGTTCTGGAACACCATGGCGATGTCGCGCTCGGCCGGGTCGAGGTTGGTGATGTCGCGTCCGGCCAGCATGACGCGGCCGGAGGATGGGGTCTCCAGGCCGGCGACCAGACGCAGCAGGGTCGATTTGCCGCAGCCGGAGGCGCCGACGATCACCAGCATCTCGCCATCGGCCAAAGCGAGGTCGATGCCGTGCAGGATGGTGTTGGTGCCGAAGGCCTTGCGCAGGCCGAGCGTTTCGAGGGTTGCCATGGGTCGGGGGTCAGGGTGCCATTGGCGAGGGGGCGGGGGCAATGTTTGCCGGGCCGGGTTGCGGCCTCTTTCTGAGGGTCTGTGCGGGTGGTTGCGGCTTTTGATTCAACACGGAGTCGGCCAGCGGCCGGGGCCGCACCGCCATGGCTGAAAATGGTCCTGCGGTGCACGGGTATAGCGGCGCGGGCCGGCCACCGCCGAGTTATTTTCATAGGAGTTAGCGGAGGGTCACGGAGGTGCTTTCCCAGGAACGCATGCCGAAGCGCATCCTGGTCACCACCATCAAGCTTCAAGATAGCTCTTGTACACCGCTATCAGGCCTCGTACGGGGACATGCAGCACGACCGAGGCGATGCTCGCGTGGGGAATTGCGTCAGGCTGACTGCACGGTGTTTTCGGGGCGCATGTGGTGCGGATGGAGAATCGGTTTGGGGGCTGATCCGGCTTGCAGGCGAATCGAGGCCGCTCGTGCGGCCACCACGGCTCGTGCCGACTCCAGCTCGGGCCCGATCACGATGAGCTGAGCGCACCCCTCGGTCTCCCACTTCAGATACGTGAAGTTCGGAAACAACGCTACCGGCCAGCCGCCATTCTCAAAGTTAGATCGATCGCCCACGTCCAGGTAGCTCTCCACTGCCAACCCCTCCGCCAGTACCAGTTCGTGCCGCGGCAGTTCAACATGATAGTACGTGACGGTATTTCGTTTCACCTGTGCGATGCTCGTGCCATTGACCAGATACTTTATCGGCACGAGTACGTCGTTCACGAACACCGCGTGATCGGGTGACAACCACAGATCCCGTTTTGGTTGACCTGGTGCGAACGCGCCGGCTCGTACCTGGATGGGCCACACCTGTTCCGGCCTCGGATGCACCTGGCAATTCACCGCCCGCCGGCCGATCCACACCACCGGCTCCAGTCGAGCATCGTCGGCCGTGGCCAGTCGGTCGCCCTCGCTCAGCGCTTCGACTGCAACAGCGCCCCGCTCCGTCAGCAACTCAGTCCCCGCCGCGAAGCACTGCACCAACTCCACGTTGAAGGTACCGAGATCATATTGGCTCGAGTCCTCGGTACCGTCTTCGGTGGCCCAATCGGTCAATGTGACGGACAGCGAAAGGACGGTCGCACCGGCAACCGGGGTAAAGGTGACGGCTCCAACGGCCTGCGCTGAGCTGGTTGCTATTGCCGTTGTACCCGCTTCGGCAACGATGACCGAGCCAGCCGTGGTGCCATTGGCCGACGTCAGCCAGCCGAGCGGCCCGGTAGTGGTGTCGTAGGTAGCCTCGGTGCTGTCGTAGTTAATTGTGTAGTCGGCTGAACCGACATCCGCACCTGCATCGGCCATGATCGTGACCGTGACGGTGCCTGACGAAATGACCGGCTGCGTCACATAGAACACGTTGCTCATGGTTTTCTCTTGTCAGCGGATATGGACGGAGCATGCAATGACCCGCAAGCCCGTATCGGTGGTTCGGACGACTCCATTTTGGATCATAGCTTGAAGTCCGCGCTTTGCAAATCCAGGGAACCGGTGAGATCTATCTGGAAGCTGGCACCTGTTCCGGCCGTGGACCCTTGGATGATCGTTTCTCCGTTGGAGGTATTGTACCGCAACTCACCCGGCGCCCCGGAAAACCCACTGGTGCCGATGAAGGTGAATGCCTGGATACCTGGCAAGAGATCGTTTGCATCGATCGATGACAGGTCGATCTGGTCGCCCAGGGACGGATTGAAGCCTGAGATGATGGCCGAGTTGCCTACCGGACTGTCCGCCGGCGCCAGGAAGCTGATCACGTCAGTGTTGCTGTCGCAAATCAACGTGGCACCGGGCGACGCATACAGCGTATCGTTACCGTTGCTGGCGGTCACCGTCATCGGGCTGGACGGCGTAGGCAGCCCCCACAGCGCCAGCGGAACGTTGCTCAACGCCGCACTCCGGGCCTCGAAGTATGATGTCGTGATCGTGGTATAGTTGGAGATCGGATTTCCGTTGGAGTCGACCGGCACCCAACTGCCGTTCACATCCCCGGTCAACACGCCCACCAGATTTGTCGTTTCGCTGCTGCTCAGGCTGACGGTGTTGACAAGATTCGTCGGCACGTCCGACGCATTGACCGTGAACGTATCGGTAGCGGGATTCCAGAAGGTTTCGTTCTCGTTCACGAACTCCCAGGTCGGGGATTCGGCGCCAGGCAGGCCCACCGCCATTTTCAGGATCGCGAGTGCGTCCGCCGAGTTGACCACGCCGTTGCCGGTCACATCCGCAGCGATGTACTGATAGGGCGAGACTATCAACTGGGTGCCGTTGATGGAGGGATTCGGATTCAGTCCCACCGCCAGCTTCAGCGCCGCCAACGCATCTGCCGAGGTAATGGCATTGCCCACGTTGCCGGCGGTCAGGCTCGCGTTCACATCGTAAGTATCTCCCGACAGGGCCGTGACCGAATAGCTGCCGTTTGCCGCACTGATCGAAACGCCATAGGCCAGCGACAGCGGCGAAGCTGTCGTGCCGCCGATGTCGCCGGACGTCAGCGAGACATCCGCCTGGGTGGTGCCGGCCGGCAGGGTCCAGGTGATGGTGCCAAGCTGGACCTCGCCGGCCAGATTGGTCAGACCGGCGCCGGCGAGCGTCAAGGTGCCGCCGGTTGTGTTGTTCTGCACCACCGACCAGTTCGATGGCAGGGTCGAGGCCTGCTGAAAATTCGCTGCAATGTTACCCGCGGTGGTGAACGTCGCATCGAAATTTCCTGCCGCGGTGCCGGCATTGGCCCATACCTGCGCCACCAGGTTGCCGTTGGCATCGACGTGCACATCCTGCAGGTCGATCGGCGACTGGCCCGTGCCGGCCGGGTCTCCGCTGCCCAGGGCGCTGACCGTGACACCGCTGAGGACGGCATGGCTGTCCCAACCGTAGGCGATACCGGACGTCAGTACGTCGAGCGGCACAATGGTCGGGCCCATCGTAAATGATCCGTGCTCGACGTTGTTGGCGTCGGTCCAGTCAGTTACCGTCGCCGTCGCAGAAAGGCTGGCGGCACCGGCAGCCGGGATAAAGTTGATTGTAGCGATCAGTTCCGCGGTAGTGGCGCCGACCGGCGAGGTCCCCGCTTCGGCTACGAGCACCTTGCCGGTCTCAGGATTGGGTTCAACCAACCAGTTGCTGGGACCCGTAATGTTGCCGAACGTGCCAGCGGTGGGAGAAACGGTGATCGAGAGATCGGCCGCTTCGGCGTCGTCGTCCGGCGGATGCCCAGATCTGCAACTCCACAGTACCGTTGGTATAGACCGGTGTCAGGTAGAACGGGACCGGGCTGTCGATGACGCTGGTGGCGCTGTCGGACACGCTGGCACCGGCGGTGTCGGTGTCCTCGATGGCAAAGATTGTGGTGACGGTTTGGCCGGCGGCCTGGGTTCCGGCTGGGGTGAAGATCAGGCCGTCCAGTGCGGCGGTGACCACATTGGCGCTGCCTGTGGCGGTAAAAACCCCGGATGAAGCATTGTAGCTGCCCCCTTCCGACGCGGTAAGTGTACCGCTCAGTGCATTGGACAAGGTAGCCGTCACGGTCTCGGTCTGGCCAAAGTTCAGGTCGCCGACGGTCACGCCGGCGAAAGGCAAGACGGTGCCCGTCCCGATGGTGGTCTGATTCGCTTTGGTGCCAGTGATGGTGGGCAAAACCGTGCCCGCGGTGACGATGACGCTGGTGTTGCTGTCGCTGGCGGAGGCCCCCGCCGAATCGGTGTCCTGAATCGTGAAGGTTGTGGTGACAGTCTGCCCCGGTGCCACCTGATGCTGCTTCGGGGCGAAGATCAGTTCGTCCAGAGCCGTGTTTACCGCGGCGAGTGAACCGGTCATCGACCAGACGCCGGCGCTGTAGCTGCCGCCGCCCACGCTGCTGAGGCTGCCGTCGGCTGCGGCGGACAAGGTGATCGTTACCGCCTCGGTCTGGTTGGTATTGGGATCGACGATCGATACGCCGGTGAAGGGGGAAATCGTCGCCGCATCGCTTACTGACTGACCCGGAACCGTGCCGATGATGAGCAGTGCGGTGTCCACCGAGATCTGCAAGGAGACACCACCCAGATTGTCTGGAAAATAAGAGTCATATACCCCAAAATCTATCACCTGACTGGTAGAGATCGTGAATGCCGTAGCCTGCACATTCGCAAGCGCCTCAGATTGCGATGGGTACAACGGCATCACATCAGCTGCAAAAAACACCATATCTTGCGCAATAAGCGCAGGTGTCGAAATGAAGTAAACAGTCCACCAGTCAACGCCACTGCTGTATGGGTCCCAGCCATTGTACGCGCCGCCACCAGCTACGCCGATAGGCTGAACAAAGTAAGTTCCCGCAGCAAGGGTTTCCGTAACGGGATTGGTAAATATGTCGTTGTTGGCGGCATTGATGTTGACGATGATTGGAGCTTGTACCGGGCTTGTCATGTTCATCTCCATGCCTTTAACGGTGCAACCGCTCGAACGGGCCGACGCACACGGCGCCATGACCGCACGGGTCCGTGGTTCTCGGTAGTCCTCCGAATTGAAGCGAAAACAAAGCGAACGGCTCGGTCATCCGGCAAATCACGCCGGTCCGCCACGGCACGCACGAAAGGCACCGCCGCCGGCACGCGGCAGGCACCGCCGCCCTTCTCCCGACTCGGGAGCCGGTGCAGAAACATCAGCCGAGGGCGCGAATCACGGCCTCGTCCGATGGGAACTGGTGGGTCGCCTTCTTCGAGAAGACGAGCCTCCCGTCCACCGTAATCTCGAACACGCCGCCGCTGCTCTTGCGCAGCGTCACCTTCGCCAACGGCTGTTGTCCGAGAATCACGTTCCGCACCCCACGGGCGCGCGGCTCATAGCCTCAAGCTCCGCAGTATTCGATCTCGACCTGCATGTGTCGCAACTCCTGCTGTGATCGCGGGCGCAGCGTGGCGGCAAGCATGGCAACGCGCAAGGGCCGGCAACCGACAGCCGACTCGGCAACCCCGGCCGCTGCGGCGCCGCGTCACCCCGGATAATGCGTCAGCAGCTTCTGCCCGCCCGCCTCCGCCGGCTCGGCATCAATCAGCACGAACGCGAACACGCAGGGCTCCTGGCCAGTGTTCACCCACGCATGCATCGTGCCGCGCTGCACCACCACATCGCCCGCTTTCATGTGCACCAGCACGCCGTCATCCAGCTCCAGGTCGCATTCGCCGGACAGCAGGATCGCGTAATCCAGCGTCTCCGTGCGGTGCATGAACTTGGGCGAGCCTGGCGCGAACTCGGTGATACGCACGACGGTGCCCTGGCCCGAGCCAACATAATTGTGCCGCACCACGAAGCCGGCGCGCTGTGCCGCGGCAGCTTCGTCGGAATTATCGACCGGCATGCTGTTGCTGGACCACAAATCGACGCGGGCGATGCCGGTACGGCCGGGCCGACTGGTGCCGGGCAGGCGTTCGTCGGTCGCGACGACGGCTTTGCCGTTGGCGTCATGGCCGGTGACGATGCGGCGAACTTCCAAGGTCATGGTTGCCTCCCTCTGCCTGGACGGACGCATCCTACCGCCGCGACGCGTGCCCCGCGAACGCAGTGCCCGGCCGGCAGCCGTTCAGAGCGTGGCGTGACGGTGCAGCGCGTCGGCAAAGTCCCGGTCGGCGCCATCGACATGCCGCAGCAGCCATTCCTGCAAATAGCGCAGCACCAGGCCGACTGTGACAACATCGCCGCCGGTCAAACGCAGCCCGCGTAGATCGGTCAGCAACTGCTGGTGCAAATCGCGATGCGCCTCCAGGCCGGGATAGCCGTGCGCCTGCATCAGCCGCTCCTCGGTGGCGAAATGAAACGCGGTGTAGCGGATCGCCTCCTCGAGCAAAGATCCGGTCTCCGCGCCGTCCCGCATCGCGCTTCCCAGCTCGTTCAGCCGCGACGCCAGCGCCGCATGCTGCTTGTCCATGGCCGGCACGCCGACCTCATGCGCCGCGGTCCAGCTCAGCGGTGCGGGCGCCGTGAATGCGGGCGACGGCGGATCGGCCCAGGCGAAGCGCCCGCGGCCGTGCCGCTTGGCGGCGTACAGCGCGCTGTCGGCCGCGGCGAGCAAGTCGTCCGTGGTGCCCGCATGTTCTGGGAACACGGCGATGCCGACGCTGACGCCCAGCGCGAGTTCGTCGCCGCCGACCGGGATCGGCTGGCGTGCCGCCTCAATCAGCCGTTGCGCCACCGCGGAGGCGGCGGTCCGCGATCCCAGGTTGGGCAACAGCACCGCGAATTCGTCGCCGCCCAGCCGAGCGACCGTATCGGTGTCCCGCAGGCAGGCGAGCAACCGGCTGGCGGTGCGCTGCAGCACGAAGTCGCCGGCGGCATGGCCGTGCCGGTCGTTGATCGCCTTGAACCCGTCGCAGTCGAGCATCAGCACGGCGAACGTGGTGGCCGCGCGGCGTGCGGTCAGCGCCGTCTGGCGCAGCCGGTCGCAGAACATCGCGCGATTGGCGAGACCGGTCAGCCCGTCGGAATACGCCAGCAGGCTGAGTTGCGCGTCGGCGCGGAGGCGCTGCGTGACATCGCGCGCGAAGGCGGCGACCAGCTTCGAGTCTTCCGTCGCGTCGAACCGCAGCTCCACATCGGCGGCCGATCCGTCGGGACGCCGTGCTGCCGCGATGCACGTGCCATGCGGCTGGCCGCAGGCACGCAGCGCGGCGCCGACGCGGTCGTGCTCCGGCGCCGCGAACCAGTCGAGCATGCGCGTGCCGGCCGGGTTTTCGCCGCCGCACAGCAGGTCGCGGAAGCCGGCGTTGGCAAACAGCACGAGTCCGTCCTCGGCGAGCGCGAGCGGCACGACCTTGCTGTGCAGTAACAACGTGGCAAGCGAGTCGGGATCGATGAATCGTGCTGGCATCTGGGTTTTGCTGGCGCCGTTCGGGTCGGGATGGCAGCGCGACGATACGGCGGGAACCTTGCCGTCACGTTAACGGCCGGAGCGCGGCAAGCACGCGCGCCATGTTGCGGCCGACCTTCTGCAATGCCTCGTCCCAGGGAAAGACGCCGAAACGGTCGAATTCCGGGAAGCTGGCGCCGGACGGAAGCTGGAAGGTGGAGCGGCAGGCCAGTTGCCGCGGGTCCGGCATGATGGGAGGCCGCCACAGAAACAGCGCGAGGCCCTTGCCGGGCAGGTAGGTGTGCAGGCCGAGGTCGCGCAGCTCGTCGGGCGGGACGATCAGGCCGGTCTCCTCGTCCAGCTCGCGCGCGGCGGCGACGGCGTAGGGTTCACCAGGTTCGGCGACGCCCTTTGGGATGTCCCAGCGCGGGGAGTGCGTGGCGTGGCCGAGCACCAGGCGGGCGCCGTCGGTGACCAGGACGCCGCAGGAGGTGAGCTTGGGCATGCCAGCCGCGAAAGGAGACTCCCTCCCCCCTTGTGGGGGAGGGTTGGGGTGAGGGGTCGCTTCGCGCGCAGGCCGGGGGCGGTTGGACCCCTCTCCCCAACCCTCCCCCTCAAGGGGGGAGGGGGTTACGGGGGACATTCGACGGCGGTGAAACGCGTGGAGGGACTGACGAATTCGTCCTGCGCGGCGACGGTCAGGATCTCGCGCGAGCCAGCTTCCGCGGTGCGCTTCAGCAGGCCGTGCACCGCGGAACCGGCGGCTTCCAGCGCCGCGACCGCGCTGCCGGTGCGCAGGCGGTGGAACAAGAACAACGCGGCGATCGCGTCGCCGGCGCCGTTGACCGCGACGGGCAGGCGCGGGGTGCGGAGCAGGTGGAAACGGCCGGCCTCCGCCACCAGCAGGTCCAGGTGGTCGCCGGGGGTTTCGTCCGTGTCCAGGCTGGTCAGCAGAATGCAGCGCAGGCCGCCGGGGCGGAGCGTGCCGGCCAGGCGGGTCACCGCGGTTTTGGCCTGGGCGAGGGTGGTGCACGGCAGGCCGGTCAGACGTTCCAGCTCGAAACGGTTGGGGGTGGCGATGTCGGCCTGCGGCAGGGCGTTGTCGCGCAGGAATTCCTCGATACCGGGGCGGACATAGACGCCTTCTTCCACGTCGCCGATCACCGGGTCGCAGCAATAGACCGTGCCTGGATTCTCCGAGCGGACGCGGGCGACGGCGTGCAGGATGGCCTCGCCGATCGACGCGTCGCCCATGTAGCCGGACAGCACTGCGTCGCAGTGGCGCAGCACGCCGCGCGCGGCAATGCCGTCCACCAGGTCGCGCACCTGCGCGCCAGTGTACACCTGGCCGGTCCAATGGCCGTAGCCGGTGTGGTTGGAGAACTGGACTGTGTTGATCGACCACACCTCGGCGCCGAGGCGCTGCAGTGGGAACACCGCGCTCGCGTTGCCGACATGGCCATAGGCGACCCAGGACTGGATGGACAGGATGTGCAGCGGATGCGGGGCTTCGGGCATCGCCGGAGCGTAGCGCCTTGCCGCGCCGGGGTCAGCAGAGCGGCGACGATCACGGTGTGCGCCCGGTTTGCCGATGACCCGCCGTTGTTATTGGCAGATTATTGAAAGTGGATTCACGGACGTTCATCGATTCCAACGCGAAGAGCGTAAGAATTGGGAAGCCAAATACTGTTATACTGCAAGGACGGGCCAGGGGAGCGGCGTGTCCTCCGGGTCGTGCGCGGTCCTGCTTTTCGCCCTCGGCCGAAAATGCACCACCGGGCAATAGCGGATCGTGCAGCGGAATCCCTGGGGCGCGTCATGTTTGCAATATTGCTCGCTCAATACGGGGTGTGCCTGACCGGTTCCCTTATCGCCGTCGCAATTTCTGCCGTGGCGGGGCCTGCGACGTTCAAGATCGCGATCTGTTGCATCGTCGTGCTCTCCGGCCTCGCCGGTTGCCTGTTCGGGCGATACCGGAGCGAGCTGGGACCGAGCCCGGTCGTCAGTGCGATTGCGCTCTACCTCGCATCGCTTGCGGCTCTGGCGATGCTGGCTGGCCATCTGGATCTCCTCACCGCGGGCGTGCTGGCCCAGTGGTACGTGGCGTTGGGGATCGGCCCGGGCGTTGGGCTGCTGGCGTTCCAATGGGCGATGGCGCCTGTCGCTTTTGCGCTGACGCTGTGGCGCGCGCGCCACGTGCAGGAGTTGCGGGTGCGGCGCGCCATCGACTTTCGTTTGGTGTCGAAGGGCTCCGCGGGCGATTAGGGCGTCAAGGGACCCAATTTTTGGGTCTTATACCAGACGTCGGAGACACTGACTCTTTGTGTCATGGCCGGGCCTGGCCCCATACGCATCAGGATAAGACGTGCGCGGAGGCGCCGATGCTTTTGTGTCATGGCCGGCGCAGGTAGGCGCATCGGTCAAGCATTCTGCAACCTGGTATTATGGCAGACGCTGAAAATATCGACGCGTGCGGCATCGATGCCGACGCGACCAAACGGCCAGTCGGTACTTTCGGCTCCCGGTTAGCCCCGCACTGTAATCCCGACGGGCAGAGCATGCTGCGATGGTGGACTGCATGGGCCGGATTCGCATACGGCCCAGGCACGCAGGCCAGTGCTTACAGCGCAGGAAGAAAAGAAAGAATCTAAACGCAGATAACAGAAGATGCACGCAGAACACGCAGATGGTTTCGTGCGGTTCATCGGCCTCGGACAACACGTTTGGTTTCCAGCGCGGCAATCGCAAAGTGAGCAACAGGCAGAGCGGCAGGCCGGTCGCTTTCAAATAATTGGTGCATTGCAACCGGTCATTCGCCCCGGCAGATCGTGCAGCCGCGCGCCATCTGCGTGTTCTGCGCGCATCGTCTGTCATCTGCGTTGAAATGCTTGCTTCGCGCTGCCGCCAACGAACATTGACGGAAGAGTTGACGCACCGACGGCGAAGTCGATGCGCAAAGGGTTCCCAGCCCTGGTTTCACGACACGGTCGGAACGTGCGCGCGCGGATGCCAAGTACCTCTGCGCAGCGATCTTGCCTCTTCGGGATCGATCCTGGACGAGAATCGAACCAATCCCCCGATGGCACGGACAGCCGCAGCTTCGGTCCCGTTTCGTGCAACGGGTCAAAATCACTGCGCCGGGGCACCAGGTCCGAGTCGCCCAAACCGCTGTGGTGCCTCGCCGCCGGTACTATGCGCGCCGGCGCCGGCGCCCGGCCATCAGGCCGGCAAGACCGCTCGCGAGCAATGCCAGCGAAGCCGGTTCCGGTACCGCCGGCGTGTTGATCGACACGAGCCCATCGCCGCCATGCTCGGCTGCGATCAGCACCTGGTCGAACCCGCCGTCGTACGATCCGCCGCCGTAACCGCCCCCGCCACCGAAGCTGTACCCGCCGGCACCGCCGCTGTAGCCGCCGCCGCCGCCACCACCGCCGAAGCCGCCGCCGCCGCCGCCGCCGGCTCCGCCGACACCGCCGCCGGAGCCGGCAACACCGCCGCCGGGGTTGGGGAACGCGCCGCCGCCGCCACCGGTGTAGCGCGGGCTGTAGCCGCCGCCCCCTTTGAAGCCGCCACCGCCGCCGCCTGCGCCGTAGGTCCCCCCGTAACCGGGGCTGCTGCCGCTGCCACCGCCATCGCGGGTAATGACTCCGCCCTCCCCGGCAGAGCCACCTCGGCCGCCACCGGCGCCGCCACCACCGCCGGCAATGGCCAGTTTCAGGCCGCTGGTGCTATCGACCACGAAACTGCCGCCGCCGCCGCCCCCACCGCCGGGACCGTCGCCGCCCACGCCGCCCACGAAGATCTCAAGCGTGTCGCCCGCCGTCAGGCTGAAATCGCCACCGATCTCGGCGCCCAGCCCGCCGCCGAGTTCGCCGCCGAGGCCGCCCTGCGCGCCATAGGCGACGATGTCGTAGGTGGCGGTGTCGGGGACCGTCCAATCGACGAGGGAGCCGGTGTAGCTGAACACCGTCGCCCGCGCCGGCCGCGAAACCACTGCGAGCGCAAGAAGCGAGGCTCCCGCAAGCAGAATTTTCTTCATCCCTCGCTCCCGGTGGTTGCTGTCGCGCGTTATTGCCGTCGCCGATGGTCGCTGCCGGGAAGCAAATCTTGTGCCGTGGACTAAGCAGATTGAATTATCATAAAGATTGCGCCGTCGAGCGGAACGACTTGCCCAGTCTGTAAATTATCCCGACAGGCTACCCGAAGCCACGGTGGCGCCGGTCATTGCCCCAGCATCGCCGCGACCTGATCGAGGCGGCGGATTCGCGCATACATCCTCATCGCCTTGTCGAGGCTGTAAGCGTGCGCGGCCTGATCGCTGCCCCAGCAGCACTCGCGCACCACGACCGTGGTCAGGTCCATGCTGAAGGCCTCGCGCACGCTGGTCTCGACGCCGCGGTTGGTGGCGCCGCCGCCGATGACGATGGTGTCACGGCGCAGCATGTGCAGCAGTTCGGCGACGCCGGTGCCGTAGAACGCGCTGGGACGGCGCTTGAGGAAGACGTAGTCCTGCGGGAGCGGGACGATTTCGTCGGGGAAGCCGGCCTCCGGGGTGCCCTCGATGCCGTTGGTGAGGGGCGGAATGCCGGTCTCGGCCGACAGGTCGGTGGGCAGCATGACCACGTCGGCCCCGTCGGCGCGGCTGACGGGGGTAGTGTAGATCACCGGCACGCCGGCGGCACGGACGAGCGCGATCATGCGCACCCAGGCGTCGAGCACCGGGCGCATCGCGGCGTTGCGGGCGGGATCGGCGGGGATCAGCGCGCGGCGGCAGACGTCGTAGGCGATCAGCGCGGTGCGGCGCGGATCGATGCGGTCGGGTTCGGGCATCGGACGGTCCTCCGGGTGGTTTGCCTCGTGTGGTATAAAGCGGGTTGAGAGAAGCCCGAAGAGATGACCATGGATTTTGCGCCCCGCCTCGACATCCTGTCGGCGCCACAGCGCCTCCTGTGGGATGAACTGGTGTCCGTGCCGGAGGCGTTCGTGCTCTATGGCGGCACGGCCCTGGCGCTGCATCTGGGACATCGTCAGTCGGTGGACTTTCATTTCTTCGGCAATCAACCGCTCGACGCGGCATTGCTGCTTCCCGCCGTGCCCTTTCTTGCCGGCGCGATCGTGACGCAGCGTGCGCCGAACACGCTCAGTTGCACGGTCGATCGAGGCGGCGTGGTGCAACTGTCCTTCTTCGGATCGCCCGATCTTCCGCGCCTCCTGCCGCCGCTCATCGCGCCGGACAACGGCCTGCGTATGGCGTCGATGCTCGATCTGGCGGGCACCATGGCTTCGGTGGCGCAGGTGCGTGCCGAGGTGAAGGACTACCTCGACATCGACGCGCTGCTGACCGACGGACGCATCGATCTGCCCACCGCACTGGCTGCGGCGCGGGCAATCTACGGCACGCCATTCAATCCGCAGAACACGCTGAAGGCACTGTCCTATTTCGAGGACGGCAACCTGGGTAGCCTGCCCCGGCCGGTGCGCGATCGGCTGGCACGTGCCGCACGCGAGGTCGATCTTGACCGGTTGCCGGTAATCGCCGCGGTAGATCCAGGTGCCGGCGGTTCGCGATGAGGACCATACCCTTGACGCCTGGCACGGAAGCGCTGGCGCGCCGCCTGGTGTGGTTCGAGGAGCCGGCGCAGGCCTTGTCCGATCCGGTCCGCTTTGTCGCCTATGCCGTGGCGCGGGCGACGCATGAGGACATGAAGCTGCTGCGCACTTACCTGTCCGACGACGATCTGCGCGAGGCACTTGACCACGCACCGCCGGGCATCATCGATCCGCGGTCATGGGCGTACTGGAACTCCAGCCCGGGGCGCTATCCCGCACCGCCGCTGCCGGTGCGGCGGCTGGGGTGAGGGGCGGATGATATGCGGGATGCCCATGACGATCCAGGCGCTTCGGTAGCCGCCCGCATACGCCCGGCCGCACCGTGGCGCGCACTCGAGGTGGCGGCGTTGCCGGACGACCGCTTGCTCGTACGGTTCGTCGGTGTCCAACTGGCTCGATGCGGCGACAGTGTCAGATCAGGACACTACCCAACCCGCGGGCCGCAATTCCGCTACGCGTAACCATCCCGTGGATCTATGTTGACACCATCGGCCAGCACGCCGGCGCCAGGCACGAAATTGACCTCCAGCCTTATGCCGTCCGGGTCCTCGAACAACACCGAGTAATAGCCTGGAGCCCAGGTACCCTCGACCGGGGCGCGCACGATTGTCGCCCCCATCTCGCGCAGCAACGCCGCGCAACGGTCCACATCCTCGCGTGAGCGCGCACGCAGGCACAGATGATGCAGGCCGACGCGTTGCTGCACGAAGCGTTCACCCTGATATGCAGAGTCGCAAGGCTCGATGCCGATCGCCGTCCGCGCACCGACGAAGTACGCGAACTTGGGCCCATCGAACACCGGACGCATGCCGCATGCCGGCAGCAGCCGCGCGTAGAACGCCCGCGCCCGGCGGAAGTCGCTGACCGTCAGCACGACATGCGCCATGCCGTTGATGCCGATCGGCGCTTCCTGTGGTTGTCCGGGCTGCGGCGCGTCGGTGCTCACTCCGCCGCCGCCGCTACCTTGTCCTGCGTCTTCGTTGCGAAATCGCTCGCGTCGTGGCGTTCCCACAATTGCTCCGACGGCGCGCCCGCCGTGCGGTTCACCATGCGCCCGCGCTTCACCGCCGGCCGCGCGTAGATCGCATCCGCCCACCGCACGACATTCTTGTATTCGTGCACCGCGAGGAACTCGGCCGCGCCGTACTGCCCGAACTTCACCAGCCCGCCGTACCACGGCCACGCCGCCATGTCGGCAATGGTGTATTCGCTGCCCGCCATGAACTCGTTGTCCGCCAGCCGCTTGTCGAGCACATCGAGCAGCCGCTTGGTTTCCATCGCGAAACGGTCGATCGGGTATTCCATCTTGTGCGGCGCGTACGCGTAAAAATGGCCGAAGCCGCCGCCGACATACGGCGTGCTGCCCATCTGCCAGAACAACCACGACAGCGTTTCGGCGCGCGCACCCGGCTCCTTCGGCAGGAACGCGCCGAACTTTTCCGCCAGGTGCACCAGGATCGCGCCGGTCTCGAACACGCGGATCGGCTTCGCGCCGCTGTGGTCCACCAGCGCGGGGATTTTCGAATTGGGATTGATCGCGACGAAGCCGCTGCCGAACTGGTCGCCGTTGTTGATGCGGATCAGCCAGGCGTCGTACTCGGCGCCCTTATGGCCGAGCGCCAGCAGCTCCTCCAGCATCACCGTGACCTTCACGCCGTTCGGTGTGCCCTGCGAGTAGAGCTGCATCGGGTGCTTGCCGACCGGCAGCGCTTTCTCCTCCAAGGCGCCGGAGACCGGGCGGTTGATGTTGGCGAAGTGGCCGCCGCTCGGCTTGTTCCAGGTCCAGACTTTGGGCGGGGTGTATTCGGCTGCATCGGACATGTTGTCGGGCTCCTCAGGTTTGGCCGGAGCTTGGGCGAGGCTCCCGGCGGGCGCAAGCCGCGTTCCCCCTGGCCGCACTCCCCCCCTGTCATTGCGAGGCCGCCTGGCCGAAGCAATCCCGTTCGTGACGAGCCCCCGGCGGCTCGTCACGAACGGGATTGCTTCGGCCAAGCGGCCTCGCAATGACAGAGGGGGGGCTGCAGCCGTTTCATCCGGCGCGGGTCAGCCGCCAGGCCGGTGGCCAACTCGCAATGACAGGGGTGGGAAAGCAACCACCCGCCCCACGACGTCGTCCCACGCCCCCGGCGCCACCTGCCGGAACAGCCGCAGCGAGGGATACCAGGGGGTGCGGTCCGCCTCGCGCATCCATCGCCAGTCCGCCGCATGCGGCAGCAGCAGCCACGCCGGCCGGCCGAGTGCGCCGGCCAGGTGCGCCACCGCGGTATCGACGCACACCAGCAGATCGAGCGCGATCAACACCGCCGCGGTATCGGCAAAATCGACGAGCATCGGCGCGAGATCCATCATCACGCCGGACGGCGCGGAGGCAAGGTCGGCGGCCCGCGGCCCCACCTGCAGGCTGAACCAGCGCACCCCCGGCACCGCCCATAACGGTGCCAGCGCGCCGAACGGCAGAGAACGCCGCGCATCGTCCCAGTGCTCCGGCCGTCCGGCCCAGACCAACCCCACGCGCAGTCCCGTCCCGCCCAGGCGCTCCCGCCACGCCGCGACCAGGCCCGGATCGGCGGTCAGGTACGGTGCCGACGGGATCGTCGCGACCGTCGTGCCGAAGGCGCGTGGCAGGCTGAGCAGCGGACAGTGCAGGTCGAATGGCGGCAGCGGGTCGCCGGCCCACACCAGTTCCGCCACGCCGGGCAGCCGCGCCGCGAGCCGGCCCAGCGCCGCCGGCACCTCCAGCACCACGCGCCCGCCGCGCCCCGCCACAAGCGGCACGTAGCGCAGGAACTGCAACGTATCCCCCAATCCTTGCTCGGCATGCAGCAGAATGGCGCGACCGTCCAACGGCTCGCCGGCCCACAGAGGCTGCGGCAGCACGCGGTGCACCGGGCGGCCCTGGCCCATGCGCCAGCGCCACTCATAGGCGTCCCAGCCTTCGGCGAACCGGCCCAGCCGCAGCAGCGCCATGGCACGGTTGTGCTGCACCTCCGCGTCGTCGGGATCGCAGGCCGCCGCGCGTTCCAGCAGCGCCAGCGCCTCCTCCACCCTCCCTGCATTCAGCACCGCGATCGCCAGGCTGTTCAGCACCCGCGCATCGTCCGGCCAGCGTTCCGCCGCCGCCAAGAGCAGTACGAGAGCCTCGTCCAGCCGATCCTGCCGCCGCAGCACCCAGCCTAGATCGGCATGCACGACGGCGACATCCGGCGCGAGCGACAGAGCAACGGTCAGTTCGGCTTCAGCCTCGGCGAACCGCCCGAGCGATTGCAGATGCTGGGCGAAGCTGCGGCGCAGCTCCACGTCGTCCGGCCGCAGCGCGATGGCCGCTTCCAGCGATTCCGGTTCGGGCGGTGGCATCGGAAGCGCCGCGGCCTCCCCCGGACGGCCAAGCTGGGACATCGCGGTCGCGAGGTTGTCGCGCGCCTCGGCGCTGCCCGGTTGCACGGCGACGGCACGGCGGAATGCCGCCTCGGCATCGGCGACGCGGCCGAGTTCCGCCAGCACCACGCCGAGATCGTTGGCGACGGCGCCATCCTGCGGTGCGAGTTCCGCCGCCTGGCGGAACGCGCCGACGGCATCCGCACGACGACCGAGGCCCACCAGCGCGCGGCCCAGATCATGGCAGCGCGCCGCATCGGCTCGCTTTGCCACCGCGGGAGCGAGCAATGCCGCCGCACGCGCGTGGTCGCCACGCAGCAGCGCGGTGTGCCCCAGGACCGCCATCGCCGCGTCGCTGCCTGCGTCCCAGGACAGCGCGACTTCGGCCAGTGCCTCGGCATGGGTTGGCCGGCCCGCGCGGAGGTGTTCGCGCGCCCGGCGCAGCAGCTCCGCCGCGTGGTGTTCCTGGCCGGGCGTCATCACCATCGTCCTGTCATGCTCCCCGTCGCTGCGAAGCGCGCACTTCGTGTCATTGCGAGTTCCCCACCAGCCTGGCGGCAGCCCGGCCCTGGATGAAACGGCAGCATTCTGTCATTGCGAGGCCGCCTGGCCGAAGCAATCTCGTTCGTGACGAGCCGCCGCTAGTCACGAACGGGATTGCTTCGGCCAAGCGGCCTCGCAATGACAGGGAATCGGCGTCTCATCCAGGGCGTGTCGGCCGCAGGCCGCTGCGCGCCTCGCAATGACAGAAGGCCCGTGCCTCGCGCCGACACAACGAAGGACCCCGCCCGCCATGCCGCATACGCCGCTGTTGTTCCAGCCGATCAGCTTCCGCTCGGTCACCGCCCGCAACCGCATCGTCGTCTCGCCGATGTGCCAGTACAGTGCCACCGACGGGCTGGGGGACGACTGGCACATCCAGCACCTCGGCGCGCGCGCAATGGGCGGCGCGGGCATCGTGTTCACCGAGGCGACACACGTCTCGGCCGTGGGCCGCATTACGCACAACTGCCTGGGTCTGTGGAACGCGCAGCATCAGGCAGTGTTGCGGCGGATCGTGGCGATCGTCGAGCGCGGCGGCGCGGTGCCGGGCGTGCAGCTCGCGCATGCCGGGCGCAAGGCGTCGGTGCAGCGCCCGTGGGAGGGCGGCGCGCCGATCTCGCCGCAGGAGGGCGGCTGGGTGCCGCTTGCGCCGAGCCCCATCCCGATGGTCGCCGGCGCCACCGACCCGCATGAGCTGACCGCGGGCGATATTGCCGACATTGCGGGCCAGTTCGCGCATTCCGCCCGGCTGGCGCGCGACGCCGGCGTGAAGCTGCTGGAGCTGCACGCGGCACACGGCTACCTGGCGCACTCGTTTCTCTCGCCGATCTCCAACCGCCGCACCGACGCGTACGGCGGCGACGCCGAGGGCCGCAGCCGCTTCCTGATGCAGACGCTCGACGCGATCCGCTCCGAGTGGCCCGCGGACCTGCCGCTGTGGGTGCGGCTGTCCTGCACCGACTGGACGCCAGGCGGGCTGACGATCGAGGACACCGTGGCGCTGTGCCGCCGGCTGGCCGCGCGGGGCGACGTGGACCTGATCGATTGCTCCTCGGGCGGCGTGGCAGCGAACCAGCACATCCCGTCGCTGCATCCCGGCTATCAGGTGCCCTTCGCCGACGCGGTGAAGCACGGCGCGGGCATCGCCACCGGCGCGGTCGGGCTGATCACCGAACCGACGCATGCCGCGGAGATCCTCGCGAACGGCCGCGCCGATGTGGTGCTGCTGGCGCGGGCGTTGCTTGCCGATCCGGCGTGGCCGCTGCGCGCGGCGAAGGCGCTCGGGGTGAAGCCGGAACTGCCGCCGCAGTACCAGCGGGCGGGGCTGTAGGCCCCGTGGCACTGTCGTTGCGAGGCCGCTTGGCGAAGCAACCTCGTTCGTGACGAGCGGGCGGCAGCTCATGAAGTACGAGATTGCTCCGGCCAAGCGGCCTCGCGATGAACCTGCCGTTGGCGTACGATGCCTTCAAGGGACTGGGTGTCGCCTCGGTGGCGCTGGGGCGCCGGGCGGATGCCATTGTTGCGTTCCGCAAGGCGATCGACCTGGACGCCGGCAATGAGGACGACGAGCAGCTCTGGCTGGCGGCGACACTGGAGATGGATGGGCGCGATGCGGAGGCTGCAAAGACGCTGGCTGCATTCATGACCCGCCATCCCGGGCTGCACGTGGACGACGCGTATTTGCGGCTGCTGAGTGCGCCGGCCTATGCCGACTGCCGCAAGGAGGTTCTGAAGGCGCTGGCGAGTGCGGCGCAGGTCACGCAGGGGCTTGTCCCGGAACAGAGTGCGCGCTGACGCCGTCGGGACTCTACTGTCATTGCGCGTTGCCACCGGCCGGAGTGGCCGACCCGCCGTGGATGAAACGCCTGGCGCCGCCCCCTCGTCATGCCGACCTCATTCGGCATGACGGTACAGGTGTCGACGCGTATCTCATTCTTTTGGATTCTTTTGGCCGCCTGGTATCAGACACCGTCGAGAGCTGACATTCCGCAGGTTGGCAGCAGACCGTGACTAGCCGCCAACCGAAGCGGTGCGTCAGTGTTCCCCGCCGTGCCCGGCCCCCGGCGCCAGCACGTAAAGCCGGGAGCAATACGGGCACATGACCTTCTCCGCCTCGATGTAAAGAAACACCCGCGGGTGCCCCAGCGCCCCGTCGCCGCCGTCGCAGGCGACGGTGCGGTCGGTCACCTGAATGATCTCGGTCGGCGAGGGTGAAACGGGCGCCTCGGACATTTCGGCTCCTGTGAACAAGTTCTCAGTAGCGTGAGGAGAGGGCGGGATGATAGCGATATGCCCCGTGCTTTCAACCTCACCGCGTCCCATGCTCCGCTGCCTCGCCTCAATCTTGCTGACCGTACTGCTGCTGACCGGCTGCGTCTCGCCCATGCCGCCGCAGGCCGGCCCGCACGGCACGGCGCCGGTCACGTCCGGCCATTTCCTCATGCCTGACGGCACGCGCCTGCCGTACCGGGCCTGGATGCCGGACGGCAAGCCCTGGGCCGTGGTGCTGGCGCTGCACGGCATGAACGACAGCCGCGACGCCTGGGAGTATCCGGCGCCCGACTTCGCTCGCGCCGGCATCGCCGTCTTCGCCCCCGACCAACGCGGCTTCGGGGACGCGCCGGACCGCGGCGGCTGGGCCGGCGCGTCCACGATGGCCGGCGACGCGCGGCAGATGGCCGGCATCCTGCGTGCGCGGTATCCGCATACCAGGCTGGTCCTGATGGGCGAGAGCATGGGCGCCGCCGTGCTCATGGTACTGGCGGCAGAGCACCGTCCGCCGCCGGTCGATGGCTACGTGCTGATCTCGCCGGCGGTGTGGGGCCGCGTCGAGATGAACATGTTCTTGCGCGTCGGCCTGTGGTTCTTCTCCAACACGCTGCCGGGCGTGACGGTGACCGGCGGCGGCGTGGTGCACGTCGTTGCCAGCGACAACCGCGAGGCGATACGGCGCCTCGGCGACGATCCGCTGACCATTCTGGCGACCCGCTGGGGCACCATCCATGGCCTGGTGAACCTGATGGATAACGCGCTGGCCGACGCACCGGATTTCCACGGCCGCGCGTTGTTCCTGTACGGCGGGCATGACGAGCTGATCCCGAAGCGTGCCACCGCCGCCACCTGGCACGCCCTGCCGCCGGCGGAACAGGAGGCGTTCTATCCGGCGGGGTATCATCTGCTGCTGCGCGACCATCAGCGGATCACGCCGATCGAGGACATCATGTCCTGGATCCGCGATCCCAACGCGCCGCTGCCGTCCGGAGCGGACCGCGCCGCCGCGGCATGGCTGAAGGCTCAGCCGCCCACTCCGGACTACGTGCTGCGGGCCGAGCGCCGGCCGCTCCGTTCGCCGGCCGCGCACTCTGTCATTGCGAGAGGCGCAGCGACGAAGCAATCCGGGTCTTGACGAGCGGTTCGCTCGTCAAGACCCGGATTGCTTCGGCCTGACGGCCTAACAAGAAACTCAAGGTTCCCCCCTCCCCTTGAGAGGCTGACCCGAAACGATCACGGAACGATAGGCCGAGTCATTTCAATCGGTTAGCCAGCGCGGCCGGTCGGGCGATCGGCCGGGGGTTGCGTGACCCCAGCGGCTGCGATTCTCTACGTGGCTGCAACACACACGAT
>DASXFW010000361.1:0-24521 GCA_036489395.1 Acetobacteraceae bacterium | reverse complement strand
CGCTTGTCACGAAGGAGATTGCTTCGTCGCTTCGCGCCTCGCAATGACAGGGTTGGTTTTGCCACCTTGCCATGACAGGGTTGGTTTTCGCACCTCGCCATGACAGGAGCGCGGCGGTCAGTCTTTTGTCCGCACCAGCACATCGTCGGTCGTCGGGTCCACCACCGTATCGAACGTCACCGCCTCCGGCGCCGGGTCGGCGTGCAGTACGGCATCGATCCGCAGGCGCAATGTCGTCTCCAGCCGGTCGCGCGCATCGACCATGTGCACCTTCACCGACAGGAAGCGCGGCTCGAACCGGCGGATCGTATCCTCGATCTCCAGCCGCAGTTCCTCGCGCCGGCGCGGATCGTTGAACGCGCCGGAGCCGAAATCGGGGATGCCAAACCCCATCGGCGACGTGCCCAGTTCGGTCAGCGATTTCGGCCAGGACCGCCAGCAGCGCCGCGCGTTCAGCAGCGATTCCAGATCGCGCCGCACCGAGCGGCGCAGGATCGCCATGGCATCCGCAGCGGATGCCGGCGGATCGCGTTCCTGGTCCGGCGCCTCATCGATCAGGCGATCGAGCAGGGGCGCGAGGACGCGGACGGTGGTGGCGGCGCGGCCGGGGCCGGCGCGTCCGCTCATGCGCCGAACCGCAGCGTGGTCAGGTCCATGATCGCGATGTCGTCCTCGCCGATCAGGAACACGCGTTGGCCGACGCCGCGGACCGGGCCGTCTTCCGCCTGGCGCCAGTCGGTCTCGCGGCCGAGGCGCAGCAGGTCGGTCATCGGATCGTCGGCGGCATAGACCGTCGGGATATAGACATCGCCGTCGGGTCCCTGGTCCACCGACATCGACGCGCGCCGCCACAGCAGGTCGCGCGGCCGCTTCGGCGCGTGAAATTCGACGCTGACGACACGCTCGGTGGGGATCCAGTAATACTTGCCGGTGGTCGTCAGCACTTCGAAGCTGCCGGCCAGCAGATCGTCCACGTCGCGGAAATCCTCGAAGGCGGCCTTGCCGTGCTGCCCGGGCGTCAGCGGACGCACGGCTTCCGCGGCCTGCGCCTGCTTCGCCGCTTCCGCCACGTCGCCGGCACGCAACGCCACCAGCGCGGCGAGCTGCAGGCGCTGCACGTCGGTCGGCTCCGCCAGGAACTCCGGCACGCGGCCGTCGCGGAAAAGCTGGCGGCGCGCCATGTCGGCGCGGACGAGCTGGCGGAATTCCGCCACCACCATCGCGGTCGATGGATCGATGGTGGAGGCCGCGTCGAGGATCACGTCGGCGCGTTCCAGGTTGCCGGAAAACGCCAGCAGCTCGGCCAGCAGCACGCGCGCGCCGAGATCGGTCGGCGCCTTGCGCAACACCGCCTGTGCCGCGGCGATCGCTTCATCGAGCTTGCCGGCGCGAAACAGATCGGCGGCCGACTGTTGATTCCCGCTCATGGTACCTCCAAAGGTTCTAAAGCCGCCCCGACCACCGTCATTGCGAGCAGCGAAGCAGCGAAGCAATCCCGTTCGCGACCAGCCGACGAACGCTCCTCGCGAACGAGATTGCTTCGTCGCTTCGCTCCTCGCAATGACAGGGGGGCGGGGCATGGCGCATCAGCGGTTGCCGAGATCGGTAACAAGCTGGAACGTCGCCGCCACGTCGTCGAGCTGATAGTGCGGCTGCAGGTGAACCGTGCAGCCGAAGCTGCCGGGCTTGGCCGGTATCTCGCTCACCGTCACGCGCCCGCCGACCAGCGGATAGCGCGCCCGCGCATCGCCGCCGGATGAAATATTGGCGTTGACGTAGCCGGTCAGCCATTCCTGCAAGTCTCGCTCGATCTCGTCGGCGGTCTTGAAGGAGCCGACCATCTGGCGGCCCTTCATCTTCAGACAATGCGCGAAGCGCGAGGCGCAGAGGATCGAATTGATCTGCGACGATAGCCGCGCATTCGCATCCGCTGCCGTGGCGTTCGCACCGGAGAATCGTTGCGGCACCAGCAGGCTGCGTACCGCGCCGAACATCAGATCGTCGCTGAATGGAATGGCCGACAGCGGCATCAGCCCGGCATCCAGCAATTCGCGTTCCTGGTGGTCGTTCCAGACAATTTCCACTGGGCTGCGCGACCACACGTGGTCCGGATCGGTGTGGAACGGCTCCAGCGGCACGCCATCGACCAGGCCGCCGCCGACGCGATCCGTCTCCACGCCGCGCACGTCGGCCGGCCACGCATAATTGGCGAATGCCCGGGCGACGACAGTGGCAAACGCGAAGCCGGCGCCCATCCACACGCGCTCGCCGTCCGTCGGGGCATATTCGTTGTAGCGGAACCCGTCGGTGCGCGTGCCGTCATCCTGCCAGGGCTGCCGCGCCAGGATGTGCGGCAGTGCGACGCCGATGAAGCGCATGTCCGGCCGCGTCGTCAGGTTGCGCCAACGCGTATGGTCGGTGTTGCGCAGCGCCGAGGCGATGTCGGTGACGGTGCTAAGGTCGGTGAAACTGTCAACTTCGAGCAACGTGGGGGAGGCGCCGACGATGATCGGACAGAACGACGCGGCAGCGATGCCGGCCAGCGCGGCCAGCGCATTCACATCATCGGTGCGATAGCTCGGCCCGGGGCGGTGGCGCACGTCATGGTCGATGATGATAAGGCCGTACGGTTCGCCGCCCGGCGTGCCGAATTCGTCTTCGTACACCTTACGGAACAAATGGCTCTGGTCGAACTCGATGGCGCGCTCCAGGTCGCGGCAGATCTCCGGCCAGCCGGCGTTCAGCATCTTGATCTTGAGGCGGTTGCCTTGCTCGACGCCATCGACCAGCCAAACCAGGCCGCGCCAGGTGCCTTCCAGCTTGCGCAGGCGCGCGTCGTGCAGAATGGCGTCCACTTGCTCCGACAACAGCGTGTCGATTGCGGCGATGTCGCGGTCCAGCGCGCCGCGCAACGCGTCGGGGGCGATGCGCAGGCGTGCGCCGTCCTCGAGGCCGAACCAGAGATCGATCGCGTCGCCGCCCTCGGCGACCAGGAAATCGGCCAGTGCGTCTTCCAATGCCGCATCGCGCGCGCCGACGAAGCGGCCCCACAGCATCGCCTCGCGCACACCCGGCGGGGCCTGCGGCTCCGATGAAGCAGCAACGTCCGCCACGAGGGTGGCGGACGCGCTGGATGCGAGGCTGGTATCGTCCACGATGGCGGCTCCCTGCGAACCGCGCCGGCTGTTAGCCGGCGGCGGCCGGGATGCGCGCGACCATGCGCAGGCTGGTGGTCAGTTCTTCCATCTGCAGCCACGGCCGCAGATAAGCGACTGCGTTGTAGGAACCGGGACGGCCTGGGATCTCGCGGACCTCCACCTTCGCCTCGCGCAACGGATAGCGGGCCTTCATCTCCTGGCCGGCGTTCTCGTTGCCGTTGACGTAGTTGGTGATCCAGCGGTTCAGCCAGCCCTCGACGTCCCTGGCTTCCATGAAGCTGCCGATCTTGTCGCGCGCCATGACCTTCAGGTAGTGCGCGAAACGGCTGGAGGCCATGATGTACGGCAGCCGGGCGGAGATCGCGGCATTCGCGGTGGCTTCCGGCCGGTCGTACTTCTTCGGCTTCTGCACCGTCTGCGCGCCGAAGAACACCGAGTAGTCCGTGTTCTTGTAGTGGCACAGCGGCAGGAAGCCGAGGTTGGACAGCTCGAACTCGCGGCGGTCGGTGATCGCCAGCTCGGTCGGGCACTTGGCGTCCATGTCGCCGTCGTCGGACGTGAACACGTGCGTCGGCAGGTTCTCGACCTTGCCGCCGCCTTCGGCGCCGCGGATCGCGGTGCAGAAGCCGTACTGGGCGAAGGCGTTGGTGAGCCGCGTGCCCATCGCGTAGGCCGCGTTCATCCAGCAATAGTTATCGTGCTCCATCGCCTTGGCCGCGCCGGTCTCGTCGTACGGCGCTTCCTCGTAATTGAACTCATCGATCGCCTTGGTGGCGGCGCCGTACGGCAGGCGGGCCAACGTGCGGGGCATCACCAGCGTGACGAAGCGGGCGTCCTCGCTGTCGCGGAAGCTGCGCCACTTGGCGTAGTCCGAGGTCTCGAAGATCTTCGCCAGGTCGCGCGGCTTGGCCAGCTCGGTGTACGAGTCGAAGCCGAACATGCCGGGGCCGGCGGCGGAGATGAACGGCGCGAAGGCGCCGGCCGCGACGTTGGAGACCAGCCGCAGCGTCTCGACGTCGTCCGGGTGCTGCGACCACTCGTAGTCGCCGATCAGCGCGCCGTACGGCTCGCCGCCGGGGGTGCCGAACTCGTTCTCGTAGATCTTCTTGAAGAGCTGGCTCTGGTCGAACTCGACCGCGCGCTGCAGGTCGCGCGTCAGGTCGCGCTTCGAGGCGTTCAGCACGCGAATCTTCAAGCCGGTGCCCGTCTCGCTGTTCATTACGAGATAGTGCAGACCGCGCCACGTGCCCTCGAGCTTGGTGAACTTCGGGTCGTGCATGATCGCGTTGAGCTGATCTGACAGCTTGCGGTCGATCGCGGCGATCGCGCGATCGAACGTGCGGGTCAGGTTCTTGTCAAACACCACCGTGCCGGCCATCGCCTGCTCGACCAGATTCTTCATCAGGTCGGCGGTTTGGTCCGGTGCGGTCTGCTTGGTTGCGCCGATAACCTGGTCGAGGAAGGATACGCCACCTTCCGTCGTTGTGGCCTCTGCGCCCTGCGTGGCGGTCTGTGCGCCTGACATTGGATCAGCCCTCCTGCTTGCCGAGGCCGAGCTGGTCCTGCAGGGACTTCAGCTCGTTTTCGTTTTTCAGAACTTGCTCGAGCAGCCCTTCGAGCTCTTCGGAGCGATCGACCTTGCTCATGAGGTCGCGCAGCTTCGAACGCGTCTCCATCAGCGCGCGCAGCGCGGGCACCTGCGCCGCGACGCGGGCCGGCTCGAAGTCCTCGATGGACTTGAACGCGAGCTCGACGCCCATCTGGCCGCCTTCCTCGCTGAGCTTGTTATCGACCTTCAACTTCAGGCCGGGCGTCATGCCGGAGAGCACGTCGTTGAAGTTGTCGCGGTCGATCTGGATGAACTTCCGGTCCCCCATCGGGCGCAGGGGCGAGGTCGGGTCGCCTGAAAAATCGCCCATGACGCCGACGACGAAGGGCAACTCACGCTCGATCTGCGCGCCTTCCGTCTCCACGTCGTACGTGATGTGCACCCGCGGCTTACGGACCCGATTGAGTTTGTCGTGTACGCTTGCGCTCATGGTCTCGCTTCCCCATCGCTACGGCCGTCCGGCCGGACATTCCAAAATTTCTGCCGATGGCGCCCTTACCCGGCCCCTTCCTTGCAGATTAGGCAAGGCCGGAGAATAGCGTCAACAACCGAGCCCGGGTATGACATGGTTCACAGCCCGGCGCCACGATTTCCTGCATTCTCTCCCGGTCCAGGCCGTCCGCGGCCGTGATCCGTGTCATGTCCGGGCTAGTCCCCAAAGGTATCGGAATACGCGGATGGGCGGAGATGCCGATGCTTTCGTGTCATTGCCGGCGAAGGAGTCCGCCCGCCGGCTTATTCGTCTGGCGGCGGCGGCTTGATGCCAAGCGTGGTGAGGATCGCATTCCGGCTGTCCCGATCAGCGACGATCTCTGCCAGCAGCTCCGGCCAGCTCATGCGGCCGCGGCGCACCGCCTCGTCCAATGTATAGGACAGCGGCGAGAGCGGCTCGGTCTTCCGAAAGAAATTGGCGATGTTCTCAAGCGCGCGCAGCGCGTCTTCACGCGAAGCCACGGCCCCCGCCGGCACCGCAAACCCGGCCACCATCATGCCGCCGCCGCCGGCCACTCCAGGCACGCCGCCGTCACCGGCCACGCCTTCCTCACCGCCGGCGGCGGCCTCATTCTCCTCGGGCGGCGCATAGCGGGTGGCGATGGCCAACATGCTGCGGATCAGATCGCGCACGTGGCTGGTGGATGGCGGATCCTCGCTGGCCTTTTCGTCCAGCAGGTCGGACATCGCCTGCCAGGCTTCCAGCGCCTCCCGCGCGTCGGCCCGCAGCCGGACCATGGCACGGTTGCCCTGGGCCCGCGCCTCCTTCTCCATGTCCTCAAGCGGAATGGCGCCGCCTTCGATGCGCTGCTGCCGCCGCTCGGTATCCAGCGACGCAAGCTGCTCCGATCCCTGATATTGATAGAATGCAACAGGCGTCCCGTCGGGGCGCGGAAACAATGTAACTTTGTACAAAGGCTGCATCAGCGAGCCGTTGCCGTCGCGCCCGTTCAGCCCGGTGATCGGCGCGACGCGCGTCTCCACCCCATAATCGTCCGGCAGGGGGAACACGCCGTCCCAATAGTTTTCCGCCAGGCCGGTGATCAGTTTCGCGCCGGCGGCGAGCCCGCTGAGCCCGTGGCTGCGCACATAGGCCTCGGTGACCCAGGCGGCCACTTCGAGATCCTTTGTAGTCTCCGTCAGCGTTTTCAGGCCGAGGTCGCGAACCGTACGCCACAGCGGCGCCGGGTCGCGCGCGTCCGGATTGCCGGCGTCCAGCATCTTCTCGGCGTCGCGCGCTTCCGACCTCGCATCGCGCAGCCGGTTGTACGGAGATTGGGCGGAATAATCCTCGCGGATGTCGGTTCCCTGAGGCGCGTCGCCCGGAACCGGCGCCAGCAATGCCTCCAGATCAAAGCCATCCGGCAGAGCCACGTGAGCTGCCTCGCAAAATGTTGGACAACGGTTGCGGGGTAACACATAAACTCGTGATGCGGGAAGGGGGACGGCTACCGCAGCCGCCGCTACGTCAAACCAAGCAGGTAACACTATGGCCGCCATCGATCTGAAGCAGCTTGTCGGGCATCTGAACGACACATGCCGTCGGGCGCTGGAGGCCGCTGCCGGCCTCACCCTGTCGCGCACCCATTACAACGTGGAAATCGAGCACTGGCTGGCGACGCTCGCCGACCGCTCGGACAGCGACGTCATCCTGATCCTCAAGCATTACGAGATCGAGCCGGGCCGGTTCGCCACCGACCTGAACCGCTCGCTGGAGAAGATGAAGACCGGCAACGGCCGGGCTCCCTCCCTGGCGCCGGAGATCGTCGAGCTGGTGAAGCAGGCCTGGCTGCTGGCGTCGCTGGAAAAGGGCGTTGGGCGCATCCGGTCCGGCCACCTGCTGTGGGCGCTACTCGCGGATGAAACACTGGCGCGGCATGCGCGCGACGCGTCCAGCCAGCTTCTGAAGATCAACCCTGACCTTCTAAAGCGCGACTTCGAGTCAATCACCGCCAACAGCGCCGAGGCGCAGGAAGCCGGTGCGGCGGCCGAGGCCGGTGAAGCCGGCGCCCCCGGTGCTGGTCCCGGCATGCCCCGCCCGGGCGGCGGCGGCGCGCTGGACCAGTTCACCACCGACCTGACGGCGCAGGCCCGTGCCGGCAAAATCGACCCAATCCTCGGTCGCGATGCCGAAATCCGCCAAATGATCGATATCCTGACGCGGCGCCGGCAGAACAATCCGATCCTTACGGGTGAGGCCGGCGTTGGGAAGACCGCGGTCGTCGAAGGGTTTGCGCTGCGGCTCGCGGCCGGCGACGTTCCGCCGGGTTTGCAGGGCGTGACCTTGCGCACGCTGGACCTCGGTCTGTTGCAGGCCGGCGCCGGCGTGAAGGGCGAGTTCGAAAATCGTTTGCGTGGCGTTATCGATGAGGTGAAGGCCTCGCCGAAGCCGATCATCGTGTTCATTGACGAAGCGCATCAGTTGATCGGCGCCGGCGGTTCGCAAGGCCAGGGCGATGCCGCCAACCTGTTGAAGCCGGCACTGGCGCGCGGCGAGCTGCGCACCATCGCAGCGACCACGTGGGCAGAATATAAGAAGTACTTCGAGAAGGACGCGGCACTCACCCGCCGCTTCCAGGTGGTGAAGATCGAGGAGCCGTCCGAGCCGGTCGCCACCGCGATGATCCGCGGCCTGGTCGATACGCTGGAGAAGCACCACCACGTTCGCATCATGGACCAGGCGGTCAGTGAGGCGGTGCGGCTGTCGGCGCGCTATATTCCGTCGCGCCAGTTGCCCGACAAGGCGGTCAGCCTGATCGACACCGCCTGCGCGCGCGTGTCCATGAGCCAGTCCGCGGTGCCGGCGCCGATCGAGGACCGGCAGCGCCGCATCGGCCTGATCGACACGGAACTCGCCATCGTCGATCGCGAGATCGCCGGCGGCGAGAACCACATGAAGCGGCGCGAGGAGCTGCTGACCGAGCGGGAGGAGAAGGCGGCCGAACTGGAAGCGTTGCAGGAGCGGTTCGAGCAGGAGAAGGCGCTGGTCGCCGAAATGCAGGAGGCCAGGGGCCAGATCGAAGGCGGCGACTGCACGCTCGACAAGGAGGAACTGCGGGCGAAGTTGACCGAGGCGACCGGCAAGCTGCACGCGCTGCAAGGCGAGGAGCCGCTGATCCATCCGGTGGTCGATGGCCAGGCGGTCGGCGAAGTGGTCGCCGGGTGGACCGGCATCCCGACCGGGCGGATGCAGTCGAACGAAATCCGCACCGTGCTCAACCTGAAGGACATGATGGAGGCGCGCATCGTCGGCCAGCCGCATGCGCTGGAGGCGGTGGCGGAGGCCATCCGCACCAGCCGCGCCGGGCTGACCGATCCGCGCAAGCCGATCGGCGTGTTCCTGATGGTCGGCACGTCCGGCACCGGCAAGACGGAAACCGCATTGACGCTCGCGGATCTGCTGTATGGCGGCGAGCAGAATGTGACAACCATCAACATGACCGAGTTCAAGGAAGAACATAAGGTCAGTTTGTTGATGGGCAGCCCGCCCGGTTATGTCGGCTACGGCGAAGGCGGCGTACTGACCGAGGCGGTGCGCCGGCGCCCGTACTCCGTGATCCTGCTCGATGAAATGGAGAAGGCGCATCCCGGCGTGCAGGACATCTTCTTTCAGGTGTTCGACAAGGGTAACATGAAGGACGGCGAGGGTCGCGACATCGACTTCAAGAACGCTGTCATCATCATGACATCGAATGCCGGCACCGACCTGATCACACAGCTCTTCGCCGATCCGGAAACGGCGCCGGATGCCGGGGCTTTGGCGGATGCGCTGATGCCGGAATTGATGAAGGTCTTCAAGCCGGCCTTCCTCGGGCGCGTCACGCTGGTGCCATACTTCCCGCTGTCGCCGGACATCATCAAGAAGATCGTCGGCTTGCAGCTCAACCGCGTGCGCCGGCGCGTCCAGGAGGCATATTCGGCGAAATTTGCCTGGGATGATTCGGTGGTGCAAACCATCGCGGACCGGTGTACTGAAACCTCATCGGGGGCGCGGAACGTAGAGAAGATCCTCTCGCGAACGTTACTTCCGGAACTGTCGAGTGAGGTGTTGTCCCGTCTTGCCGAGGGCGGAACGATTGATACGATCACGGTGGGGGTGGACCCGAGCGGGTCGTTCCAATACAGCGTCGGCTAACCGAGTACGTATGGCAGCAAAGGGAGCGTCAGCGTGGCAATCTACATGAAATACGGTACCTTCAAGGGAAACGTGACGGAAGCGGGTCACAAGGACTGGATCGAGCTTGGATCGTTCCAGTGGGGAGTGGGTCGCGGTATCAGCAGCCCGACGGGCAGCAGCACGACCCGCGAAGGTTCCAACCCCAGCATCAGCGAAATCGTGGTGACCAAGCACCAGGATGGCTCATCAACCTACCTGTTCACCGATGCGGTCGCCGGGAAAATGAACACCGACGTCACCATCGAGTTCACCGCGACCGCGGCAGGGAAAGTCGCGACCTACCTCAAGTATCAGCTCACCGATACCGGCCTGAGCGGGTATAGCGTCAGCAGCGGCGGCGACCGGCCGAGTGAAAGCCTGTCGCTGAACTTCACCAAGATCATCTGGACGTTCACACCCACCGCCGCCGACCTGACCGGCACGCCCAATACGGTCGGATACAACCTGTCAACGATGACGACGACCTGATCGCATTCTCAAGCCGCAACGGGCCGACCTCTCGGCCCGTTGCGCTGCTTCCGCTATCGCAGAAACGTCCGGAGGCGGTCACGCCTCCGGACGTTCGTTTTGGGCCTGTCGTGCAGGCCTGGGCGGCTGGCCTACTGCGCCTCCACCATGACCGCCGTCACATTGTCCGTCGCGTTCATCGCCAACGCGGCACCGACCAGCGACTGCGGCGGCGGCACGCCGTTGTGCGCGCCCAGCAGGCCGGCGATCTGATCCTCCGGCAAGGTCTTCGATAATCCGTCGCTGCACAGCAGGAATCGGTCGCCGGCCTGCAGGCGCCCGCTGACCTTGTCCAGCGCGAAATCGTCCAGGTCCGCGCCGACAGCGCGGGTGATGACATTGGCGCGCGGATGGCTCTCCGCCTCTTCAGGACGGATGGCCCCAGCATCGACCAGTTCCTGCACCAGGCTGTGGTCGCGGGTGATCTGCTGCATCGCCCCGTCGCGCAGCAGATAAGCGCGCGAATCGCCGGCCCACAGGCAGGCGAAAAATTCGCCGCGCGCCATCAGCACAACGATGGTGGAGGCCACCGTGACGTCGGGGCCCTGCTGCATCGCCAGGTCGCGCAGCGCCGCGTGCGTCCCTTCCACCCGCATGCGCACTTGCGCCAGCAGTTCCGAAGCGGACAGTCCGGACGGGATCGCCTCCAAGGCCTCGCGCAACATGCCCGAGGCGACTTCGCCGGCCTGATGGCCCCCCGCGCCATCAGCCACCGCCCAGATGCCCAGGTCGGCGCGATCCACGTAGGTGTCCTCGTTGTGCTTTCGCTTCATCCCGGGATGCGTCATCGCCCAGGACATCAGGCGCGCCACGGTCATGACGGTCGTTCCCATGCCTCACCCCCGAGACCCCTGTTGGGCGGCTCCAGCTCCGCCTGCGCTCCCAGCATAGTCGCATAGGTTACGGCATCGGGAAGTCCAGACAACGACAGGCGGCCTGCCGGAACGCGTGGCGAGCCGTCGCTCCACCAGACGGACTGCATGGTGGAGTTCCCCCCCGTATCGGTGCGTGCGGACATTTCCGGCCGTCCCATCATGTCATTCAGCCGATCGGGCTCCGCGTCTTCTTCCAGCGCGGCGCGTCCCGCGGTTTCGCAGCGATCCAGCCAGGCCCCAGCCGATGGACTGTCGGCGGAGGGCGGCGGGTCGGCGAACAGCGCGGCAAAGGTTAGCGGAAAATAGCGGCCCGCACGATCGACGCTGGGCAGCATGAGGCCCAGCACCGCGCGTTCGCCGCACAGCCCGGCGGGCAAGGCGAAGCGCCACACCGGGGATTCAAGAAATGCCGGCAGCCAATCGTTGCCCATGGCTGCGCGGCTGGCGGCCATGACGCCGGCGAGCCAGCCGTCCCACGGGTCGGTAAAGTCGCGCGGCAAGGCGGCGCGCACGAAGTCCCCGCGCGCGGGCAGCTTGCCATAGAAGCCGGCGATGACGGCGGTCATGACGGACACAACGACAACAACACTCCTGTTCCTCGCATGGCGCCGCGCGGCACTACTGCATCGCCGGGCATCGGAAATCCTGCAGCACCCCGGGTGCGAATGGATTGAGCACCGACCCCGCCCGGATCTCGAAGCTTGCCTGACGGCTGCCGAGCTGGAAGGTCAGCGTGTAGCGGTCCGACGATCCGGCCTGCTGCAACGTGCCCATGCCGAACAAGCGGAACAGCGCCCAGGGACCGCTGGCGGACAGTACGCCGGTGCCACCAGACGGAGGTGGGCTGAACACCAACCGCGCGCTGTTCGTGCCGGCCGCACCAGGCCACGTCACCGGCGTCGGACGCTGCGGCCCGTGCGCATAGTTCACCGTCGTGCCGTTCAGTTCCAGCGTGACCTGCGTCGCCCCGTTGTCGAGCGTCTTCGGCATGACGTCGAACTTCACGCTCGGCTGCGCGCCGCCGGAAAAGAACAAGTCGCGGATCGCCTCGGCGCGCTGGAACTGCGCGAGCGCGTCGGGCGTGACCGGCGGCGTTACGCCCGCCACCGCCTGCGCCTTCCAGGTGGCGCCGGACGTATCGACGAACGGACGAAGCTGCTGATTGAAGAACTGGTCCAGCATCCCGTTCGCCGAGAACAACCGGCTGAAATCCTCCAGCGGGATATCGTTCGGCGATGACGCGTAGAATGGATAGCGATTGGTGACGGCCTGCCGGCACAGGCTGGACGCCCCGCCGGGTGCGTTGAACGCCGCCGCCGCCGCCTTGTTGGCGCCCGCGCTCCGCTGCGTGTTGCTGCTCATCGCCATCGCCTGCAGCCAGCGCTGCACGGGCTGCGGATCGTTCATTGCCTCGGCTTGCAATGCCTGTGCCGGATCGGCGCCAGCGGCGGGCGGCGCCGCAGCGGCACCCGGTGCAGTGTTCGCCAACGCGGCAAGCTGCTGCTGCAGATTGCTCATCAGCTTCAGCACGTTGTCGATCGGCGCGCCGGGCCCTTTGCCGACGAAATCGATCAGCGGCTTGTATCGGTCGGCGATCTCCTGCCCGGGCGGCACGCTGGGCGCGCCGTTGCTCTGCCCGAACAAGCCTTGCAACGACGACGTGGTGCTGCCGAACGTGGATTTCGCCGCGCCTTCCAGCTTCCCCGCTGCCGCGGCACCCAGAGCACCGCCCGGCGGCGGCGGCGGCACGTTCAGCGCAAGCTGGTGCGTGATGCCGGCCAGCAGATCGCGCATCGGCGATTGTGGCGAGGACAGGATGTACAAATCCTGCACTGCCTGCGGCAGGTTGGTCAGCGGCTCGACATTGATGTCGTTCAGCACGCCGTCCCATTGCGTGGCGTAGTCGTTTTCATAAAGCTTCACCACGTCCGTTTGCAGATTCTGCACCTGCGGGCTGTTCGGATCGATCTGGAACTGCTTGCCCAGCACCCAGCTTTCCGATGCCACCTGTTTGGTGGCGATCGGCAGATCGGGCAGCAGCACCTTGTAGAATCCATCCACGGTGTAGAAGCCCGGAATTCCGGCGGACATCGGCTTGCCGGAGCCGCGGACGAACACCCGCACGCCCGACGCACCCAGCGCGTCGGACGGACGCCATTCGGGCACCGCCGAGGCAGCCGCCGAATGCAGGATCGAATTATATACCCGTTCCGCGAGCGAAATGCGGCTGAAGGTGCGCCGCGCGTCCTCCACCAGGCCGCCGTCCAGCGACACAGCCGGCAGCGGCTGGTCCAGCATGTAGGCCAGATGCCGTTCCAGCGCCGCACGCATCCCGTCGTTGGCCGGGCCGGGATAGGCGGCCTGCCAGTCGTAATGCATCCATGCCTCGATCGCCCCGCGGTCCAGCGGACCTTGCGAGCCCAGCATCAGGTAGATGCGCGTTGCTTCGTAAAGGAAGGCAAGGTTGTTGAAGTTCTGCCGCATCTGGCCTTCCAGCCGATAGATCAGCCGCGGCAGGAAGATGTTGTCCAGCGCCTCGGCATAGACCTGCCGCGCGCCGGTGCCGAGCTTCGCGGTCTGGTCAAGGCCCGGGAACCACTGCGTCGGGGATGGTGGACCATCGACGCCGTACGGCAGCGCGCGCGCCATGTTCAGTGCCGGCACGATCGACGGCAGATTGTCGTCCCGAACCGGATCGAGCGGCAGCGACGAGGCTTCCTTCGTGTACGCCGCGATCGCCGCATTCGATTGCGCCACCGCATTACCGTTCGCCGTACGCGTCTGGATGAGCGCCGCCGCGCCAATCAGCGCGATCAGCACCGCCACCGAAGCGGTGGCAAGATACAGCAGCCGGTTGCGCTTCACCGCGGCGGGATCGCGCGACACCAGCGTCGCCTCGCCGAACACCACTTCCTTCAACAGACGCGAGAGGAAATAGCTGCGGCCCCGCTCCGGCCGCAGCGACGGTGCACGCTGCTGGTCGATGCCGAAACTGCGCGCCATCGCGCCGGTCAGCCGGTCGATCGGCGAGCCTTCCTGCGTGCCGGACGTAATATAGACACCGCGCAGGAATGGCGCCGGGTCGAGCCGCGAGCCGCCGAACGCCTCCTTGATGAATTCCTGCAACGGGGCCGCCAGGCTGGCGACCTGCGCCGGGAAGCCGGCAATCGCGGTGCGCCGGTCGGGGCTGCGTTCCTCCTGCAGCCGCTGGATCAGCCGCTCGTTCAGCCGCTGCACCAACTGGCCGAATTCCGCGGCGAAGGCGTCCGCGGTGCCGGCTTCGGTCTTGTCCAGCGGGAACGTCATGCCCCAGACCTGGCCGCGCTTTTCGGTGTCCAGGTTTTCGTAGAATTCCATGAAGCCGGCGATCAGGTCGGCCTTGGTGAACAACGCATAGACCGGCACGCGCACGCCAAGCTGGTCCGACAGCTCCTTCACTCGCCGGCGGATGGCGCGTGCGTGCGCAAGACGTTCATGCTGCGGCGCGGCAGCGATGTCGCTGATGGCGATCGCCACCATCACCCCGTTCAGCGGCTGCCGCGAGCGCGTGCGCTTCAACAGCCCGAGGAATGCGTCCCACCCGGCCTTATCGACCGTGGCGTCGGAATCCTGCGTGGTGTAGCGGCCGGCGGTGTCGATCAGCACCGCGTTCTCGGTGAACCACCAGTCGCACATGCGGGTGCCGCCGACGCCGGCGACCGCCTGCTGACCCATTTCCGCGGCGAGCGGGAAGCTGAGGCCGGCGTTCAGCAGCGCGGTCGTCTTGCCCGCGCCGGGCGGGCCGATGATGGCGTACCACGGTTGTTCGTACAGATAGCCGCGCGAGCCCGACGCCTTCTTCAGCAGCGTCAGCGAGGTTGTCAGCTTCTCCTTCATCGCCGCGATTTCTTCGACCGTCGCGGCGGCGGAGGGATCCGCGGTGTTGGCCGCGGTCACGCCGTTGATAAGTGCGTCGTCGTTCTTCTTGCGGCGGCGGTCGAGCCAGAAATTCACCCCGGCCCAGATCAGCAGCATCACCACGATGACGATGACGCGGGCGATCCAGCCGATCAGGAACGTCAGGAACGGTCCGAACCACCACACCAGCAGCGACAGCAAAACGACGCCGATGAAGCTCAGGAACCAGCGGGAGCCGAGAAAGCGAAGGATGGCGCGCATGTCGTTAATCCAGAGCGGCGGCGAACAGGGAGCGGAACATCCGAAATGCGCGTGTCATGGCCGGCGAAGGCCGGCCACCCACGGCTTCTCTTGCTGCACGCAGTAAAGGCGTGGTTGGCCGGCCTGCGCCGGCCATGACACAGCGGAGCATGTTCATTCCTGCCTCCGCAGCACGACTTCGATGCGCCGGTTTTGCTCCCGCCCGGCCGCCGTGGCGTTGGACGCGATCGGATCGGCGTCCGCCCGGCCCTCGGCGGTGACCCGCGGCGGATCGCCCAGCGCGCGCACGATGATGTCGCGTGCCGCTTCTGCGCGTGACTTCGACAACTGGTAGTTCGACGGGAACTGCACTGTGTGGATCGGCTGGTTGTCGGTGTAGCCGATCACCTGCACTGGCCCCTTCTCCTGCTTCAGCGCCTCGCCGATGCGTTGCAGCAGCGGGATGTATTTCGTCGCGACGACGGCGCTGCCGGAGGGGAACAAGCCGGTGTTGAAGATGCGCACGATCGGCATCGAATGCGTGCCGAGCACCGTCACCAACCCCTGGTCGATCTCCGGCTTCAGGAACACGTAAAGCGGCTCCGGCTGCACCACCGGCGGCGGAGGCGGCGGCTGCACTGGCGCGGCACGCTGGATGTTCGGCATATGCGACAGCGGCGCCGCCAGCATGCTGGCGAAGGCCGCATCCGACGCGCCGCTCAACGAGCTGGAGAACCACACGAACAAGCCGCCGATGATGAAGATCGCGGCGGCGCCCATCACCCAGCTCGGCACCGTGGCGCGTGCCGGCTTGTACGGCGCGTTTACCCCCGGCCAGTGTGGTGACAGCGCCGGATCCGGCGCCGTCCGCTGGTTGGTGATCATGCTGTAGAGATCCTGGCGGATGCGCTCGAGCTCACCCTGCCCGCGCGGCGACAGCCGGTACTGGCCCTGGAAGCCGAGGCTAAGGCACAGGTACATGAGCTCCAGCGCCGGCAGATAGGTGTTCGGGGTCTGCGCCAACTGCCGCATCAGCTCGAAGAAACGCTCGCCGGATCGAACTTCCTGGTGGAACGTGGAGACCAGCGACCCAGCCGCCCAGCCGCCCTGGCTGCCCCAGGGCGTGTTCAGCACCACGTCGTCGATGCTGGCGCAGATCGCGTAGTGCGCCGGCCGCAATTGCTCCATCGGCACGCCGGTGTCGCGCGCCTGGCTCTCGAAGGCGCGGACTTGGCGGATGGTGCGCTCCCGCAGGTCGTCGATGTTGGGCTGCGAGTAGGTGGTGCGCAGGCGGCCGAGAAGCTGCAGCAGCGGCGCCGCTGCGGAGACCAGCGGGTTGAGGCCAAAGCTGATGGTCTCCGCCCCGTCCGCCGGCATTGGTGCGGCGGCGAATGGGGAGGCCGGTGCAGGGGCATAAGGTGCGGCGGGCGCACCGCCGAACGGGGACGCGGGTGCGCTGCCGAACGGGGAGGCGGGCGCGCCGCCGAACGGGGAGGCGGGCGCGCCGCCGAACGGAGAGGCAGGCGCGCCGCCAAACGGGGAGGCAGGCTGGCCGAACGGCGAGGCGGGGGCGGCCGGCGGGGGCGGCGGTGGGGACTGGAACGGCGAGCCGAACGGCGACGGCTGCGGCGGCTGTTGCGGCGGCGGCGCGGCCGGCCGGCGGCCCCCCGGCGCCGGACGGATCACCGTGCGGTCGGAATCGTCGGGCTCGGAGAACGGGTTATCGCTCATGGCATTGCCCTATTCGGGAAGGCAGACAGGCACGAAGGCGAGGCGAACAGCGGCTAAGACTCCCTCTCGCCTTGCGGGAGAGGGTTGGGGTGAGGGGTGCAACCACGCAGGCCGGCGGCGCTTGGACCCCTCACCACAACCCTCTCCCGCAAGGGGAGAGGGGGTCATCGACGAACCCCCGCTCATCCGCGTATCGCCCACAGCTCGAGCCGCAGGTTGGGGAAATCGCCCGACACGTGGATCGCGAACCCGCCCGAGTTCTGCATCTGCGCCCAATGCGGGCTGCCGCGATCCAGCTCGAAATACGTCGCCCCGGCGTAGAACGGCAGTTGCCGCGGCGCCACCGGCAGCGGACGCACCGCAATCCCCGGCAGGGCCACGTTCACCAGCTCGCGGATTTGCTCGACCGCGCCGATCTTCACCTGCGAGGGGAACACCCGCCGCAGCGTCTCCGCCGGCATGTCGCACTGCACCGTCAGCACGAAATTCGACGCGCGCAGCACCGAGCGGTCGGTGATTGGCCCCACCCGCACCCCGTGCCGTGCCTCGCGCAGCGGGATCGGAATGGCGTTTTGTTCGAGCACCGCCGACAGCGCGCGCCGCAGGTCGGCGACCACTGGTGCGAAGCTGCGTTGCAGGTCCTCGTGGCGGTACGCCGGATACGCGGTCGGGCGGCGCGTCTCCAGGAAGGTGGCGAACTCGCCGGCCATCTGCACCAGCGCGGTGTACAGCGCCTCCGGATGCACGTTCGCCGCGTCGGCCCAATGCGCCAGCACGTTCTGCCAGCCGTTGATCGATTGCAGCAGCAGGAAATCGGAGACCTGCGACACGCCCTGCTGCCCCGGCGCCGTCATGCGCGCGGCCAGGGCCTCGCCGCGCTGGTTCAGCATGCCGGACAACTCGGCGATCAGCCCGGCCAGCGGCGTGGCGGCAGAACACACCAGCGCGGGCGGAACCCATCGATCGTCCAGCACCACGCGCTTGTCGGACGTGAGCTCCGTGATGCGCGCCAAGGGGATGGTGAGGTAGCCGGTGCGTTCCTCGGTCTCCAGCAGGTAGCGCATCTTGAGCCGCGCAACCTGGAGCTCGGCCGGGGTGGGGGATGCGGAGTGGGTATCGTACGCCTCGAACGGGTGCGCGAGATAGCGTCCCTCGGTGCCGGAGTCCGCCACCTCCACCGCGCCGGCCTGGCGCACTGGCAATGCGAGGAACACCAGCACGTTGCGCGCGCTGTCGGGCACGTCGAGCGGCGGCGGGTGGCTGGCTTCGCCGGGGATCACGAACGGCGTGCCGTCCTCGAACACGCCGAACGCCGATTGCAGGGCGAAACGGCCGGTGCCGAGCAGGTCGCGGTCCAGCGCGTACTCCACCAGGCCCCAGGGATGCGGCCGCAGCGCCTGTACGCGGCTGCGCACAAGCTGCTCCATCCAGCGGTCCTGCTGCTGGAAGTGCTGCGTGCGCAGGAACATACCTTCCTGCCAGACCACGCGATTGGTCCAGCTCATCGATCTGAAATCCCCCCAGCCGGCGCGCATCATCGCAGAGGCATGGCCTGCGGTTCAACGTTTCCTTGCGGTGCGATGGCGATACGTCATTGCGGGGCGGAGAAGGCGCGGTCAAGCGATGATTGCGGGGTGGAAGAAGGCGCAGAAAGACCCCCTCACCCCTTGCGGGGGAGGGCCGGGGTGAGGGGGCCCATCGCGTGGACCTTTGGCCACGTGGCACCCCTCTCTCCAACCCTCCCCCACAAGGGGGGAAGGGGGTATCCATATTCGACGCGCGCTTGCTGCCCTCCGCCTACCGCCGCATGCTTCGCATCCACGGCGACAGAAAACGAGGAAACGGTCCAATGGGCATGGGGATGACAGAGAAGATCCTCGCGCGCGCCAGCGGCGCGGCCGAGGTCAAGCCGGGCGACATCGCCGTGGTGGACGTGGCGACCGCCGTGCTCATGGACATGACCTTCCTGCCGGAAAGCTGGCGGCAGATTCTGAAAGTGCACGACCCGAGCAAAGTGGTCATCGTGTTCGACCACCTGGTTCCCGCGCCGACCATCCAGGCGGCAACCGCCCACGCCACCGGCCGCGCCTTCGCCGCGCAGTTCGGTATCGAGCGCCTGCACGACGTCGGCCCCGGCCAGGGCATTTGCCACGCGGTGGTCGCCGATTGCGGCTACGCGCTGCCCGGCACGGTGCTGGTGAACGGCGACTCCCACACCTGCGCGGCCGGCGCGTTCAACTGCGCCGCGCGCGGCGTCGGCGGGCCGGACATGCTGCACGCCGTCACGACAGGCAAGACCTGGTTCCGCGTCGGCAAGACCGTGCGCTACGACCTGACAGGCACGCTGCGGCCGGGCGTATCGGCGAAGGACATCTTCCTGACAATCGCCGGCAAGTGGGGCGCGCACGTCAACCAGAACGTCGAATACGGCGGCCCCGGCCTGGCGACGCTGTCCATCAACGCGCGCCGCACGCTGGCGACGATGGGCACCGAGCTGTCGTCGGAGTTCAACGTGTTCGAACCCGACGACCTGCTGCTGGGGTACATGCAGGAACGCAATCCGGGCGCGGCGATCCAGCCGACGCTGCCGGACGCCGATGCACGCTATGCCGATCGTCGCACGATCGATCTGGACGCGATCGAGCCGCTGGTGGCGCTGCCCGACGCGGTGGTGAACCAGTCGGTCGGCATCAGCGAGGTCGCCGGACGGCACATCGACCAGGCGTTCATCGGCTCCTGCGCCAACGGCACGCTCGACGACCTGGCCGTGGCGGCGCGCGTGGTGCGCGGACGCAAGGTGGCGAAGGGTACGCGCTTCATCGTCACGCCCGGCACCCAGGCCACCTACGTCGCGGCGCTGAAAGCCGGCTACATCGAGGCGCTGCTCGACGCCGGTGCCGTCGTCACACCCGCGACGTGCGGCGCGTGCTGGGGCGGCCACATGGGAACGCTCGGCCCGAACGAAAACTGCATCACCGCCAGCACCCGCAACTTCAAAGGACGCATGGGCGACGCGTCGGCGAAGATCTACATGGCGTCGCCGGCGACGGTGGCGGCGTCCGCTCTGGCCGGACAGATCGCGTCCGCGGCGGAGTTCTTCCAGGGAGACGTGGCATGAGCGGCAGCAATTCGGCGTTGCGGGCACGCAAGGCGTGGAAGTTCGGCGACAACATCAACACCGACCTGATGCTGCCGGGCCCGTATCTGACTCGCAGCGCGGAGGAACAAGCGACCGCGGTGTTCATGAACAACCGCCCGGAGTGGCGCGCCGAGATGCAGCCCGGCGACGCGATCGTCGGCGGCTTCAATTACGGCATGGGGTCATCGCGTCCCGCCGCCCGTTCGCTGCGCAACTGCGGTGTCAGCTTTCTGCTCGCCGAAACGATCAACGGGCTGTTCTTTCGCAATGCGGTCAATTTCGGATTCCTCGCGCTGGAGTGTCCCGGCGTATCGACCGCGTTCGACGAGGGCGACGCGGCGGAACTTTCCGTGCAGGACTGGACCGTCGGAATCCGCGCACCGGACAGGTGCTGCGGGTGACGCCGGTGCCCGACATGCTGCTGTCGCTGATGACCGGCGGCGGGATTTTGCCGGTGCTGGAACAGCAGGGGCTGATCGCAAAGCAGGCAGCGGTGTAGAGTGAGGCGACGCCCGCCCCCCTGTCATTGCGAGGCCGCTTGGCCGAAGCAATCTCGTTCGTGACAAGCGGCGGCTTATCACGAACGAGGTTGCTTCGTCGCTTCGCTCCTCGCAATGACAGTCGCCAAATGACAGTCGCCACCTAACAGTAGCCACCTGACAGTCGCCAACCGACCTCACGCAGCCATTCGCACTTCCGCCCGCAGCAGATCGGCCGCCTTCTCTGCGATCATGATCGTTGCCGCGTTGGTGTTGCCGGACACCACCGTCGGCATTACCGACGCATCGACCACGCGCAGCCCGTCAATCCCCACCACACGCAATTCCGGATCGACCACCGCCATGGAATCGATGCCCATCTTGCACGTGCTGGTCGGGTGAAACACCGTAGTGCCGCGCATCCGCGCGTGTTGCAGCAGGTCCGCGTCGCTTTGCACCGCCGGGCCAGGCAGGAATTCCTCCGCCACGTACTGCGCGAGATGCGGCGTCGCCAGCAGCCGCCGTCCCAGCTTCAGCCCCTCGACGAGCGCCCGCCGATCGGTCTCCGTCGCCAGGTAATTCGGCAACATGGCCGGCGCATCCTCCGGCCGCGGCGATTTCAGCCTGATCTCGCCTCGGCTTTCCGGGCGAAGCTGATACACGATGATGGTGAAGCCGGAGAATTTGTGCAGTCCGTCCTGCGGCCGGTCGGCACTGAAGATCGAGATCGACATCTTGATGTCCGGCGTCGCCAGCTCCGGCCGCGTGCGCGCGAACAACGCCACTTGCGCCGAGATCGCCGCCATCGCGCCGCGCCGGTTCAGGTAATAGTCGAGGCCGGTGCGCAGCATCTTCACCGGACTCATCATGATGTCGTTCACCGTGATAGGCAGCCGGCATTTCAACTTGATTGGCGCCGAGTAATGATCCTGCATCGCCTGGCCCACGCCCGGCACGTGCTGCACCACCGGAATGCCGAGATCGGTCAGATGCTGCTGCGGCCCGACGCCCGACAGCAGCAGCAACTGCGGCGAGTTGATCGCCCCGCCGCACAGGATCACCTCGCGCCGCGCCCGCGCCGTGCGCGCAAACCCGTCCTGCCGGAACGACACACCGGCCGCGCGGCGTCCGTGGAACATGATGCGTTCCGCCAAGGCGCCTGTCACGATCTGCAAATTCGGCCGATGCATCACCGGCCGCAGATAGCCGACCGCGGTGGAGCACCGTTTGCCGTTGACCGTCGTCGTCTGATGATAGCCGACGCCGTCCTGCTTCTCGCCGTTGAAATCCGGGTTGGTCGGAAAGCCGAGTTCGTTGCAGGCGCGGATGAAAGCCTCGGGCAGCGTGTGCTTGTCGGGCACGTCGGACACCACCAGCGGTCCGCCGGTCGCATGCCATTCGTCGCCGCCGCGCACCTGGTGTTCCGCGCGCTTGAAATACGGCAGCACGTCCTGCGCCGACCAGCCGGTGCAGCCCATCTGCCGCCACAGGTCGAAATCCTCGTGCTGGCCGCGGATATAGACCATGCCATTGATCGACGACGATCCGCCCAGCACCTTGCCGCGCGGCCAGTAGATGCGGCGGCCGCCGGCGCCGGGATCCGGCTCGGTTTCATAACACCAGTTGACCGAGGCATCCGCGAAGGTCTTGCCAAAGCCAAGCGGGATATGAATCCAGCGGTTGTCGTCGTGCCCGCCGGCCTCCAGCAGGATGACGCGCGTGGCCGGGTCTTCCGACAGGCGCGCCGCCATCACGCAGCCGGCCGAGCCGGCGCCAACGACGATGAAATCCGCTTCCAGAGTTTCCTGCAGGGCCATTGCGACGTTTCCCCCGAACCTTGCCTGCGGCGATTTTGTGCGGCAACGGCGTGCGGGTCAAAAGCGTCCGGCAGCGGTACTGCACGGCTCCGTGGCGTTCCGTGGCTCTCGAGCTTTCTTCGTGTGAACAGCTTAAAATCGAAACGAACCGCACGAGCCCCGCAACATGTCCCAACTTTCGCCGCGACGATAAAGCAGCGTAAGTCCGCGCACCAACCATGACGATCCGAACACGATCGGTCACTCACTCTTCCAAACCGAAATCCGCGCCGCGCCATGCACGCGCTCGCTCAGCAACCTCCCAGGCAACGGCAGCGTCTCGCCCCGCCCGGTTTCCGCCACCAGCAGCGTGCCCGGCCCGATCCACCCAGCCGAGCGCAGCCGCGCCACAGCACGCGTCACCAGGTCCGCACCGTACGGCGGATCGAGAAACACCAGTCCACACGCTGAACCAAGCGGTGCCGTCAGCACATCGACCGTCAGCACCCGGCATCGATCCTGCGCGCCGTACGCTGCGATGTTGGCGCGCAAGGCCGCCAGCGCCGCGCGATCGTTCTCCAGGAACACCACGTGCGCAGCGCCACGCGACAGCGCCTCCAGTCCGAGCGCCCCCGATCCCGCGAACGCATCCAGCACCGACGCATCTTCGACGATCTCCGGCCCGGCCCAGGGCGCGTGGATCAGCATGTCGAACACCGCCTGACGGACACGGTCGGCCGTTGGACGAGTGGCCGTCCCAGGCGGCGCCTTTAACGCGCGGCCACGCCATTCGCCCGCTATGATTCGCATCAGAGGCGACGCATCAGGCGGCGCGCGGCATCTGGTCGCGCAGCACGCGCGCGGGCACTTCCTCCACCGCACCGCGCGGCAGCGTGCCGAGCTGGAACGGCCCGTAGGACGTGCGGATCAGCCGTGTCACCGGCAGGCCAAGATGCGCCATGACGCGGCGAATCTCGCGGTTGCGGCCCTCGCGCAGCGCCACGGTCAGCCAGGCGTTGTCGCCTTTGACCGAGTCGAGCCCGGCCTCGATCGGCCCGTAGCGCACACCGGCCACCGTGATGCCGCGCGCCAACGCTGCCAGCGCCTTCGGCTCGGGACGGCCATGCACCCGCACCCGGTAGCGGCGGATCCAGCCGGTGGCAGGCAGCTCCAGCCGGCGTGCCAGCTCGCCGTCGTTGGTCAGCAGCAGCAGGCCCTCGCTGGCCAGGTCCAGCCGGCCGACGCTGACCACGCGCGGCATGTTGGGCGGCAGCTTGTCGAACACCGTGGGGCGTCCCTGCGGATCGCGGTGCGTGGTCATCAGGCCGTCCGGCTTGTGATAGCGCCACAGCCGCGTGCGTTCCGGCGCATCCACCACAGCGCCGTTCACCTGCACTGTGTCGCCAGGGACGACGAACGTGGCGGGGTGGGTGACCGGCGCGTTGTTCAGGCGGATTCGGCCTTCCGACAGCAGACGCTCGGCGTCGCGACGGCTGGCAACGCCGGCGCGGGCGAGCCATTTGGCGATGCGCTCGCCACGCTGGTCTGTCTCGGCGTCGCTCATTTGCGCGCGGCAGAGACCAGCGCGTCGAAGATGCGCCGGTCGCCGGGATCGATGTGGAACTCGGGGTGCCACTGCACGCCAAGGGCGAAACGGTAGCGCGCGTCCTCAATGCCTTCGATGACGCCGTCGGGCGCGACGGCGTTGACCACAGCGTGCGGGCCTGGTGCACGCACTGCCTGGTGGTGCGCGGAATTCACCTGCATCTCGCCGGCGCCGACGATGCGGTGCAGCAGCGTATGCGGCGCGACGGCGATCGGGTGGCCCGCTTCGTGACGCGGGTTGCGCTGCTCATGTTCCAGCGGGTTGGGAATCGAGTCCGGAATGTGTTGGATCAGCGTGCCGCCGAGCGCCACCGCGAGAAGCTGCTGTCCGCCGCAGATGCCCAGCACCGGCATGTCGCGCTGTAACGCACCGATGGTCAGCGCAAGTTCGGCGGCGGTGCGGCCTTCCTTCAGCGTGACGGTCACATGCCGGCCGCCGGCGCCATACAGCGCCGGATCGACATCGAACGCACCGCCGGTGACCACGAGTGCGTCGATACGGTCGAGATATTCCGACGCAAGCGATGCATCGTGCGGCAGCGCAATCGGCAGCCCGCCAGCCGCGGCGATTGCGTCCGAGTAGTTCTGCCGGATCGCATACCAGCGGTATTTCGAGTAGCCGCCAGGCTCTTCGGAATCCAGCGTCAGGCCGATGATGGGGCGTTTCGCTGTCATTGCAATTTACGTCCGTCTGTCATTGCGAGTTGCCACTGACCGGCGGCGGCCGACCCGCCCTAACAAGAAACCGCAGCCCCCTGTCATTGCGAGGCCGCTTGGCCGAAGCAATCTCCCGCGGGAGATTGCTTCGGCCAAGCG
>DASXFW010000294.1:0-35036 GCA_036489395.1 Acetobacteraceae bacterium | reverse complement strand
ACATCCGCGGTCGGTGGATGTACGCACCCCTCCCCCAACCCCTCCCTCAAGGGGAGGGGGGAACCTACGTCACGCCGTCGACGCTGTTTCATCCAGTCGCGGGTCGGCCGAAGGCCGGTGGGCAACTCGCAATGACAAGATCCTCGCAACGACAGAATGACAGCAGGGGTAAGCACCACTTCGACACGCGAAGAAGTAGAACCCCGAACATTGCTGGACAACTGGCGCGGGTGATCCGGGCACACCACCGTATCATCCTCGGACGGCGTCGCCTTCTGTCATCGAACCTTCATCGAACTGCAATCGGGTGGTCGCACACCCCGCCTAGGAGGGGCCCGTCCGTCAAACCACAGACTCCTGACAGGGGGATTGCGAATGAAATTACTCACCACAGTCATGGCCCTTGGCCTGGCCGCCAGCATCGGTGCCGCCGGCACCGCCAACGCCCAGACCCAGATCACCGGCGCCGGCTCCACCTTCGCCGCACCGATCTACGGCAAGTGGGCCGATGCCTCGAGCGGAACGACCGGCATCAAGCTCAACTATCAGGCAATCGGCTCAGGCGCGGGGATCAACCAGATCAACAACCGCACCGTCGATTTCGGCGCCTCCGACATGCCGGTGGCCGGCGACCAGCTTGCTGCGCACAAGCTGATGCAGTTCCCCACGGTGATCGGCGGCGTCGATATCATCGTCAACATCCCCGGCGTGAAGGCGAACGAGCTGAAGCTGACCGGGCCGATCCTCGCCGACATCTATCTCGGCAACATCACCAAGTGGAACGACAAGGCGATCGCCGCGATCAATCCGGGCCTGAAGCTGCCTAGCCTGGCGATCGCGACGGTGCACCGCGCCGACGGTTCCGGAACGACATTCGTGTTCACCGACTACCTCGGCACCCAAAGCGCGGAATGGAAGAGCAAGGTCGGCTCCTCCACCAGCGTCGCCTGGCCGACCGGCGCGGGCGCCAAGGGCAGCGACGGCGTTGCCGGCACGGTGAAGCAGATCAGGGGCGGCATCGGATATGACGAAAGCGCCTACGCGACACTGAACGATCTGACCACGGCGCAACTTAAGAACAAGGCGGGCGCATTCGTTACCCCGACGATGGCCGCGTTCGAGGCGGCAGCCGGCAATGCCGACTGGTCGAAGGTGCAGAACTTCGCCATCGACCTGAACGACGAGCCGGGCGCTGCAAGCTGGCCGATCGAATCAGCAACGTTCGTGCTGCTGCCGACGGACCCGAAGGACGCAAACCAGAGCGCCGCGGTGAAGAAGTTCTTCGACTGGGGCTTCAGCCACGGCAACGACATCGCCAAGAACCTGCTGTACATCCCGCTGCCGGACAGCGTGCACGCCGCCATCCGCGCGGCCTGGCAGAAGGCCGTACCGGGTACGATGTGAGCGTCGCCGCGCGCCTGCGCGGATCGTTGTGAGTTGGGCGTGGCGGACCTGTCCGCCACGCCCCCGCCATGAATGGAGATTTGAGCACTTTGCAACAAGCGGTCGCCCTCTCACCCGCACCGGCCAGACGAGGCAGCAGCCTCGGGGATACGATCTTCGCCGGCCTGGCACGCGCTTCCGGCATCCTGGTCCTGCTGCTGCTGGGCAGCATTATCCTGTCGCTGTTCATCGGCGGCCTGCCCGCCTTCCGCCAGTTCGGACCCGGCTTCCTGTTCTCCGCCTCGTGGGACCCGGTGCACCAGGTGTTCGGCGCCGCGGTCTCGGTCTATGGCACGCTGATCACCTCGGTGCTGGCGCTGGTCTTCGCCGTGCCGCTGTCGTTCGGCATCGCCTTCTATCTGACGGAGCTGGCGCCGCAGTGGCTGCGCCGCCCGGTCGGCGTCGCCGTCGAGCTGCTCGCCGCGGTGCCGTCGATCATCTACGGCATGTGGGGCTTCTTCATCATCGTGCCGATCATGTCGCAATATATCGAGCCGCCGCTGATCGACTTCTTCGATGGCATTCCGGTGCTGCAGGACTTGTTCGCCGGCCCGCCATTCGGCACCGGCCTGTTCACCGCCGCGATGGTCCTCGCGATCATGATCATCCCATTCATCGCCGCCACCATGCGCGACGTGTTCGACACGGTGCCGCCAGTTTACAAAGAATCCGCCTACGGCGTCGGCTGCACCACCTGGGAAGTGATGCGCAGCATCGTGCTGCCCTACACCCGCGTATCGGTGGTCGGCGGCATCATGCTGGGCCTCGGCCGCGCGCTGGGCGAAACCATGGCGGTCACTTTCGTTGTCGGCAACGCCGACCGCATCTCGCCCAACCTGTTCTCCTCGGGCAACACCATCGCCTCGCTCGTCGCGCTGGAGTTCCCCGAAAGCCCGCAGGGCAGCTTGAAGCTCGCGTCGCTGCTCGCGCTGGGCTTCATCCTGTTCGTTATCTCCTTCATCGTGCTGGCGATCTCCCGCACGCTGCTGCGACCGAAGCTGAAAGCCTGACATGAGCGCAACAACCGCTGCCGGCGCACATCCCGGCCCCGCCAAGGACCAACGAGTCGCGCGCTCGCTCGGCCGCCGGCGTCACACGGTCAACCTGGTCATCGAGGCGCTCTGCATCCTCGCCACGATCCTCGGCCTGCTGCTGCTGGCCTCGATCCTGTTCACGCTGATCTGGCGCGGCGCGGCCGGGTTGTCGCTGACGGTGTTCACCAACATGACCAGGCCGCCGGGATCGAACGGCGGCTTGCTCAATGCCATCGTCGGCACGGTGGTGCAGACCACGATCGGCACGCTGATCGGCACGCCGATCGGCCTGATGGTCGGCACCTACCTCGCCGAATACGGCCGCGGTTCGCCGCTGGCCAACGCGGTGCGCTTCGTCTCCGACGTGCTGCTGTCGGCGCCGTCCATCCTGATCGGCTTGTTCGTCTATACGCTGGTGGTGGAGCCGATCGGTGGCTTTTCCGGCATCGCCGGCTGCATGGCGCTGGCGGTGATCGTCGTTCCCATCGTCGTGCGCACCACCGAGGACATGCTGCAACTGATCCCGCCGGCCTTGCGCGAAGCGGCCGTGGCGCTGGGCGCGCCGAAATGGCGGGTGATCGTGCTGATCTGCTACCGCGCCGCGCGGGACGGCATCATGACCGGCGTATTGCTCGCGGTTGCCCGTATCGCCGGCGAAACGGCACCGCTGCTGTTCACCAGCCTGGGCAATTCGAGCGAGATCGGCAGCCTCACTCGGCCCATGGCCAGCCTGCCGGTCGCGATCTATCAGTATGCGGGGTCCGCATTCGACGATTGGGTGCAGCTCGCCTGGGTCGGCGCGCTGCTGATCACCGTGGGCGTGTTGGCGCTCAATATCATCGCCCGCTTCGCATTGCGTGCCAGGAGCTGAACGAAATGAGTGCAACCATGAGCGAGCAGCAGGGATCCAGCTATGGCAGCGTGCAGGTCCATTCGGATGCCGCGATCAACGCGCCGCGCATCAGTATCCACAAGCTGGAGTTTTTCTACGGCACCAACAAGGCGCTGAAAGACATCAACCTCGATCTGCCGGACCGCCAGGTGACCGGCATGATCGGCCCGTCCGGCTGCGGCAAATCGACGCTGCTGCGCGTGCTGAACCGCATGTACGATCTGTACCCGGGCCAGCGTGCGTTGGGCGAGGTGATGATGGACGGCGAGAACATCATCGATCCGAAGGTCGATCTGAACGCGCTGCGCGCCAAGATCGGCATGGTGTTCCAGAAGCCCACGCCGTTCCCGATGACGATCTACGACAACATCGCGTTCGGCGTGAAGCTGCACGAGAAGCTGTCGAAATCCGCGATGGATGAGCGCGTCGAATGGTCGCTGATCCGCGGCGCGCTGTGGGAGGAAGTGAAGGATCGGCTCAACAGCTCCGCGATGGGACTGTCGGGCGGCCAGCAGCAGCGCCTGTGCATCGCCCGCACCATCGCCGTGCGGCCGGAAGTGATCTTGTTCGACGAGCCCACCAGCGCGCTCGACCCGATCAGCACATTGAAGATCGAGGAGCTGATCGACGAGCTGAAGCACGATTTCACCATCGCCATCGTGACGCACAACATGCAGCAGGCCGCGCGCTGCGCCGACCAGGTGGCGTTCTTCTACCTGGGCGAACTGGTGGAGGTGGCACCGGCGATGCAGATGTTCACCTCGCCCAGGGAACGCCGCACCCAGGAATACATCACCGGCCGCTTCGGCTGATCGGTAAGGAGACGCACGAATGGCCGACGCACCAGAACATGTAGTCAAAAGCTACGATCTTCAGCTCAAGCGGCTGCGCAACTTCCTGACGGAAATGGGCGGCATCGTCGAGAGCCAGGTGGCGCTCGCCGCGCAGGCGATTGTGAACCGCGACGCCGCCGCGGCAACGCGCGCTGTGGAAGCCGACCCGCGCGTCGATGCGCTGGAACGCGAAGCCGAGCAATTCGTCATCGGCCTGCTGGCGCTGCGTCAGCCGGTCGCGGGCGATCTGCGGCAGATCGTCGCGGCGCTGAAGATCACCGGCGAGCTGGAACGTATCGGCGACTATGCCGCCAACGTCGCCAAGCGCAGCATCGTGCTGGCGCAGTTCGCCATGCCGCTCTCGCTTGCCGGCCTGGCGCACATGGCGACCCTGGTGCAGGAGCACCTGAAGACGATCATCGATGCGATCGCCGACAACGATGCGGACAAGGCGGTGGATGTCTGGCGATCGGACCAGATCGTCGATGACATGTACAACGCGATCTTCCGCGAGCTGATCACTTACATGATGGAAGATCCGCGCAACATTACGCCCTGCACACACCTGTTGTTCATTGCGAAGAACCTGGAGCGAATCGGCGATCACGCCACTAACATCGCCGAGATGGTCTATTACGCGGTGACCGGCGAGGTGTTGCCGGATACGCGGCCGAAAGGCGACACCTCGGCCTATGCCGTGGTGCGGCCGAAAGAATGATGTCGGCAACAAGGGGAAAGAGCATGCCTGACGGTATGTCCGGCCTGACCAAACCGCTGGTGCTGGTGGTGGAGGATGAGGCTTCGCTGGTAACGATGTTGCGCTACAACCTGGAAAAGCAGGGCTTCCGCGTCGAGGAGGCAAGCGACGGCCAGGAAGCGCTGACCCGCATCGCCGAGACGCAGCCTGATCTTGTGCTGCTGGACTGGATGGTGCCTGGCGTGTCCGGCATCGAAGTATGCCGGCAAATTCGCCGCCGGCCGGCGACGCGCGAACTGCCGGTGATCATGCTCACCGCGCGCACGGAAGATCAGGACGCCGTGCGTGCGCTGAACACCGGCGCCGACGATTATGTGACCAAGCCGTTCAATCTCGACTCGCTGCTGGCGCGAATGCGCGCATTGCTGCGGCGATCGGGATCGGTATCGGCGAAGGGGCAGTTGGCGTTCCACGACATCAGCATGGACCTTGCCGCGCATCGCGTGACGCGCAACGGACGGCGCGTGCATCTGGGTCCGACCGAATTCCGCCTGCTGGAATTTTTGATGCAGCACCCACGCCGGGTGTTCTCGCGCGAGGAGATGCTGGACGCGGTGTGGGGCCCGGACATTCATGTCGAGCCGCGCACCGTGGATGTGCATATCCGCCGGCTGCGCAAGTCGATCAACAACGAAGGCGAGCTGGACGTCGTGCGCACGGTGCGCACCGCAGGCTACGCGCTGGACACCGAACCGGTGTAGAGCAGCGGCAGAGCCTCACGGGAGTTGCTGACGGGAAGACCGCCCCGCCCGGGACGCATGGCGCTCCGTCCGTATCTCAGTCCGGAGCAATCAGGGACAGTTTGGGGAAATAGGTTCGGTAGCGCGCCGCATCCCTTGTCATCAGCAGATATCCGGCAACGGCAGCATGGGCACCGATGAAAAACTCCGGCAGCGGCGATTGCTTTGTTCCACCCCGTCGTCGATAGGCCAGGAACGACTTCCCCGCGAGAAAGGCGGCTTCGTAGGGAATCGCTTCACGATCGAGCATGGTTTTCGGAAGCGCGGCGTCGAGCTCCTCGATCCGCGAATACCGCATTGAAATCTCGGCATAGATGATCGGATTGATGACGAGGCGATAGCGGTCGACGGCACGCTCAATGGCTCCCGCCGACCACGCCAGCCAATGCGCGTCTTCCGTCATGATGTCGAGAAGTACGTTGGCGTCGATCAGGACGGCCGTCATTCAGTCGTCCCGGGTCAGCGCCATGATCGCGTCTGTGCTCATCGCGACATCGCCGCGTCCTCGCAAATGCGCGACAAGCCGGGCGCCGCGACCATCGCCTTTACGGGCCTTGGCGCGAACGATGCGCACGACCTTCCCGTCGAACTCGAATTCCACTTCGGTCTGCGGCAGCAGACCCGCCCGCTCGCGGATTTCAGCCGGAATGGTGACCTGGCCTTTGGACGTGATGCGCACCGGCCGCCTCCTTACTCTTACACGTAAGAGTAAGAAATTCGACCCCGAGTTGCAAGACCCGGCGGCTCGGCGCCGGGGGACGGAACGAGCACGCCGCCTCCACCACAGCAGCCGGGCTGATCGCACGGACGGCCGCCGCGGAAGGATGGGGAGTGTTGTCGCGCAGGTTTGGCGGAGGGGATGAGATTCGAACTCACGATAGAGCTTGACACCCTATAACGGTTTAGCAAACCGCCGCCTTCAGCCGCTCGGCCACCCCTCCGCCGGGGAAGCGCATACCCGGGGCGGACCCCGGACACGGCGTTTGCTGTCGCTGGTTCTACGGACCTGCCGCCCCGGCGTCAAACGCGGCGGTAAACTCACCCGCCGGCGGTCACGCGCAGGCCACCGCGTAAACATCCTCGACGCCCGCGGGCAGTCGATATTCCCGCCATGATTCGCCACCGTCCGCGGTGCCGAACACCTGGCCGCCGCGCGTGACGCAGCAGATGCGCGCGGGATCGGCGGGGTCTTCGCTGACCGCCATCAGCGTCGATTCCGCCTTGATGCCGTGGTCGATGCGGCGCCAGGTCGCGCCGAGATCCGCGCTGCGGTACAGCGAGCCGTCGGTGCTGAACGCCGCCGGCGACAGGCAGGTGTACAGCCGGCGTGGATCATGCGCCGAAACGATCACGTCGTGGCAATACGTCAGCGGCGAGAACCGGCCGATCTCCGTATCGTGCCACGTCGTGCCGCGATCGTTGCTGCAGAACAAGCCCATGCGCACGCCGAGGAACACGGTCTCTGGCGCGGCGGGGCTGATGGCTGTCGCGTGCGAGTCGAGCATCCCCTCGCAAACTCCGCAGTGCCGGCCGCCAATATCGCTCTGGTAGCGCGGCTGGTCGGCGAACCTGATCAGCGGCGCCGACATGTCGGACCAAGTGTCGCCGCCGTCGGTGCTGCGGATCACGCCACTCACTTCCAGCGCGGCATACACGTCGTCCGGCCGGCCGGGATCGACGGCGATGCGCAGCACGCGGCTGTCGAAACCGGCACGCTCGCAATGCGCCGGGGAGATCGCGGCGGGCAGACGGTGCCAGGTCTCGCCGCCATCGAGGCTGCGATACAGCGCGATCGGCGCCGATCCGGCATACAGCACGTTGGGCCGCGTCGGATGGATGGTCAGCGACCAGATCATCACGCCGGGCTCTGGGAAATTCAGCTTCTGCCAGTGGTCGCCGCCATCGGTGCTGCGATACGGCCCGTCCTGCGTGCCGGCGAAAATCTCGCGCGGATTGTCCGGGCGCACCAGGATGGCGTGCACCTCGGCATTGGCGGGCAGGCCGCCGGTGAGCGCTTCCCAGGCGCCGCCGTCGTCGCCGCGGCGGAACAATCCGCCTCGCGTCGCGGTACCCTTCTGCGAGCGAGCAGCTCCCGCGCCGGCAAAGATGCGTGTGGCTGTGGTGTTCATTTCATTCCTCCTTTGCCAGTTCATCGGCACCAGCCTGCTCGAAAATCTGGGCGGCACGCTACAGAATGCCTATCAGTGGTGATCGGGGCGGACAGTGCCCCTCTGTTGTCATTGCGAGGAGCGTAGCGACGAAGCAATCCCGGTCATGAGAACGCGGGGACGATCGTGCGCCTCTCGACCGGGATTGCTTCGTCGCTTCGCTCCTCGCAATGACACTCGATGGTCAGCTCAGCGCCACCTCGAAGCCCTTCTTCGTACCCGGCCGTGCCATCATCGTCGCATACCAGCGCTGCACATTCGGGAACTCCGCCAGGTCCACCTGGTGCCGCTCGTGCCGCCAGGCCCAGCCCAGGATGGCGAAATCCGCGATCGAGCACTGGTCGGCCACGTAGTCCCGCCCGGCCAGCCGCTTGTCCAGCACGCCGTACAGCCGCCGCGTCTCCTTCGAATACCGTTCCAGCCCGTACTTCCGATCCTGCTCGTTCTCCACTTGCAGGAAATGGTGCACCTGGCCCGGCATCGGGCCGAACCCGCCCATCTGCCACATCAGCCATTCCAGCACCGGCACCTGCGCCCGCAGATCGGACGGATAGAACTTGCCCGTCTTCACCCCGAGATAGATCAGGATCGCGCCCGACTCGAAGATGCTGATCGGCGACCCGCCCGGCCCCTCCGGATCGACGATCGCCGGAATGCGATTGTTCGGGCTGATCTTCAGAAACTCCGGATTGAATTGCTCGCCCTTGCCGATGTTCACCGGATGCACGCTGTACGGCAGTCCCATTTCCTCCAGTGCCACGCTGATCTTGCGGCCGTTCGGGGTGTTCCAGGTGTGAAGTTCGATCGCCATCGGCGCAGTCTCCCGCATATGAAGGCGCGGACTGTGCCCGCCCCCGCGACACCACTCAACCCCGGCGCTATGCTGCGCGCATGAAGATCGCCACCTGGAACGTCAACTCGATCCGCCAGCGCGAGGCGCATGTGCAGCGCTGGCTGCAGGCGTGCCAGCCCGACCTGCTGTTCCTGCAGGAGATCAAGTGCGAGACCGACGCCTTCCCGTCGCTGCCGTTCCACGGCCTGGGCTACAAATCCGAGGCGGTTGGGCAGAAGGCGTATAACGGCGTGGCGGCGCTTGGCCGCATCCCGTTCACCGTGACGCATCGCGCGCTGCCCGGCCTCCCGGTGGACGACGCGCAGGCGCGCTATCTGGAGGTGGTTGCCGATGGCGTCACCGTCATCGGAATCTACCTGCCGAACGGCAACTCCCGCGGCGAGGACGGCTTCGCCTACAAGCTGGCGTGGATGGACGCGCTGGCGGATCGCGCGGCGGAACTGCTGGAGGCGGACACACCGCTGGTCATCACCGGCGACTTCAACGTGGCGCCGACCGATGACGACTATGCGCCGGGTGCGCTGTCACCGACCGACGCTCTGGTGCGGCCGGAAAGCCGCGCGCGTTTCCGCCGCCTGATCTGGCAGGGGCTGACCGACGCGGTGCGCGCGGTGCATCCGCACGGCGCGGTCTATACGTTCTGGGACTACCAGGCCGGCGCATGGCAGCGCGATATGGGCCTGCGCATCGACCACGCGCTGCTGTCGCCGACGCTGGCGGAACGGCTGGTGTCTGCCGCGCCGGACAAGGAGGAACGCGCCCAGCCACAGCCGTCGGATCACGTGCCTGTGGTGGTGGAGCTGAAGTAACGCAACCTGTCATTGCGAGGCCGTTTGGCCGAAGCAATCCCCCCAGGAGATTGCTTCAGCCAAACGGCCTAACAAGAAACTGGGCCTTTCAGGCGATAGATCGGGCGCACGATCGCCCTCTCGTCATGCCGACGAAGGTCGGCATCCACGCCTGTGCCGCAGCCAGCCCAGCGAGTCGTGGATGCCGACCTTCGTCGGCATGACGTGGGGGTGACGCCGACGCCGTTTCATCCAGTGCGGGTCGGCCGCCGCCGGCCGGTGGCCAACTCGCAATGACAGAATGCGCAATGACAGTGCGCGACTGGGTCGGCTGCCCTACTTCGCCAGCATGTCGCGCAACCCCCGCAGCGCCAGATAATAGCCGGCGATACCGAACCCGGTGACCATGCCCTGGCTCACCTGCGCCGTATCGGATACCGGGCCGCGTCGCACCGGGTTGGAGATGTGAATCTCCACCGTTGGGAATTTCACCTGGTTGATCGCCGCGGTCAGCGCCGGATAGCCGCGTGAGAATCCCGCAGGATTGAACAACGCCGCATCGAAACCGCGGTCGTTGGCGTCATACAGCTTATTGACGACCTCGCCTTCGATGTTGGAATGGAAAATCTCAATGTCCACGCCCAGTTCGGACGCATAGGCGCGGATCTTCTCGTCATATTCCGGCAGCGTCATCTTGCCGAAGATTTCGACCTGCACCTTGCCGCGCATGTTCATGCCGGCGCCGTGGATGACAAGGATTGTTGCCATTGCTTTGTCCTTCTTGTTAAACGACGCGGAATTCCGCCAGCGATTCGAAGTTCGGGTCGGCGCCGATGCCCGGCACGTCCGGCGGGCTCACCGTGCCATCGGCGTTCAGCCGCAGCGTGTGGTGATAGATGCGCCCCCACATCGGATCGACCGTATCGCGGTAGAACTCCAGGATCAGCCCGTTGCTGATCGCCGCAACCAGGTGCACGTGGATGTCCTGCGAACCGTGCGGCGCGATGTCCAGGTCATGCGCCTGTGCCAGTGCCGCCACCTTCATGAACTCCGTGACGCCGCCGAGCACTTTCGCGTCCGCATTCAGGATCGCGGCGCATTCGTTGCGGATCAGGTCGCGGAAGCCGTAGCGGGTGTATTCGTTCTCGCCCGTGGCGATCGGGATCGACGTGGCAGCCGCCAGGCGGCGGTGGCCGTCGTAATCGTCCGGCATCACCGGTTCCTCGAACCAGAAGATGTCATATTCCTCCATGCGTTTGGCGATCTGGATCGCTTCGTAGGCGCGATACGCGCAGTTCGCATCGACCATCAGCTTCACGCCGGGGCCGACCGCCTCGCGCGCCTGGCGCACGCGTGCCACATCCTCAGCGACCGGCACGGCGCCGATCTTCATCTTCACCGCCTTGGCACCCATGCGGACATTATCTTCCATCTCCTGCGCCAACTCGCGCAGACCCTTGCCTTCTTCGTAATAGCCGCCGGCGATGTAGGTGGGGACGCGGTCGCGGAATCCGCCGAGCAATTTATACAGCGGCAGCCGGGCGTATTTGGCGCGGATGTCCCACAGGCCGATGTCGATCGCGGCGATCGCGCGCGTGGTCAACCCGCGGCGGCCGACCAGCTTCGGCACCCACATTTTGTGCCACAGGCGCTCGACGTCGATCGGGTCCTCGCCGATCAGCAGCGGCTTCAGGTGCTCGATCGTCGCCTGTTCTATGCTGCCCGCGCCGCCCAGGCCGATGCCTGTGATGCCGTCATCCGTTTCGATTTCCACCACGGCAAAATTCACATGGGTGTAGGTGTGCTTGCCGTTGGCGATCGGCTTGTGCCGCTTCCAGCGGTATTCGCGGGTGCCGATGCGGGTGATCTTCATGACGTTACCTCCGGCCGATGGTGCCCGGCATTGCACGGCGGAGGGATGCGGGTGTCAAACCGCGCTCTTTCTGTCATTGCGAGGCCGCTTGGCCGAAGCAATCTCCTGGGGGATTGCTTCGGCCAAGCGGCCTCGCAATGACAGAATGCCGCAGCCTCGCAATGACAGAATGCTGCGGCCGCGCAATGACAGTGGGGGGTTCGCTAATTCTGCAGCAGCACCGAGACCGGACAGTGGTCGGACAGCCGGTCCTTCCACTCGTCACCGGTCTCCCGATAGGTCAGCACGCGCAATGTTTGCGGTTGCAGCCAGGCGCGGGCCGCGCCGCCGGTCATGATGTGGTCGATGAATCCCTCGCCGCCCCAACAGGGACTGGAACGGCCTTCCGTCGCGCGCACCAGCGGCGCGGTGTGGGCCAGCGCCGACCAGAGCTGATCCTTGCCATCCATCCGCCGGTTGAAATCGCCGAGCACGATGAACGGCACCGCCTCGCTCTGCCGCGCCGCGATCCATTCCTGCAACGGCCGGATTTGCTCGCGCAGCTCGACGCAAGGGCGCCGGGAGGTGTGGGTCAGCCGCGCGTCCCAGCAGCCGGTCTTCAGGTGGACCGCAAGAATCCGCAGCGTGGTGCTGCCAAGATACAGCGTGATGTCGGCCCCGCTGCGCAAGCCGCTGGTCGGCCTGAGCGCAATCCCCCTCACGTCCGGATTCACGTCGTAATGCAGGCCGCGACGCACGACGATGCCGACGCGCTGCACCACGTCGTCGTGCGTCATGTGAATAGAGTAACGATCCGCCGGGAAAAGCCGTTGTGCCACCGCTGCTCCGTCCACTTCCTGGATGGCGATGACATCGGCGTCGAGCTGCAACGCATATTGCCGCAGCAGGTCGAAATCGCCAGGCGCGCGCACGTGTACGTCCTTCGGCAGCGACGGATCGCCCGCCGGGCGCGCCGTCAGCCAGTTCAGGTTCCAGGTGGCGATCTTGAGCTCGGCAGCACCGGCCGGCACGCCCAGCAGGCAAAGCAGCAGGGCCGCACACAGGGCAGCCCGCAGCGACGTCCAGCGATACGGCATGGTTCCTGAACGTCCATGATATTTACAACCGAAGATTGCGCCGACGCCACATGTGACGCAACCAACGCGTTACCGGCGCAGGAAGGATTCCAGCCCGTGCTGCTTCAGCTCGCCGATGTGCTCCAGGGTGATGTCGGCCGGCGGATAGGTCGCCAGCGTCTCCGGATCGAACGCGTAATGTCCCTGCCGCGGAAACACCGTCGTGACCCGGTCGCCCCAGATCTTCTTCACCGCGTCCAGGATGCGCAGCTTGTCGTCGATCATCACGTAGTGCCGCGCGGGGAACAAGCGCTCGACGTCGTCCAGCTCGATTTCCTTGTGCACGTAGATCAACACGCGATCCTCGAAGGTCTGCCACAAGCCGGAGCAATGCACCTTGCGCGGCTGAAATACCGCGTCGCCATCGGAAAGGATGACCGGCGATCCCCAGCGCCGCACATGCCACACCGCCGCCATGGCGTCGGGATACAGCCGATCGACGAACGGATAATCCACCAGCCAGTTCGCCATGCGCAGTACTTGTGGATCGTGCAGCGCCTCCAGCCGATAGCGCTCCAGCGCGCCGAGATAGTCGGCATAGCCGAGTTCGCTGCGCAGCTCTTCGAAGATGGCCCAATAGCGATCGCGCGCCGTCTGGCCGTACGATGCGGTCAGATGATCACTTAGATCGCGCTGGATGTGGTCGTTGTCCAACAGCGTGTTATCGACATCGAACAGAAAGACGATGTCCTGGGGATCGGGGGTCACGCGGCCTCCGCTGGATGAGCTGGTCTAAAGGGAATAGTGGTGGGCATCCTGCGACGTGTCTGATCACATTCCCGTGTGGTCATCGATGCACGATGGTTCAACAAGCGCCGTCGCGCACTTGTACCCAGAGCGCGCCAGTCGGTCCGCCGAACGAAGGAGCATCGCCATGTCCGCAGACAACGCAACGCTGTCCGCTGCTGCGCCACTGGCACCGCGCGAGCTCGAACTGATGCATGCATGGTGGCGCGCGGCGAATTACCTGTCGGTCGGGCAGATCTATTTGCTGGACAATCCGCTGCTGCGCGAGCCACTGACCTTGGCCAATATCAAGCCGCGGCTGCTCGGGCATTGGGGCACCACGCCGGGATTGAACTTCGTCTATGTCCACCTGAACCGCGTCATCAAGGCGCGCGATCTCGACATGATCTACGTGGTGGGACCCGGGCATGGCGGGCCGGGCATGGTGGCGAACGCGTGGCTCGACGGCACCTACAGCGAAGTCTATCCGCACGTGTCGTTCGATGAGGTGGGCATGCGGCGTTTGTTCCGCCAGTTCAGCTTTCCCGGCGGCATTCCCAGTCACAACGCGCCGGAAACGCCAGGCTCGATCCACGAAGGCGGCGAGCTCGGCTATGCGCTGTCGCATGCCTACGGTGCAGCGTTCGACAACCCGGACCTGATCGTCACCTGCGTCGTCGGCGACGGCGAGGCGGAAACCGGGCCGATGGCCACGTCATGGCATTCCAACAAGTTCCTCGATCCACAGACCGACGGTGCGGTGCTGCCGATCCTACATCTGAACGGCTACAAGATTGCCAACCCGACGATCCTTGCACGCATCAGCTCCGAGGAATTGCACGACCTGTTCGTCGGCTACGGTTACAAGCCGTACCTGGTGGAAGGCGACGATCCCGCCGTGATGCACCAGCTTATGGCGGCGACGCTAGACAAGGTGCTGGACGAAATCCGCTCGATCCAACAGCGCGCACGACAAGGCCATCTCACGCGACCGATCTGGCCGATGATCATCATGAAAACCCCGAAAGGCTGGACCGGTCCAAAGGAAGTGGACGGGCTGCGCACCGAAGGTTTCTGGCGCGCGCACCAGGTGCCGATCGCCGATATGGCGACCAAGCCAGAGCACATAAAGCTGCTGGAACAATGGATGAAAACCTACAAACCGGAGGAGCTGTTCGATTCCGCCGGCACGTTGCGGCCGGAAATCGCCGCGCTCGCCCCCGAAGGCGACCGCCGCATGAGCGCCAATCCGCACACCAACGGCGGCCTGCTGATGCGCGAGCTCGATCCGCCGGACATCGCGGCTTATGCCGTGACGGTAGAATACCCCGGGGCGCAGGACGCGGAAGCGACCGTGGTGCTGGGCGAATACCTGCGCGACGTGATGCGATCGACGGAGAAGCGGCGGAACTTCCGCGTGTTCGGTCCGGATGAGACCGCATCCAACCGCCTGACGCACCTGTTCGAGGCGACCAACCGCACCTGGGATGCCGTGACGCTGTCGTACGACGACCACCTGGCGCCGGACGGCCGCGTGATGGAAATCCTGTCGGAACACACCTGTCAGGGGTGGCTGGAAGGCTACCTGCTGACCGGGCGGCACGGTTTCTTCTCGTGCTACGAGGCGTTCATCCACATCATCGATTCGATGTTCAACCAGCACGCCAAATGGTTGAAGACCTGCCGCGACATCCCCTGGCGGCGGGCAATCCCGTCATTGAACTATCTGCTCACCTCGCATGTCTGGCGGCAGGACCATAACGGGTTCAGCCACCAGGACCCCGGCTTCATCGATTATGTCTGCAACAAGAAGGCCGACATTGTCCGCGTTTATCTGCCGCCGGATGCGAACTGCCTGCTGTATGTGACCGACCACTGCCTGCGCACCTGGAACCGCATCAACGTCATCGTCGCCGGCAAGCAGCCCTCGCCGCAGTGGCTGAGCATGGAAGAAGCGATCAGCCACTGCACTGCCGGCATCGGCATCTGGGAATGGGCGAGCAACGATCGCGGCAGCGAGCCGGACGTGGTGATGGCCTGCGCCGGCGACGTGCCGACTCTGGAGACGCTCGCCGCGGTAGATATCCTGCGCCGCGAATTGCCGGCCCTGAAGATCCGCGTGATCAACGTGGTCGATCTGATGACCCTGCAGCCGCACGAAGAACACCCGCATGGCCTCACCGATCACGATTTCGACGCGCTGTTCACCACCAACAAGCCGGTGATCTTCGCGCAGCACGGCTACCCGTGGCTGATCCACCGGCTGACCTATCGCCGCACCAACCACAACAACATCCATGTGCGCGGCTACAAGGAGGAAGGCACCACGACAACGCCGTTCGATATGGTGGTACTAAACGATCTCGACCGGTTCCACCTGGCTGGCGACGTGATCGACCGGCTGCCGCAGCTTGGCTACATGGCCGCCTACGCGAAACAGGCGATGCGCGACAAGCTGATCGAGCACCAGCGCTACATCCGCGAGCACGGCGAGGACATGCCGGAAGTGCGCAACTGGCGCTGGTCGGCGGGCGAAGCCGCGAGGGGGCGCGACGGCCTGTAACAGTCATGTTGCGTAAGTGTCATTGCGAGTTGCCCACCAGCCTTCGGCCGACCCGCGACTGGATGAAACGGCGTCGTCGGCCCGACGTTGGTCCCCCCTCCCCTTGAGGGAGGGGGCCAGGAGGAGGGGTGCGTACATCCGCGGTCGGTGGATGTACGCACCCCTCCCCCAGCCCCTCCCTCAAGGGGAGGGGGGAACCTTGTTTCTTGTTAGGAGCGCAGCGACAAGGCAACTTCGTTCGTGACGAGCCAAAGCGGCTTGTCGCGACCGAGGTTGCTTCGTCGCTCCGCTCCCCGCAATGACAGAGAAAAAGACTACGCCGTCCTGTAGCGATCGATCCCCGCTGCGTCCGTCTCCAGCGCCAGGCTGCCCCCACCCAGCATGTGGTTCACATGCGCCAGCACCTCGCCGAATGCGAACCCGGTCTGGTGTTCGTCCATTTCCCGCTGGAAAACATGCGGCACGATTTCCGCGACCGACAGCGGCCGGTCGCGGCACGCATCGGCGATCAGCCCGCAGCGTTGGGCGTGGTGCTCGATCAGTTCATCCAACCGCACGTGCAGCCCCAGGAACGGCAGGCCATGCCCGGGCAGCACCAGAACATCGTGCGGCACCGTATCGCGTAGCGAACGCAGCGAGCGCAGGTAGATGCCCAGCGCGTCGAGGTCCGGCTCCATCGCGTGCACGCTGACATTCGGCGAGATGCGCGCGATCACCTGGTCCGCAGCAAGGAACAAGTGCTCCTGCGGCTGCAGCAGCATGGCTTGTTCCAGCGCGTGACCGCCGCCGGTGATCACGCCGAAATCGCGGGCGCCGATGCGCAGTTTGTCGCCATGCTGGATGCGATGATAGGCGGTCGGCACACCGGTGGTGCGCCGCAGGTATTCGTGGCCGCGGGACAGCACCAGCTCGGTTATCTCCGATGACAACCCGTGCCGGCGATAGAACGGCCGGTAGGTCTCCGCCCCCAGGTCGCCGGGCGCGTATTGCAGCGCCAGGCTGTAGAGATACTCCGGCCGCGGCATGGACAGCGGCAGGTCGAAGCGTTCGGACAGCCAGCCGGCCAGGCCGACATGGTCCGGGTGATAGTGCGTGACGATCATTCGCGTCAGCCGCTGCCCGGCGAGCGGCCCGCTCAGCACCGCATCCCAGGCGGCGCGGCAGGCCGACGTAGCGAGGCCGGTGTCCAGCACCGCCCAGCCGTCATCGTCCTGCAACAGGTAGATGTTCACGTGGTCGAGCCGGTACGGCAGCGGCAGGCGCAGCCACTGCACGCCGGGCGCGATCTGGATCAGCGTACCGGGCGCGGGCGGCTGGGCGTGGGGGAAGGTCAGGGTCTGGGTCATGCCGGGTTTTAGCCTGCCACGGCGAGGCGCGTCAGGTGCCGGCGAAGCAAGCCAGATCAGCGGCTGAAGGACTGGCACAAGTAAGGACGCCGCCTTACGTTTCAGCGCGAGGGAACCCGCCATGCCGGTGATCGAAGCGGTCTGCCCTGCTCGCTCGGCACACTCGTTCTCCTTTGAAAGCAGTGTGCGTCCTATTCGTGTCTCAGTTCAGGGGATCGCTGCAGACGCCGCGCCCCCTACCCCAACAGCCGCCCGATCACCCGCGCGGTATAATCCACCACCGGGATGATCCGCCCGTAATTGATCCGCGTCGGCCCGATCACCCCGATCGCCCCCACGATCCGCCCGCCGTCGCTCCGCGCCGGCGCGACGATCATCGACAGCCCGGCATTACCGAACAACCCGCTCTCCGCGCCGATGAAGATGCGCACGCCCTCGGATTGCTCCGCCAGTTCCAGCAGCCGGAGCATGGTCTCCTGCGCCTCCAGCCGCTCGAACAAGGCCTGGATGGCGGCCAGGCGCTCGATCTGCGTTACGTCGGACAGCAGCCGAGCCTGCCCGCGCACGATCAGGTTGCCGCCGCGGATGTCGCCAGACCAGGTGGCGAGGCCGGCCTCCACCACCTGGGTGGACAGCAGGTCCAGCTCGGTGCGGTGCGTCGCCATATCCTCGCGGACGATATGGCGCAGCTCGGCCAGCGGGTGGCCGGACAGCTCCTTGTCTATCGCCGTGGTTCGGGCAGCTCCCCACGGCGCGCCAGTTGTTCGCGCAGGCGTTCACGCGTGGTGCCGTCTTCGCCAGCCCGCCGCTGCCGCGTCACATTGCGGCCCTGCGCCGCTGCCTGGTCCAGGATGTAATCGGTCGATTGGATAAGACCCGCGGTCTCCAGCTCGCGCAGAAAATCCCCGGTGCTGATCAGGCTCACGCGCTGATCGACGACGGCACGGCGCTTTGCGATGTCAGTGTCCTCGAATAACAACAGCGCCTCGGCGGACGGATCGGTGCGCAGGAACCGTTCCAGTGTCTCGATGGCCGCCTGCTCGCCGAGTCCCCGAACCGTGCGGCCCTCTTCCAGCCGTCGCTGCTGGTCGATGCCGATGTCGGTAGGGACGATCTGCACCGCGCCGAGGTGCATGTTGATCCATTCGACGATCTGCTCGGCGCCGGGCGCACCATGCACGCGCGTCGCCTCAATATACACCGCATCCGGAATGCGCACCGGCAATCCCGCGCGCAACAGGACGTCGAGCGATCCGGCGAGCACCAGCGTGAACAGCGGTGAGGTATCGGTGACGATCAGGCTGAACGGCGCGCTCATCTGCGCGTCCGCAACGCTTCTCGGATAATCGCGCGTCCCCGCTGCCGGGCTTCGACATTCGGCCCTTCCATCGGCGCGACTGGCGGGCGCAGGCCGAGTTCCCCGAGTGCGCCAAGCACCTCCACATAATCGTCGAAGCCGCGCTCGCGCAGTTCGTGCCAGGTGATCTCGCCCGCTGCGTACTGGCGTATCAGCATGTCCCTGTCGGTTTCAGGCATGATCCGCCTCGCTGCATTCGCTTGATAATATGGGGCTGCCGCAAACCCCTCCCCCTACCCCCTCCCTCAAGGGGAGGGGGAAAGCTTTACTTGCCTCTCGCCCCTACCCCAACAGCCGCCCGATCACCCGCGCGGTATAATCCACCACCGGAATGATCCGCCCGTAATTGATCCGCGTCGGCCCGATCACCCCGATCGCCCCCACGATCCGCCCGCCGTCGCTCCGCGCCGGCGCGACGATCATCGACAGCCCGGCATTGCCGAACAACCCGCTCTCCGCGCCGATGAAGATCCGCACGCCCTCGGATTGCTCCGCCAGTTCCAGCAGGCGGAGCATGGTCTCCTGCGCCTCCAGCCGCTCGAACAAAGCCTGGATGGCGGCCAGCCGCTCGATCTGCGTCACGTCGGACAGCAGGCGAGCCTGGCCGCGCACGATCAGGTTGCCGCCGCGGATGTCGCCAGACCAGGTGGCGAGGCCGGCCTCCACCACCTGGGCGGACAGCAGGTCCAGCTCGGTGCGGTGCGTCGCCATGTCCTCGGACACGATGCGGCGCAGCTCGGCCAGCGGGTGGCCGGACAGCCGCGCGTTCAGGTAGTTGCTCGCCTGCTGCAGCGCCGAGGGCGGCATCCCCGGCGGCGTCTCGATCACCCTGTTCTCCACATGGCCGTCGGCGTTCACCAGGATGACCAGCGCACGGCCGGGGCCGAGCGGCACGAACTCGATATGCCGCACCGCGCCTTCCGACTTGGGCGCCAGCACCAGGCCGGCGGCGGCGGACAGGCCGGACAGCATCGTGCTCGCCTCGGCCAGCGTGTCCTCCAGGCTGCGCCCGGCGGCGGCGAGCGCGGCGGAGATCGCCTCGCGGTCGTCGTCGGCAAGCACGCCGGACTGCAACAGCCCATCGACGAACAAGCGCAACCCCTGGTCGGTAGGCAGCCGGCCGGCGGAGGTGTGCGGCGCGAACAGCAGACCGGCCTCGGTGAGGTCGGCCATGACGTTGCGGATGGTAGCGGGCGACAGGCTCATCGGCAGGCGGCGGGACAGCGTGCGGCTGCCGACCGGCTCGCCGGTTTCGACGTATTGCTCGACGATCTCGCGCAGCACCGCGGCGGAGCGCGCGTCCAGGCCCGGCGGCAACGCGGTGCCCAGCCCGCTCAGCCGTCCGGCCAGGCGGGACGCGGCAGAGGGCGGGGGTACGGGCCTGTCCATGCGGTGTGCTCCGGGGCGGAGGGTAGGAAGTGGGGGTGGGGCGGTCAACGCGCCCGGCTGTCATGCCGCCGATGTCCCCCCTCCCCTTGAGGGCTTGGGCCGCGAAGCGGACCGAGGCCAGGGGGAGGGGTGCGTGCATCCGCCAGACCTCGGAGTAAGCACCCCTCCCCCTGGCCTCGGTCCGCTTCGCGGCCCAAGCCCTCAAGGGGAGGGGGGACTCTTTTTTACACCAGCACGGTCGTGCGGTACGCGTCCCGCAGCGGCGCCGCGAAGCCGATGCTGTCCAGCCGCAGCACCCCATCCGCGCCGACATGGTCTGGCTGCCGCGGCCAGGTCTCGTCCGGCCCGCGCCGCAGGATTTCCGCCGAGATCGCGGCCGATCGCAGCACCACGATCTCCCGCACCGTCGGAATGGTCCGGTAACCCCGCACATTCGCGCGTGTCTCGGACGCGTTGGAGGGCGACTGAATCTCGATCAGCAGCATCAGCCGCTCCCCCGGAGGCGTGTCGGTCACGCCCAGATCCGGGATCAGGCAGTTCATCTCGGACCGCTCGCCCGGGATGACGCCGGGAGCAATGACGATTCGGCATGGTCCCCCGCGCGCATCCAGGTGCACGCCCAGCATTTGGGCCAACCGTGCCTGGATCGAGCCGTGCGGATCGGACGCGGGTGCCATCCTTTCCGGCTCACCGTCCCGCAACTGCCACAACGCACCGGTGTAATCGCCCGAATCCCAATCGAGGAACTCGGCCACGGTCATCCGCCGGGACGGTAATTTCAGCGCGCTGGACATGCCCCGAAGATGCGCGCCGCGCTGACGAACCGCAAGCAAATCCCCGAATTGATGTGCCATGCAACGCCACAATCCGTCTGCTCAGTGCGTCATCATTACCGACGTGCTCGATCGCGCGTGCAACAGCACGGCAATCAGGTGAACCAGTTGGGCGGTTGGTTCCGTGATGCCGGCCTTGTCGGCCCGCGCCGCGACGGCTTCTGCATGCGGCACCAACCGGCCGAGCCACGGCCAGCACCGCTTGTCCATCGGGTCGCCGGCGAACGCGGCGATCATCCAGTATAACGTTTCGAACAGGCGTTGTTCTGTCGCGGCGACATACACTGGTCTGCGCACGCGAAACGTGCCGCTGTTTGCGTCGCGCGTTACCAATGTATGCGCGATCAGTTCGTCCAACCCCGCGTGCGCATCCTCGTCCGGCGCGAACGGCACCGGCACGAGCAATACGAAATCGGGGACCGGATCGGGGGCAAGAAGGGAAAGACGCTCGAACAGGTTCCGCGCTTGCGTACTGAGGCAGTGGGCGTTCGTGGCGGCATCCGCGCGAGCCGGCGGCGACGCATGTTTGGAGATACCGGCGTTCAGACCTGTCAGGGCCGATCGGGCGTTTGGTTCAGTGGTACGATGTAAAGACATGGGCGCCAATATGCGCGCAATTTGGTTGACGAACCGCTAATACCATGTGTCGTAATGTATAACGTACGCCGCATCGAATCCTCCCGCCATGGCCGAACTTGACGCGGCCATCACGCACGATGGACTGTGCGAGGATGGCCTGGTCAAGCCCCATACGCATCAGGATAGGGCGTGGGCGGAGACGGAATTTCCATGTGTCATGGCCGGCCATGACGTGAAGCGTTCCGGCCATGACGGGATGCATCGATGCCGCATACGTCAGGATTTTCGGCGTCGGGTGTAGAAAGCCTGCTTGCTTCCTAGCTTTCCAGACCCCCCGCCCCTACGCCGCCCGGTGCCGCTCGCGCAGGAACTGGAAGAACTCCACACCCTCGCGCAGCCGCCGCTTCATCATCTGCGGGCTGCGCACCATCTCGCCCACGATCGCCGCGATCTTCGGCGCGCGGAAATAGAACCGCTTGTAGAACGTCTCCACATTGTCGAAGATTTCCGTGTGCGACAGGTGCGGATAGTGCAGCGGAGCGATCTGGATGCCGTGCTCGTCCACCAGCTCGGCATGCGCGGCATCCAGCCAGCCGTTCTCCACCGCCTGCTTGTAGAGGAACGTGCCAGGGTACGGCGCCGCGAGCGACACCTGGATGGTGTGCGGATTGATCTCGGTGGCGAAGCGGATCGTCTCCTCGATGGTTTCCTTCGTCTCCCCCGGCAGGCCCATGATGAACGTGCCGTGGATCTTGATCCCCAGCTCGTGGCAGTCGCGCGTGAAGCGCTTCGCCACGTCGATGAGCATGCCCTTCTTGATGTTGTGCAGGATCTGCTGGTTGCCGCTTTCGTAACCCACCAGCAGCAGCCGCAGCCCGTTATCCTTCAGCACCTTCAGCGTATCGCGCGGCACGTTGGCCTTCGCGTTGCAGGACCACGTCACGCCCAGCTTGCCCAGCTCGCGCGCGATCGCCTCGGCGCGCGGCAGATTATCGGTGAACGTGTCGTCGTCGAAGAAGAACTCCCGCACCTGCGGGAAATAGCGCCTGGCCAGCGCGATCTCCTCCGCCACATGGCCGGGCGAGCGCACCCGGTAGCGATGGCCGCCCACCGTTTGCGGCCACAAACAGAACGTGCAGCGCGATTTGCAGCCACGCCCGGTGTAGAGCGACACGTACGGATGCAGCAGGTAGCCGATGAAATAGTCCTCGATGCGCAGGTCGCGCTTGTACACGTCCGTCACGAACGGCAGTTGGTCCATGTCCTCCAGGATCGCGCGGTCCTTGTTGTGCATGATCGCGCCGGCGGCGTTGCGGTAGGAGATGCCGTCAACGGCGGACCAATCGCGGCCCTCGGCGATTTCCTTGATGGTGAAGTCGAACTCGTTGCGGGCGACGAAGTCGATCGGTTCACCTTGCGCAAGGCTTTCCGCCGGCTGCACCGCGACCTTGGCACCGACGAAGCCGATCTTCAGCGACGGGTTCGCCGCCTTCAGCGCGGCCGCCACCTTCACGTCGGCGCCGAACGACGGGGTGGAGGTGTGGATCACGCACAGCTCGAAATCGCGCGCCTGCCGCGTCACCGCGTCCAGCCGAAGACCGGCGGGCGGCGCGTCGATCAGCTTGCTGCCGGGCACCAGCGCGGCCGGCTGCGCCAGCCAGGTGGGGTACCAGAACGAACGAATCTCCCGCTTCGCCTGGTAGCGGGAGCCGGCGCCGCCGTCGAAGCCGTCGAACGAGGGCGGTTGCAGGAAAAGGGTCTTCATCATCGCGGGCGCAGTCCCTTCATGGGGCGGGCGTATCGGCGGTCATGGTGTGGCCGCGCCACTCCACCCGCCGTCCGGCGTAGCTGGCGAACATCACTGCCACGGATATCAGGTCGCGCAGCGGGAAAAGCCAGACCGGGCAGGCGAATGCAAGCCCCGCGGGTGCATTGGGGTCGTCGGCGATGCCGTCAAGCAACGGTTCCAGGGCCCGGTCAACCCACAGCGCCGCGGCTGACCGCACCACCCAGGCGAGCAGGAAGATGCCCCAGGACCAGGCGGCGCCGAGCGACAGGGCGACCGCAAGCAGCGCCCAGAACAACGGGTATTGCAGGATGGAGGCGGCGAATGGGCCGGGGACCAGGGCGCGGATGGTGCGGGCCCAGCGCAGTTCGTGCCGCCACAGGGCGGCCAGCGTCGTCTCCGGCACGGTCGTCGCCGACAGGGTGTGCGCCAGCCGCACCGCCAGCCCCAGCGCCTGCACGCGCCGGCCGAGCACCTGGTCGTCAGCCAGGTGATCCACCAGGGCGTGCAAGCCGCCGATCCGCGCCAGGGTGTCGCGCCGCAACAGCATCGTCGCACCCAGGGCATCCTGCCGCCCCATCGCCCGCGCCAGCAGCGCTCCGGGCAGGAAGACGTGGGTGATCTGCATGGCCGCGAGCCGGGCGGCCAGGGTCCGGGTCGCGGGCAGGCCGGCATACAGCGTGGTGACCAGGCCGGTGTTGGGCTCCGCCAGCGCGTCCGCCAGACGCGCCAGGTAGTCGGGCGCGACATGCAGGTCCGAATCGGCAATCGCCAGAGCGTCGTGCTTCGCCGCGGGCAGCATGTTGATCAGGTTGCCGACCTTGCCGTTGGCGCCGTGCCGGGTGGGATCGACCACCACGGCGATGTCGGCCTTGGGGAAGCGGGCTTGCAGCCGCCGCACGATGGCCAGCGCCGGGTCCACGCGGTCCGCCACGCCGAACACGATCTGCCAGTCGGGGTAGTCCTGTACGCACAGGCTGGCCAGCGCGGCCTCCAGCATCGGTTCGTCGCCGTGCAGCGGCTTGAGGATGCTGATGCCGGGCTGAGTGCCGGAACGGCGGCCGGCGGGCGTGGTGGCCGCGTTGCCGAACTGCCCGGCCAGCGCGGCTCCGGCCAGAGCCTGCACCAGCCCTATCAGGCACAGCAGTGCGGCGATGAGGGCGAAGATCATCGGCAGGCCGTACCCGTCATGGCCGGGCCTGACCCGGCCATCCTCACAAGAAACTGCACCCCCCTGTCATTGCGAGGCCGCCTGGCCGAAGCAATCCCGTTCGTTACAAGCCGCCGCTGGTCACGAACGGGATTGCTTCGGCCAGGCGGCCTCGCAATGACAGGGGGGTGCAGCCGTTTCATCCAGTGCGGGTCGGCTGCCGCCGGCCGGTGGCAACTCGCACGGAAGGTCGAAGCGTGGATGGCCGGGTCAGGCCCGGCCATGACGGGGACTGTGCAAAACGCTTCCATCCGCATCCGTTCCGCGCCTACGATGTTGCAACGCAGCAGGAATCACCATGGCCGCAGGCGTCCAAACTCAGGCTCAACACCAGATCCAGACCCAGGACGACGCCCGCACCGTCCTGCAGGACTACGACCCCGACGCCTTCTTCTGCGAGATGCTGCGCCCCGGCCAGCCTGCCGACCCCGGCCTTACCCTGCTGCGCGAACGTCTCGCCCATCTGCCGGTCTCCGCCCTCCGCCGCCGTGCCGCCGACGCCGAGCGCGACTTGCTGGAACGCGGCATCACCTTTACCGTCTATTCTGACGCCACCGCGATCGACCGCATCCTGCCGTTCGACCTGATCCCCCGCGTCATCACCTCCGCCGAGTGGCAGCAGATCGAGACCGGCGTGATCCAGCGCGTCCGCGCCCTCAACATGTTCCTGCACGACATCTACCATGAACAAAAGGTGCTGGCCGACGGGATCATCCCGAAGGAGCTGGTGCTGGGCAATGCCGGCTTCTGCGAGACCATGGTCGGCTTCGACGTGCCGTTCAACAACTACGTGCATGTCTGCGGCACCGACATCGTGCGCGACGACACCGGCCGCTTCATGGTGCTGGAGGACAACGCGCGCACGCCCTCGGGTGTCGCCTACGTGGTGGAGAACCGCCACATGACCTTGCGCGTGCTGTCCGACGTGATGGCCGGGCTGCACGTGCGCAGCGTCGATGACTACGGGATGCGGCTGCACTCCGCTTTGTGCGAGATCGCGCCGCAGGGCGTGCCGGAACCGCAGGTGGTGGTGCTGTCGCCCGGCATCTTCAATTCCGCCTATTTCGAGCATGTGTTCCTGGCGCGCGAGATGGGCATTCCGCTGGTCGAGGGGCAGGACCTCGTGGTGGAGGACCACCGCGTGTTCATGCGCACCACCGCGGGCCTGGCGCCGGTGCACACGGTTTATCGGCGGCTGAACGACGATTTCCTCGATCCCGACGTGTTCTTGCCGGACAGCCACCTTGGCGTGCGCGGGCTGATCGAGGCGTGGCGCCGCGGCAATGTGGCGATCGCCAACGCGGTCGGCACCGGCGTCGCCGACGACAAGGCGGTGTATGCCTACATGCCGCGGCTGATCCGCTACTATTTGTCGGAAGAGCAGATCCTGCCCAACGTCGATACGCGCATCTGCGCCGAGCCGGACGCGCTGGCCTATACACTGGATCACCTGGCCGAACTGGTGGTGAAGCCGGTCGCCGAATCGGGCGGCTACGGCCTGATCATCGGCCCGCACGCATCGAAGGCACAGCTTGACGATTTCCGCGCGCGGCTGAAGGCCGATCCCGCGAATTACATCAGCCAGCCGACGCTGAAACTGTCGGTGTCCCCGACGCTGACCGATGCGGGCGTGCAGGCGCGGCACATCGACCTGCGCCCCTTCGCGGTGACCGGCCGCAACACCTGGGTGCTGCCGGGCGGCCTCACGCGCGTCGCGCTGCGGCAGGGCACACTGGTGGTGAATTCGTCGCAGGGCGGCGGCTCCAAAGACACCTGGGTGCTGGCATGAGCGAGACGCTGCCCGTCACCGGCACCACGTATCTGATCGCGCGGCACGCCGGCAGTGCGCTATGGCTCGCCCGCTATATGGAGCGCATCGAGAACCTCGCGCGACTGCTGGATGTTACCAAGACGTTCGCGCACGACGACAGCGACTGGCTGTCGCTGCTGCGCATCAACGGGGACCGCGACGAATTCTTCGAGCATTACACCGCGGCCGGACAGGAAAGCGTCAGCAGATTCTATCTGCTGGACGCGGACAATTCCACGTCGGTGCAGGGAGCGATCACGTCGGCACGCGAGAATGCACGGACGTTGCGCGCGCTGATCTCCACCGAGATGTGGCTGCAGCTCAACGTGTTCCACGGCCAGATCCGCGCGCTGACCGAGGACGACCTGGCGCCGGACCGGCTTTCGTCTGTTTGCGCGATGCTGAAGGAAGGCACCCAGTCGCACACGGGGATGACGGAGGGCACGTTCTACCGCGACCAGTGCTGGCATTTCTACATGATCGGCCGCTATCTGGAGCGTGCCGACCAGACGACGCGCTTGCTCGACACACGGTTCAACCGGCTGGTGCCGCAGGCCGGCATGGGCGAGGCGGATATCGACGCCGGCGAGTGGCACACGCTGCTGCGCGCCGCGGCCGGCTATCATGCGTACCGGCGCGAGCACCCACACGGCTACAAGCCGAACGAAGTCGCGGGGTTCCTGCTGATCAACACGGCGTTTCCGCGCTCGGTGGGGCTGAACCTGGCGCAACTGGAATGGCACCTGACGCAGTTGCGCATCCGCTACCACCTGCGCGGCGGCAGCGCGGCGCTGGAACGGGTCGATGATCTGAACACGTCGCTGACCCACACCGCGGTGGACGATCTGCTGGCGCGCGGGCTGTCGCCGTTCCTGGACTGGATGCAGCGGGACATCGCGATGCTGCACAACGACATCATGAAGGGGTTCTGCGGCGGGGAGTAGAGCTTATCATTACGAGTTGGCCACCCCGGCGGCGGCCGACCCGCCCTGGATGCAACCGCAGCATTCTGTCATTGCGCGGCCGCTTGGCCGAACCAATCCCGTTCGTGACGAGCCGCCGGCAGCTCATCACGATCGGGATTGCTTAGGCACTGTTGACGAATAATCGCTGCAGTTGACGCACGGTCGCATAATGTCGTCATGCCGACGAAGGTCGGCATCCACGTCTTCCTCCGCTGCGGCACTGCAAGACATAGATGCCGACCGGAGCCTGCCACCGGGCACTTGACCCGGTGGTCGGCATAACGGGGCAAAGGCCGGTGCCTCACTCAACCGATTCGATTATTCATCAACAGTGCCTAGGCCAATAGCGGCCTCGCAATGACAGGGGGCGCATGTTTCTTGTTAACTGCCACCGTCCGGCGGCCGACCCGCCCTGGATGAAATGGCCTGAGCGGCGCGGCGCTTCGCTTCCCGTCATGGCCGGGCTTGACCCGGTTACCCTTTCTTCACCATTGCCGGACTACGACACCCCCCGGTCGATCGTCAGAACGGCTGTTGCTCCGGCAGCAGGGAAGGGGTGCGATGCCCGAAGCAAACTGCTTTGCCCTGTCCGATGGAACGATGATCAACGCGAGCAATCCGTTCTTCATCACCGGGTCCGGCCGCTGCGGCACCACATTGATGCGCAGGCTGATCACCGAGCGGGCCCGGGTCATCATCCCGCCCGAGAATTACATTCTGGCGGCCAGCCAGCGTCTGGCGGAGACCGCATCTGCCGACTGGGGTTTATTCTGTAGAATGATCCTGTCCGGCCTGCGAAAATACACCAATCGGTGGGAGGATTTCGCGATCGACGAACCCCTCGCCCTTCAGCTCCTCGCCACTGTTCCCTTGCAGCACCGCAGCATCGCCAATTTCTGGCATGCGTTCCATGCGATCTACGCGACAGGGATGGACCGGCCGAGCGATACACGCTGGGGCGACAAGACCCCGGCGAACGTCGATGGCCTCACGCAGATCATGCAGATTTTCCCGCAGGCGCGGTTCGTCTTCATGGTGCGGGACGTGTTCGACACGGCCTGGTCCTACAGTGCCATGTCGATCAGTGAACGCGCCGGCAATCCCCAGACCGGAGCGCAACGCTGGGTCGATGCCAATGCCAAGGTCCTGGCATTTGCCGGACAATACCCGGCCCAGGCGATCGTCGTTCGGTATGAGGACCTTGCCCGATTTCCCGAGCGCGAGATGGCCAGGGTGCTCGGCCATTTGCGCGTCCCGGGGTCGGCCGCTTGTGCACCGAACCCGCTGGAGGTGAGGGATATAACGGCACAACCGCACCTCGAGAGTGTCCTGCATGGCGTGAGCAGCGAGTTTATTGGCAGGGGACGCGCGAATCTGGCGGAAGCCATCAAGGAGAGCATCGCTGACATCGCCGGCCCCTTGCAGCTCAGGCTGGGCTACGAGCCGACAGGTTCGGACCATGCTCGATGCATGGAGCCATAGGGTCTGGGTTCTGCGTCATGGCCGGCGCAGGCTGGCCGCCTGCGCATTTCCTCGCTTTGGCCAGAAAAACGTGGGCGGCGGCGTTCTCCGGTCATGCCACATAGGCGCATGGGTCAGGCGCGCGAGTACGTCACGCTTTCCGACACCGGGTCTATTACTCCGCCGCCAGCGGAAGCCGCCGTAACTCGCGCCGATCCCGCAGCAACTCCGCGACGATGAACGCCACCTCCAACGCCTGCGTGCCGTTCAGTCGCGGATCGCATTGCGTCTGGTAGCAGCGTTCCAAATCCGCCTCCGCAATCTCCTGCGCGCCTCCGAGGCATTCGGTGACGTCCTTCCCCGTCATCTCCAGATGCAGGCCGCCGGGACGGGTGCCCTCCGCCGCATGGATCGCGAAGAACGCGCGGACCTCGGCAATGATGCGATCGAACGAGCGCGTCTTGCGGCCGCTCCCCGTGCTGACCGTATTGCCGTGCATCGGATCGCAGCACCACACCACACTCCGCCCCTCGCGTTGCACCGCGCCGATCAGTCCCGGCAGGTTCGCGCACAGCGTCTCCGCACCCATCCGCGTGATCAGCGTCATCCGCCCCGGCTCGTTCTCCGGATTCAGCACATCGAGCACACGCAGCAGATCGTCCGCCGGCAACGACGGCCCGCATTTCATGCCCAACGGATTGGCGACGCCGCGCAGGAACTCGACATGCGCGTGGTCCGCCTGGCGCGTGCGATCGCCGATCCACAGCAGTTGGGCAGAGCACGCGTACCAAGCGCCGGTCAGGCTATCCTGCCGCGTCAGCGCTTCTTCATACGGCAGAAGCAGCGCGTCGTGCGCGGTGTGCACCGCCGTCGAGCGCAATTGTGGCGTGCGCGCCGGATCGATGCCACAGGCCGCCATGAACGCGAGCGACTCCTCGATCCGCCCCGCCATCTCCGCATACCGTTCGCCCTGCGCCGAGGCCGCGACGAATGCCTGGTTCCACTGGTGCACGCGATGCAGGTCGGCGAACCCGCCCTGGGTGAACGCGCGCAGCAGGTTCAGCGTGATCGCCGCCTGGCCATAGGCACGCACCATGCGGGCGGGATCCGGCGCGCGCGCCGCGGCGGTGAAGCCGATGTCGTTGATGATATCGCCGAAATACGAAGGCAGCGTCACGCCATCCGCCGTCTCGGTCATCGACGACCGCGGCTTGGCAAACTGCCCGGCAAGCCGCGCCACCTTCACGACAGGCGCCGCGGCGGCATAGCTGAGCACCACCGCCATTTGCAGCAGCACCTTCAGCGTGTCGCGCACCGCGTTGGCGTGGAACTCGGCGAAAGTCTCCGCGCAGTCGCCGCCGAGCAGGAGGAAGGCGTCGCCGGAAGCGGCGCGGGCGAGGTCGGCTTTCAAGGCGCGCGCCTCGCCGGCGAAGATCAGCGGCGGCAGCGCGCGCAGTTCGGCCTCGGCGGCGGCGAGCGCGGCGGCATCGGGATAAGCCGGCGCCTGACGGATCGGCAGGCCTCGCCAGGATTGCGGGGACCACGTTTGTGCGTGCTGGGACATGGCACGTCACCGCTGTCGCGGCGTCGCCGGCTGCGCGCCGGCCGGCGGGTTTGACGGAACCGGCACCGGCGGGCGCGGCGTCGATGGGCCGGTAATCACGTCGAAGTCGAAACTGGATGCAGACATAGAGACCTCCTTCGGGGTGGGAGGCCGCATCGCGTTGGCGCACTTGTCGGGTGTAAAAACACGAAAGCCGCCTTGGCGGGGCGGCTTCGGGAACTTGCTTAGCTGTGCACGATCCTAGGCCGCCGGAATGTACCAGCGGTACCAAAATCGTGCGGCGGGGCAGGACGTGCACATGCGTGGGTTGCTACACCGTCGGCGGGCGCAAGGCAAGACCGGGGGGCAATCCCACAGGATGAGCGCATTTGTCGCGGGTTCATTCGGGGGGGTCAAACCTGCGGCGCGTGCTATCCGTCTCTCCATTGCGGGACAGCATCTAACGCAATGAACAAGACGGTTGCGCCCTGGTTCTCGACCGTCCCCGCGTTAAAATCTGCAAATCGAAACGAACCGCACGAACCTTCACGACAATCCGCGTCCCCACCTTGCCGAACCACCCCTGCCGCGCAACCCTCCGGCCCAAACCCCGGAGGAAACCCGCATGCCCGCCCCGTACGACAAGCACCGCGCGCAGATCAAAGCCATCCTGCTGGCCTGGGGCATGCCGGAGGACAACGCGGAAGCCACCACCGACATCCTTTCCTGGGCCGACCTGCACGGCGTGGACAGCCACGGCATGTCGATGCTGCCCGGCTACGACCGCCTGCGCCGCAGCGGCCGCGCCAAAATGGAAGCCCACCCTACGATCATCCGCGAAACGCCGGTCTCTGCCCTGGTCGATGCCAATGGCGGGCTCGGCCACGTGCCGGCACGCTTCGCCATGCAGATGGCGATCGACAAGGCGAAGCTGTCAGGCATGGCGATCGCGTCGGTGAAGAATTCGGCACATTTTGGCGCCACCGGCTATTACACGCTGATGGCAGCCAAGGCCGGGCTGATCGGCATGGCGTGCACGTCCGCCTCCGGCATCCAGGTGGCACCGACTTTCGGCAAGCAGGCGCGGCTCGGCACCGACCCCTGGTCCTTCGCCGCCCCGACCGCCGGCGGCCAGCCCTTTCTGCTCGATATGGCCACCACGACAGTCGCCGCCGGCCGCATCCGCAACAAGGCGAACGAGGGCCTGCCCACGCCCGACGGCTGGGTGCTGGACAGCGAAGGCCACCCCAGCAACGACCCGCTGGTGGCGCGCGAGAAGGGCGGGTTCCTCACGTCGCTCGGCGGCTCGCCGGAGAATTCGTCGTACAAGGGCTATGGCCTGGCCGCGATGGTGAACATTCTCGGGTCCTGCCTGTCCGGCGCGACGCTGATCACCGACCCGATGCACACCAAGAAGCCGCAGGGCATGGACATCGGCCATTTCTTCATGGCGATCGATCCCGGATTGTTCCGTGACCGCGAGGAATTCACCGCCGACGTCACGCAATTCTGCAACGACCTGCGCGCCACCACGCCGATGGACCCGGCACAGCCTGTGATGGTCGCCGGCGATCCTCAATGGAAGAACGCGGAAAAGCGCATGGCCGAGGGCATTCCCGTCGGCCCCGGCCTGCTGAACCAGGTGCGGCAGATCGCTCAGGCCTGCGCCGCACCCTGGGTGCTGGACTGAGCGATTCCTGTACAGCAACGGAACAATGACAGAATTTCCATCTGCAGCGGACGCTGCTACCAACCCTTTCCCCCTTATGAATATCGACGGCGAAGCCGCCATAGCGAGACGATGGTGGCCATAAAGACACTGCCGCCCAACACCACGCCCAGTATGAGGCCCGTATTGTTGTACGCCTCGAATACGACGTCGCGGAAGAAGATGCCCAACCAGAAGACGAAGGTAAATCCAGGGCACGCGACCATGGCGAACGCGAGGCAACTTCGGCCGGTCAGGACGTAGCTGCGCGCGAAGAGCGGAACCGCGACGGTAACGATCTGAATGATGCTGATGCGATATATCGCGCCTGACGCCGCCCCGAAGTCGCCCCAGGTCGCCGCGACCGCGACCAGAACCGCGATCACCGCCGCCATGCCAAAAGCCGTGCCAGCAATGGCGCTCAGGAGCTGGCGGCCACGCCCCGGCGGCGATTTGGCCTTGGCGTTTTCAGACAAACGCTCCTGCATCGGTGGCGGCGCAGTGGACCCGCGGGTCGCCGTTGGCCCAGGCGTTGAAGACCGGCGAATGCCACCGATAAGCCGCCCCATATCTGCGTGGAATGAGTCGTGATGCAGGCTCATTCCATGGCGGAACGCGAGATCCTCCAGGTCCTTTGGAAGGTCGCCCGCCTTCGGCATCCGGGCACCGTCAACGAGAACCGGCACGACGAAGATGTCGCGTTGCAGTGCCGCTGCGATCTCCACCCTTACGTAGTCGGCTGGGTTGTCGAGCCTGCGTGCGCCGGCATCGTCGCGGGCAACCGACCAACCGCGGCCAATGAGGGCAAGAAGCACATCGCACTTGGCAACTTCGTTTCGGAGAATCATCGCGAAGTTCGAGCCGAGCGGGATCGCGTCAACATCCATAAACAGGTTCTGGCGCCCGAATTCCGTCTCCAGCCGGTCATGGACACGGCCGGCGTACCCTGCACTGTCGTCGCGCCGGTAGTTGATGAATATCTTGGGCACAGTTCACGCCAGGATTGTTTCCAGAGTGCATCCTATCGGGTGACGTGGACGCACGCCACCTCGAGATCCCCGTTTCGCAGCGCTGCGCCGGACAGCCAGCAGCGCTGCGACGGCGCAGCCGGTCATGGCGGCCGGCGACTCGCAGTCGGACAACGCCACAACGCACATGCGGGACGGCATCCCCGTCGGGCCGCCCTGCTGAACCAGGCACGGCAAATCGCCCAGGCCGGCACCGCGCCCTGAGTGCTGGCCTGAGCAACGCAACCCTGCCTGGGCGTCGATGGCGCCGGCGTCTGGATTTCCGGACGGGGCCGATTCCGGCTCGTCCGCTTCGGCGCGGCACGGCGCGACCCGCCCGATGCGCCCGGCGGCAGAGGCAGCATTGGCAAATGAATAACCTGGTCTTGAACCGGACCCTGATCGACATGTTCCATGTGGGTTGATACCGAGTCATGTTGTCAAAGTCAGAGAGGGAATTTCCATGAGCGGAAAGATCGTGACCTGTCTGTGGTTCGGTCATGGCGAGGCGCGGAACGCGGCGGAATTCTACGCGGCGACGTTTCCCGACAGCCGTGTCGGACAATCGCTTCAATCTCCGTCCGATTATCCTGGCGGTAACCAGGGGAGCGAGTTGATCGTCGAATTCACCGTACTCGGCCAGGCCTTTGTCGGCCTGAATGGCGGCGCTGCGTTTACCCCGAACGAGGCGGTGAGCTTCCAGGTGATGACCGGCGACCAGGCGGAAACCGACCGCTATTGGAATGCGATCATCGAGAATGGCGGCAGCGAAGGCGCGTGCAGTTGGTGCAAGGATCGCTGGGGGTTTTCCTGGCAGATCGTGCCGCGCGCCTTGATGACCGCGCTGAAGGATCCGGATCGCGCGGCCGCGAAGCGGGCAATGGAGGCCATGATGACCATGCGCCGGATCGACATTGCCAGGATCGAGGCTGCCCGAGCGGGCGAGGCGGCAACCTGACGCCCGCGGCCGCGGCCTCGGTTCAAGGAACAGGGACGACAGCCGCGCGTGGCGCCAGGGCGTCGCAGATCACGCTTGCGTGAGTGGCGGGACAGGCGGTTTTCGGCCGAAAAATCCTTGAAGCGCACGGCTGCATCGCCCATTTCTGATGCGTCCGGAATGCCCAATCGGGGTTCCGGGGATTTTCCCGCGGACCGGCCCATCCGGGCGGCCCAACCCAGCGACCTTGCTCTTGCAGGAGGTTTATCATGACAACGTTCGACTTCTCGCCGCTGTTCCGTACCGCCATCGGCTTCGACCGCATGGCCCGGCTGATGGACAGCGCGGTTTCCGGGGCCGAAGCGCCCAGCTACCCGCCCTACAACATCGAGAAGACCGGCGACGACACCTACCGCCTGACCATGGCGGTGGCCGGCTTCCGCCCCGAGGATCTCGACATGACGGTGAAGGAGAACACGCTGGTGATCTCCGGCCGCGTCTCCGCCGAGAACCAGAAGGGTGAGGTGCTGTATCGCGGCATCGCCGGCCGCGCGTTCGAGCGCCGGTTCGTGCTCGCCGACCACCTCGTGGTCGAGGGTGCCGACCTCGCCAACGGTCTGCTCCATGTGGGCCTGAAGCGCGTCGTGCCGGAGGCACTGAAGCCGCGCAAGATCGCCATCGGCGGCAACGCACCGAGCGCGATCGCCAACGATCCGCAGGTGACCGCCAAGGCAGCGTAAACTCCCGGGTTGCGACGGAACGGAAGGGGCCGGGATTCCGGCCCCTTTTCGTCTTTATCCGCGGCGCTCGGCGCCAGCATCGCTCGCAGTGAGAATATGCCATGTCCGCCCGGCTGCTGCGAAAGCTGGCCGCGGAAGTCCCGACTGGCATCAAGGTTATTGCGCTGACGGATTCTACCGGATGATTCGTTATGGCATGACCGCGCCTGGCGCGGCGCTCTGGCCAGAGCCCAGCAGAGACGACATCTCGATAACGGCCGCTCCACATGCCGACACGAACTCTTCGTCGTGCGCCGAGAACAGAATCGCGTTTTCGTGCCCCCAATGCCGCAGCAACCGGACGAGGTTACCGCGTGAACCGAGATCCAGACCGTTGCCCGGCTCGTCGAGCAGCAGCACCCTCGGGGCGCCAATCCAGGCGGCGCACAGCATCATCTTTTTTGGTTCCTCGCTGTTTGGAGTGGGTAGAAACGATCTCATGCTGGCAGCCGTAGGTCGAGCTTGCCGGCCAGTAGATAGACGATGGCGATGAGGTTGCGGCTTGATCGATAGCCGCGCGCCTTTGCCTTGGCGGCTTGCA
>DASXFW010000241.1:0-23762 GCA_036489395.1 Acetobacteraceae bacterium | reverse complement strand
TGGATGAAACGGCAGCATTCTGTCATTGCGAGGCCGCTTGGCCGAAGCAATCCCGTTCGTGACGAGCCGCCGGCAGCTCGTCACGAACGGGATTGCTTCGGCCAAGCGGCCTCGCAATGACAGGGGGCTCCAGTTTCTTGTTAGGAGCGAAGCGACGAAGCAATGACAGGTGGACCCGATGAGCCCGGTCAGTGCAAAATATACTCTAAATACGTCGTGCGCAGGCATGACAAAATGCAAGAAAGGAACTCGTCATGCGTTTGCTTGCCACCCTCGCATTGCTGTTGCTTCCCGCCGTTGCTCTCGCCGACCCGGCGAGCGTACAGGTGCAGCACGCCTGGTCGCGCGCGATGCCGGCAGGCGCCACCGGCGTCGTCTATCTGACCGTGATTGACAACGGCGCGGCGGACACGCTGACCGGTGCGTCGTCGCCTGTTGCCGACAAGGCGGAGCTGCATCAAACCATCAACGACAACGGCGTGATGAAGATGCGTGCCGTGCGCAGCCTGAGCGTGGCGCCGGGCAAGCCGGTAACGCTGTCGCCCGACGGCTACCACATCATGCTGATCGGCCTGAAGCACGCGCTGGTGGCCGGCACGTCGTTCCCGATAACTCTGCACTTCGTGCACGCCGGCAACGTCATGGCGATGGCGAGCGTGCAGAAGATGGGCGCCGCAATGCCTGGCATGAGCCAGGGCGGCTCGTCCATGAGCGGCATGAACATGAAGTGACAAGGAGGCTGCCATGAGCACCACCACCAACCAGCAGACCAGGCGTCCACCGAACCCCCGGCCGCAGAGCTTCATCTTCGCCGTGGCGGGCCTGCTGGTCGCGATGCTGCTGCTGGGCGCCGGCGGCTTCCTGTGGCTGACCGGCGCGTCCGGCGGCCCGTCGGTCGGCGGGCCGTTCACGCTGGTCGGCGACACCGGCAAGACGGTCACCAACCGCGATTTCCGCGGCAAGTATATGCTGGTGTATTTTGGCTATACTTACTGTCCGGATGTCTGTCCGACGACGCTGAACGCCGTGGCGCAGGCGATGGACAAGCTGGGGCCGAAAGCGAAGGACGTGCAGCCGATCTTCATCACCGTCGATCCGGAGCGCGATACGCCGGCGGTGATGAAGCAATACGTGTCGGCGTTCTCGCCGGCGCTGATCGGACTGACCGGCACGCCGGAGCAAATTGCCGCGGTCGCGCGGGAGTACCGGGTCTATTACGCGAAGCACGTCACCGGTCCGGGCCCGAACGACTATTCGATGGACCACAGCTCGATCATCTACCTGATGGGTCCCGACGGTAAGTTCATCGCCCCGATCGTCGCGGACCAGTCGGGTGCGAATATGGCGAAGGACATAGCGAAATTGGTGTCGTAGGCGAGAAACAAGGTTCCCCCCTTCCGCTGTGGGCTTGGGCCGCGAAGCGGGCCAAGGACACGAGAAAGTGTCGAAGCGTACGTCAGCGTATTCCGCACGCGTCGGCAGCAACAGCGCTGCAACGCGAAGACCAGCCCGTCAGTGCGGCGGCGGCGGAATGAACGCCGCCAGCGTGCCGCCATCGACCGGGATGGTGGTTCCGGTCACGTAACGCGCCGCATCGGACAGCAGGAACGTCATCACATCGACCACGTCGTCCGCCTGTGCAACGCGGCCGACGGGTGAAACCCCGGCCGGACGATAGCCATGCGCCCGCGCTTCGTCGCTGACTCCGCGCACCATCGGCGTATCCACCGTGCCGGGCGCCAGCGCGTTGACCAGCACGCCGGACGCCGCCCACTCCGCCGCCATCACCCGGCAAAGCTGGCTGACCGCGGCTTTCGACGCGGCGTAGGCGCCGCCGATGATAGTCGGCCGCAGTCCCGCGATCGACGACAGCAGGATGACGCGCGATGGGTTGTCGGGCGTGGCCGCACGACGCAGCAGCGGCAGTGCCTGCTTCGCGCACAGCCAGGTGCCGCGCGTGTTGACGTTGAAGATGAGGTCGAAATCCTCGACCGTCATGCTCTCCATCGGTGCGATGCGCAGCACGCCGGCGCAGCAGATCAGCGCGTTCAGCGCCGGCGTGACGAACGCGATCTCGGCGAACGCGGCGACGACACGTGTGGCGTCGGCCACGTCGCACGGCACCGGCTTGAAGCGGTCCTGGAACGCGGAGAACTCCGCCGCCGCCGCGTCGAGCCGCGGCTTCGCCACGTCGAGGCCGAACACCGTCCAGCCCTGTTGCAGCAGCCGGCGCGCGGCCGCCTGGCCGATGCCCGATGCCGCGCCGGTGATTGCTATGGTTCCTGCCATGTCGCACCTCCTGCTGGCCGTACTATAAGACCGGATGGCGGGAATGTTGACCCATGCAGGCTGCCCGAATGCATGTCATTGCGAGTTGCCACCGGCTGGCGGCGGCCGACCCGCACTGGATGAAACGGCGTCGGCGGCTGGACGTAGGCTCCCCCCTCCCCTTGTGGGAGGGGTTGGGGGAGGGGTCGATTTGTACGCCTCGACCCCTCCCCCAACCCCTCCCGCAAGGGGAGGGGAGGCCTTGTTTCTTGTTAGGTCGCTTCGTCGCTGCGCTCCTCGCAATGACAGCGAGCGACATGACAGCGAGCGGACCACTCGCGCTTCGCTGATCGCGGCCCTAACCGGCGTGCACGCGCTCGGCGATCCGCCCTTCGGTCTGCACCAGCGTCAGGCAGCATTTCTTGAACTTCTTGCCGCTGCCGCACGGGCACGCATCGTTGCGCCCGACGTTGCGCCACGGATTCTGTTCGGCGACCGATTGCTGCTGCTGCCTGGCGCGCGCCGCCTCGCGTTCCAGGCGCTGCGCCTCATCGATGGCGTATCGCTCGGAGAAACTGTACCAGCCGGACAGTACCTGGATCGCGCTGCCGAGCGGTTCCAGATGATGGTCCGCGAACGATGCCATGCTCTCGGGATCGTCCAGCGTTTGCTTCAGGTCTTCCTCGAAATGATGATAGCTCATAATCGTTGGATCGACGAAGCCGCGATCGAAAAGTTGCCGCACACACGTGGCGAGATCGGCGAACCCGAGCAATGAAACGCATTCGGTCCAGCCAAACCAGATGTAACATTCCCTCTGCGGCTGCATCGTTGCGAACAAGCCACGCAGATAGTCGTGCGCGTCGGTGCGCGGTATGCGGCCAACGCGCACCAGCCAGGCCATCGCCAGAATCGCCGCATTACGCACGAATTCGTCAGCATCGACCGCTTCGATCGCCGCATGCAACGCGGCGACATCGCCGTCGAAGGTGCAGATCAGGATCTGGCTCAGCGTTGTGGTAATCCCGTCGCCGAGGAGATCTTCCCGCAGCTCGGGCTGCTGCAGAATCCGGCACAAATCCCCGAAGCCGCCGGTTTCCCGCTGCTCTGCCATCAGATGCAGCGCAAGGAACACCGTGCCCTGCGTCGCTTCCGAGCGATCCGAACCGTCGGCGTAGTGCTTCAGCAATTGCAGAAAACGCGGGGCGGCCTCGGGCCAATTGTCCAGCGCCCATTGCATCGCGTCGCGCGGCAATTTGTGTTCGTAGCTGCCGAACTCACGCAGCACGTCGTCGATCGTCATCGGCGTTACGCCCATTGTCCCCACTCCGGTTCGCAACGACCCGATCAGGGAGGCCCCTGCGCCGAACGCAGCGGCCCATGGTCTCCGCACGTCGAGTCGTACGCCACAACATTGAACCCCTGGCCGACGCGATGCCAGCAGGACGGAGCGAATGTTTCGCGCAGTATCGGCAGCGTGGCGCGGCTGGAATCGTCCTGCGCCAGCAATGCCAGCACCACGCGGCTGCGGCGGCCGATGCGCGCAAGGATGTCGCGCGGCGTGTCGTCGCGGTCGATGACCAACAGGCGCAGATCCGGCGGAGCCTCAATCGCGAAGGCACCGACGATGCCGACCCCGTCGTTGCCGTGCGGCACCAGCACGATGCCGCCCTGCGCGAGCGCCGCCGCTGCCGCAGCAGTGGCACGGGCCGGCTGCATGGTCTCCGGCCGGGTCAGCAGGCCGGCGACAGAAGCGGCCTGCATCAGCAGGATCAGCGGGAGGATCGTAAGGCGGATACCGCGCGGCAGGCTGCCGAGCGCGCCGGCCAGCAGCGTTGCGGCAAAGGGCACGGCGAAGGCGAGATAGCGCAGCTCGATCGGCGTGTTGTGGAACACGGCGCCGAGCAGCAGCAGGCCGATCGGCGGCGCGACGGTGGCGGCGCCAAGCATGCGGCGCGCCGGCTGGTGCGAGACGTGCCGCCAGCGGACGACGACAAGGCCGGCCAAGGCGGAGACGAACAGAGCCAGGATGGCGGCCAGCGGGGCGCGCACGCGGCCGTCGGCGTACAACGGCAGGCCTCCGGCGACGTTGGCCGCGGCATAGCGCGCCAGGCGTTGCAGGCTGTCGAACAGGTGGAACGGCGGGAACTGGCCGGTTCGCGTATTGCGTTGGGGGAGGAAGAAGAAGAGGTCCAGCGGCAGGAACAACGCGAACGCAGCCATGCCCATTATGGCGGGTGGGAGCCGAGATTCCCCCCTCCCCCTGTGGAAAATCTCATTGCCTGCCGCCGCCAGCAGCGCTCCCGCCGCGACGAACACGGCCAGGTAATTCGCCGCGGTTGCCGCCCCTAGCGCGGCCCCACCGGCGAACACCCAGCCGTGGCGACCCCGCGCCGTCATCAGCAGTGCGACGCCAGCCACGCTCAGCATCTGCGCCATTGCGAAGCCGCGCGCGATCGCACCGGTATAGGCGAAGCCGTAGCAGCCCAGGGTGAGCAGCATCGCCAGCGCCGGCGGGGCACCGGCCGACCGGGCGATCACGCTCACCGCCGCCAGCGCACCAAGGCTGCACAGCACCGAGAATATCCGCGCCGGGAACACGCCGCCGCCGACCATGCGCCGCCACAGCGCGACGGCCCAGAAATACAGCGGCGGGTGCACGTCGGTGCGCCGCAGGTCGCCGGCGATCTGTCCCAGGCTGGCCTGGCCCGACTGCATCGCCGCGACGCGGCCGGCGGGAAACGGCGCGCTCGGCCAGTCCGGGCGCGCAACGCCGGCGGTGAGGAACAGCGTGTATTGCTCGTCGTATTCCGCGCTGCGCAGCGCGGCGGCGGCGGTCAGCACCGCGGCGGCAAGCACCAGCACAGCCGGGACGCGGGCGTTAACCAAAGCTCAGCATGTCCGCGGGATAATGCCCATGCCGGCCAGACTACCGGACAAGCGTTAACAACCTGGCACCGACGATATGAGGAGTATTTTGTTCGCGGTGGCTCACGCTCGGGCCGTGCCGCACCGACCGGCCCGGGCTCGCACAGCACGGGCCGGACGCCACGGGCTCGTGCGCCGGGTGGCGGCGCTGGTGCTGTCCGCGACGCTGATGCTGCTGCCCGGGGCGGCATTCGGCAAACCGGCGCCCGGACGGATCGCCACGTTGGCGCGCGGCATCAGCCTGACCGGTTGGTTCCGCTTCCCGGCCAGCGCCGACCCGGCCGCGTTGCGGGCCTGGCTCAGCGACTCGGCGATGGCCGACCTGCGGCGCAGCGGCTTCAGCTTCGTGCGCCTCGCCGTTCAGCCGGAAGCTCTGGGCGACGACCCGCGCCGCCAGGCGGTGCTGGTCGAGGCGATCCGCAGGCTGCAACACCAGGGTCTGGCAGTGGTGATCGACGCGCACCCGTCCGGATGGAACCTGGAGCAGCGGGAAGCGGACCGCAGGGCGTGGCTCGATTTCTGGCGGCGACTGGCGCCGGCGTTGCGTGCGCTCCCGCCCGGGCTGACCTTTCCGGAGTTGCTGAACGAACCGGTCTTCACCGGGCAGGACGCCGCCTGGCAGGCGCTGCAGCATGCGGCGCTGGGCATCGTCCGCGCCACGCTGCCGGACGACACGGTGGTGCTCACCGGCGACGACTGGGGCAGCGTCGCCGGCCTGCTGCGGCTGCGGCCGGAGGCCGATCCCAATGTGATCTACAGCTTTCACTTCTATGATCCGGCGGAGCTCACCTCGCTGGCGGCGTATCGGGCCGACGTGCGGCATGCCGACCTGGCGAAGCTGCCGTTCCCGGTGGACGATCCGGCCGCCTGCCGCCGGGTCGCCGATGCGTCGCCGGACCCGCCCACGGCCGGGCTGATGCGGTTCTATTGCTCGCTCGGCTGGGATGGGGCGAAGGTTGCCGCGCGGATCGAGGCGGCGGCCGAATGGGGCCGGCGCAACCACGCCGCGGTTTGGCTGGGCGAGTTCGGTGCGTCCGCCCGGTTGAACCCGCCGGCCCGGTTGGCCTGGCTGCGCACGGTCCGCGAGGCTTGTGCCGCGCGCGGCATCGGCTGGGCGCTGTGGGGCTATGACGACGTTATGGGATTCGGTGTTCCGCGCCCGCCGGGACCGCACCCGGTGCTGGACCGGGACGTGTTGCGAGCGCTGGGTCTTGGAGCGCCGGGCTGACAGGACAATCCCGGACAATTTCTCCGAAACAAATCGAAGCCTGACAAAGTCGGCGGCGCGGGGAGATCAGACTCCGACCAGTCCGGTCGCAGAGTCGCCACAAAGAAAAAGCCCCCGGCAAAGGCCGGGGGCAAGTAAACAGGGAGGCTTCACGTCTGGGAGACGCAGGGACCAAAGGCCCCTTTCCGACCGCTAGGCCGGAAAACTGGCGGCAAAGCCGCCGTAACCATCGACTGATCTATTAAGCCTATGGCTGCGCATGATCCATAGACGATTCCCGGATGCCGCCATGCCTATTGCGCATGCCACGGGACGGTCGGCTCTAAAACGAGACCAGACCGGGGCAACGTCCCATGCACCGAGAATCGTTTCGTATTGTTGCTCTCATATGCTGTTCAGTTGAGCCAGAGCACAGCCAGGTCGCGAAAAATTGTGCGGGCGCTGCAATTCAAAGCTGTGGCGGGACGAATTGCACTCAGACGATTCGGCGGCGACGGCGCCCGCCGAGCCTCGAATCCGCGCTTGACTTTCAGCAGATCGATGTAGTGCACCATCCCGGACGGACGGAGGCTCCCGCAACGCAAAGAACCGGTCGCGGCCTTGCGGACTGCGACTCCGTTGCCCATCCCAATGGCCGGTCCTGCGCCGCCAGCGGCTTATGTCCGCTGGAACGGCGCCAGCACGCGCACCGCGTTGGCCTGCGCCTCATCCAGCGCCGCCTTCGGCTGCTTCGTCCCCGACAGCGCCGCCTGCAGCGCGCTGTTCAGCGGCAGCGTCACCTGCTGGTTCTGGTGCGTGGACAGCTCCGGCACGGCGTAGCGAAGCTGGTCGCGCGCCACCGCCGCCTGCGGCAGCTTGGCCACGCGCTGCTTCATCCGCTGCGTCTCCCACGCATCCGGACGGGTCGCCACATAGCCGGTGTCGATGCTCCACTGCGCCGCATGCTCTGGCGAGGTCACCCATTTGACGAACAGCATCGAGGCCTCGCGCTCGGCCTTCGTGGCGGTCTTGAAGATGTGGAAATTCGCCCCGCCGGTCGGCGCACCGCGTTGCTTGTCGGCCGGCAACATGGCGCAGCCGAACGGGAATTTCGCCCGATCCGCGACGAAGGTCAGGTTGCCGGTCGTCGTCCACATCATCGCCACTCGGCCGGAGACGAAATCGTTCGGCGTGGTGCCCCAATCGACCACACCCGGCGGCTGGATGCCCTGCTTGGCCAGCGACACCCAGTAGGCCAGCGCCTCCACCGAGCCGGGAGCGTTGAAGAACGTCTTGGTGCCGTCCCGGCTCATGAGCTCCTGGCCGGCTTCGATCGCCAGGCCCTGGTACAGCCAGTAGGTGCCGGCGGTGCCGGGAATCTGTACGCCCCAGCGGCTGACGCTGTCGCCCGACTTCGCCACCAGCTTCTTGCCCATCACGGTTTGTTCGGCCCAGGTCGTGGGCGGCTTTTCCGGGTCGAGTCCCGCTTGCCTGAACGCGTCCTTGTTCCAGTAAAGCACCGGGGTGGAGCGCTGGAACGGAATGCTCCAGGTGTGGCCCTCGACGTTGCCGTTCGCCAGGAACGCCGGGAAGAAGCCCTGCATCCACTTCTTGTCCTCGGCGCCGGTGGCGAGTTCGTCGAACGGCACGATCGCGTCCAGGTCGATCAGCGTGAACACCTGGATTGCGCCCAGCATGGCCAGCGGCGGCGCGTGACCGCCTTTGAATGCGGTGATCGCCTTGGCGATCGTGTCGTCATAGGTGCCGGCATAGACCGGCTTGATGCTGATGTCCGGGTGCAGCTTTTCGAAATCGGCCGCGTAGCCGTCGATGATCTTCGGGATCGGCCCGGCGGCGGCGATCGGGAAGAAGAACTGGATTTCCAGCGGCGCGTTGGCGGCGTGCACGATCGAGGGCGCGGCAAGGGCAGCGGCGGCGCCGGCCAGCGCGGCGCGTCGGGTAACGTGGGGCATTGTGACGGACCTCCCGTTTGCTTGCGGTCAGACGAGCGCAGGGGCCGGCGCCGCGGCCTGACCGAGCCGCGCGCCGGTGTCGGATCGGAACAAATGCACGGCGTCCGGCGGAAAGCCGAGCCGCAACGTTTCGCCCGCGGCGGCGCGATGTCGGCCGGGCAGCCGCGCCTGCAATTTGTGCGGCGTCGCGGCGACGCGGCCGGTCAGCACCGTGTCGGCGCCGAGGTACTCGCTGTGCTCCACGGTCAGCGCGAGGGACGGACCGTAGGCGGCGGGCGACAGCGACTCGGGGCGGACGCCGGCGGTCATGGCGGTGGCGGCGGGCGGTGCCAGCACCGGGCCGTCGGTGCCGGCGACGACCATGCCGGCGTCGCGCGGCTCCAGCGGCAGCAGGTTCATCGGCGGCGAGCCGATGAAGCCGGCGACATACAGCGTGGCCGGGTGTTCGTAGATCTCGGCGGGCGGGGCGGCTTGTTCCAGCTTGCCGGCGCGCAGCACGACGACCTGGTCCGCCATGCTCATGGCCTCGGTCTGATCGTGCGTGACATAGACCATCGTCAGGCCGAGGCGGCGTTGCAGCGCCACGATCTCCCGCCGCATCTCGGCGCGAAGCTGCGCGTCGAGGTTCGACAGCGGTTCGTCCATCAGGCAGACCGGCGCTTCCGCGACTATGGCGCGGCCGAGCGCCACGCGCTGCTGCTGCCCGCCGGAGATCTGCGACGGCTTGCGCGCCAGCAGCGCGCCGATGCCGAGAAGTTCGGTCGCGTGGTGCAGCCGGCGGTCGCGCTCGGCGCGGGGCACGCCGCGGGCCTTGAGGCCGAACAAGATGTTCTCGGCGACGGAGAGGTGCGGGAACAAGGCGTAGGATTGGAAGACCATGGCGACGCCGCGGGCGGCGGGGGGCAGCGTGGTGACGTCCTGGCCGCCGATCAGGATGCGGCCGCCGGTGGGCTGGTCCAGGCCGGCGATCATGCGCAGGCAGGTGGTCTTGCCGCAGCCGGAACCGCCGAGGAGTACGGTGAAGCCGCCGGCGGGCATCGAGACGGACAACGCGTCCAGCGCGCGCAGATGCGCCCACGCCTTGGACAGGTTCTCGATCCGCAACTCGGGGCCGGGCAAGCAGGACTCCAGCGGTTAATTCGGTGCGGCAAGAAAGGCCGAGTTTGGGGCGCCCGCGTGTGAAGTTGCGATGAAAGCGCCTGTGGCAGTTGCGGCGGGGGGCGGCGGGTTGTCAAGGCGTTCCGTTACGAGGGCGTAGGTCGGGCTGAACGTCGGGTCTCGACCCGAACTCGCCGGTCAATGTCGCGCTCGCGCATCCTGATTGCAGACACTGGTTCAGCAACATAGCATGTTGCAAGCAGTAGAGGGGGCTATGATGGGGCGTGTCAGAGTCGCGGGGTTTACCTTGTCCCTGGATGGGTTCGGAGCGGGCCCGGAACAGAGTATTCAGTATCCTCTGGGAAAGCGCGGGACGGAGCTCCACCGCTGGTTCGTCGGAACGAAGACCTTCAAGGCCATGTTCGGCAGGGACGGTGGCTCGGAGGGCGTGGACGAGGCCTTTGCCCACCGCTCGATGGACGGCTTCGGTGCCTTCATCCTTGGCCGGAACATGTTCGGTCCTGTGCGTGGGGAATGGCTGGACGACAGTTGGAAGGGCTGGTGGGGAGACAATCCGCCCTATCACGCTCCGACGTTCGTCCTGACGCACCATGCCCGCGAGCCGATCGTAATGGAGGGCGGCACCACGTTCCACTTCGTCACGGACGGGATCCACACCGCGCTCGAGCGCGCACGGGACGCCGCGGGAGCACGTGACGTCAAGATCGGCGGTGGCGTCTCGACAGTTCGCCAATATCTACAGGCCGGCCTGATCGATGAACTGCACTTCGCGCTTTCGCCCGTCCTGCTCGGACGAGGCGAGACGATGTTCGAGGGCCTGGATCTCCCTGCCCTCGGCTACCGCGTGATGGAATCCACTGCCACAGACCTCGCGACGCATGTCGTGCTCGGGCGCGAGGAGAGCGAATAAGCATCCGCTTCTGCAGGTTCGTCGCCGGATAGCTGTCGGGCAGCAAACCACCCATTGCAGACATTCAAACCGACCTGCTATTCGTTACGATTGTGATGCGCAAGATGGTCGAGCAGCCGCTGCGCTGGCGTCGGCAGATCCGCCGCGTTCCGGATGCAGACATGCAGGTGGCGCCGCGACCACGGATCGATCAGACGGCCGATCCGGAAGGCCATCGTCTTGCGGCAGCGCCGGGCTGCCGTTTCGGGGATGACGGCAATGCCGACACCGTTTTCCACCATGCGGGCGATCGCATCGAAGCTGCCCAGCCGCACACGCAGCTTCAGCGGGTGTCCGGCCTGGATGGCGTGCTGGCCGAGGTGCTGTTGCAGCGCGTTGTTGCTGGCCATGCCGACGAAATCCTGGTCGAGCAAATCGCGAAAGGCGACACGGCGGCCGGCGAATGGATGGCGCTGCGGCGTGATCAGCACGAGGCGGTCGGTGGCGAACGGGAACGCTTGCAGGCCGGCGAAGTCGACGATGTCGGCGACGATGCCGATTTCCGCGAAACCTTCGGCGACGGCGCGGATGATGTCGTAGCTGGGGCGTTCCTCGACATCGACGTCGATGCCCGGATTGGCGGCGAGGAATGCGTTGAGCGCCTCGGGCAGGAATTCGCTGAGCGCGGAGCTGTTGGCAAGGATGCGGACGTGGCCTTTGATCTCGCCGCTATAGACGGATAGCTCCGCCTGCATCTGGTCGATCTGCTGCATCACGAGCTGCGCGTGATGCGCCACCGCGCGTCCGGCCGGCGTGAGCGAGACGCCGCGTCGCTGGCGTTGCAGCAGCGCGACGCCGAGGGATTGTTCCATGCCGTGGATGCGTTCGCTGGCGGAGGCGAGCGCCATGTTGGTCCGTGCGGCGCCGTGCGTGATGTTCTGCGCTTCGGCGACGTGCAGGAACAGTCGAAGATCGACCAGGTCGAGGTGCATGGGCTGGCGGGCTCCTGGTGATGCGAAGACCTGTCATCGCGGTACCATGTAGCAGCGACCACCAGGACGGAACGGGAACACGGTCGGCCCAGATACACCGGGACCGATCGGCGCGCGCCACCTCATGCGGCACGAGGTGCGCCGTGAGCGTCCGGGTTGCCGCAGTGGCGCTATACGCCATAATACATATCGTCGGGTGCTTTTGCATTGAATCGGCTTCGGCCGCTGTAGTTCGGCCACGTGGTAGATTCGAGGAGCTGCCATTTGTCATTCAACGTCAGGCAGAACTTACTTCGCCATGTGTCGCCAAGAAAGTCCCGATACTTGACATATCCGTACACGTACAATGTCTTCTCTCCGCGCAGTACACTATCGGCTTGACTTGGCAGGATGGTAAGTTTGCCCTGGCCAAAAATCAGGTGACCTTCGGTCGGCTCAATCACTTTGCCAATCTCTGCTTTTTCTACGCCAAATACGGGGTACGTAGGATCGTCCGGCATAAAATCGTACTCAGGGATGTCGGCGGTTATGCAGTCTTCAATGATATGGGCGCCGGTGCGTCCGTAGTTCCGAAGTATTACCGTGAGGTTGCCGCCTTGCAGCTTATCGACGGCGGACATCACGCCGCTGCCCCAGGAGGCGCGAAACAGTTCCAATCGGGGCAGTTCCACACCTATAGCAGCTCTAGCGTTTAGGTCAGCGGCTTCGGCGGCTTTCGTGGCAGCATCAGCCGCACCGCGGGCAGTTTTGTCAGCGCGCAACAAGAAATACCCTTGCCACACGCTGATGAGCACCAAGAGGCCGGTAAACCCAGCAAGGAGCAACGTATAGCGGTCGATAGCATTGGCGGGTTTCCACCCGGAGAGATCAAAGTCCTCCTGCTTGCTGGTCGGGCTGGCTTCTTGGGCGGTGCGGTAATCTTGCGCCTCTTGACGATGGCCGCTTATCCACCCGGTACGACAAAGCAGCGCGATCACGACCGTCACTGAAACTAAAACGCCCGCGCCTAAGGCGGCCGTCCTTCCCACCCCGATTCCCTTAAAGGTCTGCAAGCCGTATTCCCTCCAATTCCAACACGGCGAGGCAGGCAAGGAAGAATGTCACGGAGAACGTCTCGCGTCGTTGAGAAAGTGCGCAGAATCTGCTATGCACACGCCAACGGTCGGCGCTGGGTGAGAGCGCCGATCGCCTGGGTGTCACGCGAATGGAACGTGATCCCACTGCCAACCCGAAAGGGTTGGTCCGCGCATCCACCGCCGAATCGTTGCAAATCCGACAGCGGCCCGACTGAAGGTCAGTCGGGCCGCTCCGTTATGACCGCGAGTTCGCGAAGCGTCAAGCGCATTCGCGAGCCGACTGCGGCGATTGCGGTTGCATTCGTGAGGCCTGTCGTTCTAGAACGTGCCTATGATCACGAACGACCCCAGGCAAGCCCTCATCGATGCTGCTGAGCGGAAGTTGGCCGCGCTCGATCGCGAGATTGAGTCTAAAGTGCGTGATCGCGACGACCTCGACAAACACATCCAATGGTTGCGCGAGTTTGCCTTTGATGAAGGGGCGGCCGACGGTGGCAAGTCGCCGCGCAGGCGTCGGGCTGTGACTGGACGTAAGGCAGCGGACGGTCAGTCGCCAATCGAGATGATTCGCTCACAGGCGACCGCCTATGTCATCAATTGCATCAGGCCAATCCCGACCAGCGTTCTCTTCCAGGCGATGGAGAATGCGGGAATCCGCATTCTTGGACAGAACCCTGCTGGCAACCTGGGGAGCAAGCTCAATCAAATTCCTGGTAAGCCGCTGATCAACCTTCCGAAGTTCGGATGGTGGCCGCGCGATCGGCCCTATCCGCCGGCTGGCTATGATCCAGCAAAGGAGAGTACGGTGGAAGCCTGACCGCCTCCGCCGTTCTCGCGCTCAGTCCAAACGAGCGTTGGTCTGCCATCTGCCTCGTGCTGCTCGCCCTTCCACCGGCGATCCGCATGACCCCAATCGGCATTGTATAAAGTTCGTCAGTACGCAGCAACGCCATTTAATGACAGGTGAGGGCGCGTTGCGCAGCCTCCGGTCCAAACGAAGGCACGCCGCGGAACTTCCAAATTGTGCCAATCGCCGCCCCGCCGCAAGTTCAGTGCATGCAAGGTGTTCAGTGCATGCAAGCCACCGGCCCGCACATCCTGCTGATCGCGCTGATCTTCGTTCTCGCCGGTGGCGTGAAAGGCGTGACGGGCATGGGATTGCCGACGGTGTCGGTCGGCTTGCTCGGTTTGCTGATGGCGCCGGCGGAGGCCGCGGCATTCCTGGTCATCCCGTCGCTTGTGACCAATGCCTGGCAGTTCCTGGCAGGCCCGCACCGCGCCGCCACCTTGCGCCGGATGTGGCCGATGCTGTTGCTGATCGGCGTGGCGGCGTGGGCCAGTGCGGGGCTGATAACGGGTGCCGCCGGCGGTCATGCGACGACAGCGCTGGGCGCGGCGCTGATCGCCTACGCGGCGATCGGCCTCGGCAAAATGCGGCTGACGGTTCGGTCCCGGCATGAATGGTGGCTGTCCCCCCTGGTGGGTGCCGCGACAGGCATCGTCACCGGCGCGACGGGTGTGTTCGTAATTCCGGCAGTGCCGTACCTGCAGGCGCTGGGGCTGGAGAAGGACGACCTGGTCCAGGCACTCGGCCTGTCGTTCACCGTTTCCACGGTCGCGCTGGCAGCCGGCCTGGCAAGCTATGGCGCGTTGCATCTCACCGCCGTTTCTGCGTCGGTGCTATGCACGGCGCCGGCGCTGGTGGGCATGTGGCTCGGACAGATGGTGCGCGCGCGGGTCGATCCCGCAACATTCCGCATGGTGTTCTTCGTCGGGCTGCTGGTGCTGGGCGGCGACCTGGTTGCGCGTGCGGTCGTCTGACTGTGGGATGGGTTCGGCAAAGGCGAAGGCAGGGTCCGTAGGGCGATCGCATTTGGGGCTGCCGGCGGAGAGCGGCAATGGGGATCGCTGCCCTGGCCGCGAAGTCCGTGCGGTTCGTTGCAACGTTAGTTTTTAACACGGAGGACGATCGAGGGCCACGGAGCACCACGGAGCGATCGTGCCCGCCTACGGCTGCCCGCATAGCCGTGGGATACAAAAGAATCTATCGCAGACGGGGCGTTCGCTTCAGCGTGTCCCACCGGGAAAGCGGCTCCGTGGCGCTCCGTGGTCCTCGATCTTCCTCCGTGTTAAGAATCAAAAATGAAACGGTCCGCACGGACGCTGGATGGGTGTTCCGCGCGAATTCTTAAGTTTCCATGAGTAGATGGCGACCTGGGCAGCATTGGCTCGCGGGTCGGCCGATGAAAACGCGCAGTGACAGAACCACGCCGCCGCGACGCGACCGATGCGAGGCTTCAATCCCCCGCAGCGGCAGCCGCTGCTGCCGCGGAATTCGGCCGCGCGTGCCGGCGCATCAGCAGCAGCAGCAGCATCGGCGGCACGATCGTTACCATCATCAGGCGGAAATCGTTGTTGTACGCAATGATCGCCGCCTGCTGATCGACGATCCGGTTCAGCAGCGCCGCGCCATGCCGAGTCGCCGGATCGAGCATGTGCGACAGCGCATTCCCCGCCTGCAGCACTCGATCAAACGGCGTGATCACCGACGCAATATCCGCATGGTTCACCTGTTCCTGCCTGCTCAGCGTGAACGAGGTCACGGAAATCCCGATCGCCGAACCGATGTTGCGCGCCAGCGACTGCATCGCGGTGCCCTCGCCGCGAAGCTGCGGCGATAGCGTGGTGTAGGCCATGACAGTCATCGGATTGAACACCAGCCCGACCGAGAACCCCTGCACGATCATGGCGAACCACAATTCATGCTCTGTAACGTCGGGCGTCCAGGTGCTCATGACCCACAGCGCCCAGCCGAGCATCACCAGTCCCACCGCCATGATCTTGCGCTGGTCCACCGCCATGCCCATTCGCGCGGCGAGGTACATCGCGGCAATGGTGCCGATGCTGCGCGGCGCCAGCGCCCAGCCGGCGGTATAGACCGGATAGCCCGCCAGGTTCTGCAAATACGGCGCGAGCAGCGCCGACGTCGCCAGCATCACCGACGACACGCAGAACACCATCGCCATGCCGGCGGAGAAGTTGCGGTCCTTGAACAAGCCAGGCGACAGGAACGGCTTGTCGGCGGTCATCATGTGCACGATGAACAAGTAGAAGCCGAGGCCGGCGAACACCGCCTCGGCGAGGATCTCGGGCGACGAGAACCAGTCCAGCGTCTGCCCGCGGTCCAGCATCATCTGCAACGCGCCGCAGCCAAGCGACAGCATCGCGAAGCCGTACCAACTGAACTTCAGATGCGGCCGCGCGGGCGCGGCGGGCATGAACAGCGCCAGGCCGATGGCGGAGAGAATGCCGAACGGCAGGTTCACATAGAACACCCAGCGCCAACTGTAGAGGTCCGTCAGGTAGCCGCCGAGCGTCGGCCCGACCATCGGCCCCATCGTCACGCCCATGGAGAAGATCGCCATCGCCTGGGCGCGGCGGGAGAACGGGTAGATGTCCAGCATCGTCGCTTGCGACAGCGGCGCCAGCGCCGCGCCGAACACGCCTTGCAACAGGCGGAATGCGACAAGTTGCTCCAGCGACTGCGCCGCCCCGCACATCATGGAGGCGACGGTGAAGCCGGCGATACAAATAATGAACAACTGCTTGCGGCCGAAGCGCACGGCCATCCAGCCGACCGGGGCGGTGAAGATGGCGGCGGCGATCACGTAGGACGTCAGGACCCAGGTGATCTCCTCGGCGGACGCCGACATGCTGCCCTGCATGTAGGGCAGCGCGACGTTGGCGATGGTCGAGTCCAGCGTTTGCATGAACATCGCCAGCATCGCCGAGGCGGTGATCAGGCCGCGATAGGGAACGCGGGTCAGATCGGACATCGGGCCGAAACCTGGAGCCGGCATGGGGGCCGGCATGGGAGCCGGCGGACGGCGTGGCAGCTAGGCGGCATGTTTCCTTGGGCGTCTTCAGGGGCGTCTTTGTCAAACGCTGAATTGTGCGCCCATGCCGCCGGTTGCGCCACTGCTTCTCTGGCATGCGTGCGATGCATATGGCGGCATGGGGCGGCGGACCCGGCATAGGCCATGCGGACGGGTGCGCCTGGCCGAATAGCGAGAAGGCGGCCGGCTGCCCTAGTTCTGCGGTCAGACGGCAACGCGAAGACCCAGGGAGGCAGACATGGCAGGATTGCCCCGTAGCCCGAAGTTCAGCGACTCAACCGCACGGCAAGCGGCCGGCGGGCGGAGCGGTGCATCGGCACGGCCGCTGATTCAGCCCTACGTTTCCCAGTCGCCCCGGTTCGACGTATCGGCCACCCGCGCGGCCACCTCGATGATCGTCGCAGGCAGCATCGCGATCGCGACCGGGATGGGCGGCTTGCTGTGGGTCGGCGTGCAGCTACTGGCGCACGGCATCGTGTGACGGGCGGGCGGCGCGGGCCAGCTATGGCCAGGTGCCGGAAAGGCCGACTTTCCGCCACGGCCCACCTCGGGCGCACTATGCCCACCACGTCATGGCCGGCCTGACCCGGCCATCCACTCACGATCGACCGTGCGAAAGTGGCACGGCCATGACGTGAGGAACTCTGCTGACGCAACGCTGTCAGCAGGGCGTGTGTATATCCGTCTCGTCCGCCACTGCGCACGAGGCGTTCGTCCTGACCCAGAACATGCGAAACGGCGTGGTCCTCGCGGCCATGTGTCTCGCGACATTCATGGCCATTCTGGACACGTCGCTGGTCAATCTCGGGCTGCGCGCCATCCAGGCCGACCTGCACGCGCGGAGGGCCACCCTGCAATGGGTGATCGACCTGTATAACCTGGCGTATGCCGTGCTGATCCTGACCGGCGGCACGCTGGGCGATCGCTATGGGCGGCGGCGGATCTTCGTCATCGGCGTGGTGACGTTCGCGGCCGGCTCGCTGGTCTGTGCGGTTGCGCCCGACGCCGGCGTGCTGATCGCCGGACGCGGCATCGCCGGAGCCGGGGCGGCGCTGGAGCTGCCGGCGGCGCTGGCGATCCTCAACGTGACCTACCCCGATCCGCACGCGCGCGCCGGCGCGATCACGCTGTGGGGCGGCATGAACGGCCTGGCGATGGCGATCGGTCCCACCGTCGGCGGCCTGCTGGTGGACAGCCTCGGCTGGCGCAGCTTGTTCTATGCCGTGCTGCCGTTCGCCGCGGCGACCCTGGCGCTGCCCGCTTTCGCCCTGGAGGAATCGCGCAACGCGCGCGACCGGCATTTGGACCTGCCGGGCCAGGTGCTGGCGATCGTCGCGCTCGGCACCCTGGCGCTTGGCTTCATCGAGGGGCCGGGCTGGGGCTGGCGCTCGCCGCCGATCCTCGGCTGCACCGCGGCCTGCATCGCGTCGGCCGCCGCCTTCATCGCGGTGGAACGCCGCACCGCGGCGCCGATGCTGCCGCTGTCGATCTTCCGCAACGCCGCGTTCTCCGCCGCGGTCGCCGACGCCACGCTGATGGCCTTCGGCATGTACGAGCTGCTGTTCCTGCTGCCGCTGTATCTGCAGGTGGTGCGGCACGACAGCGCGGTGCGGGCCGGCGTGACGCTGCTGCCGATGTCGCTGACGTTCTTCCTGGTCTCGCCGCTCGCCGGCTGGGTGGCGACGCGAGTCGGTCCGCGCGTGCTGATCGGCGGCGGCTTCGCCTGGATGGCGGCGGCGGCGTTCTGCGTCGGGCTGGGGCTGGGGTGCATCACCGGGCCGATCGCAACCGCGGCTCCAGCGCGATCCCCCCTGCTCGTCGGCGGACGAATGTCCGCCCCGCCGCCGAAAGACCACCTAACTATGTTAGGTTATTTTCCTTGACATTCCCCGCCGCTCGCCATATACAAGCCGTTATGGGCGCCATTCACACCGCTCCGGCCGAAGCCTATGCCCCCGATCCAGATCGGGCAGACCCGGATTCGCCCGACCTGATGCCGGAATGGCTCGCCTACGTCATCGCCCTGGTCATCCTGTTCATTATCGAGACCTTCCTGGCCACAGAACAACGCCGCGCGCGCCGGCCAGCCTCGCGCCCCATTGGCCAGCCGTCCCTGCCGCGGAATTCCGCGCAACCGCCGGCCGCCGCAATCCGCCGCCACTCGAACGACGTGACCGCACGCACCCGCCGCAGCCATGGCGCCGCGCCGGAAAGCACGGACCTGTCGCGTACGCGCGCGGAATTGCTGGAGAAGCTTCGGCAGTCCAACGTTGACCCCGCCGTGTGGTCGCGACTTGAAGAACTCGGGATTGTCCCCGGCCCGACCGGCCCGGACGCAGCGGCCACGCCGGCCAGCCCGGTGCTCGCACCGCCTCGCGTCGCGAACCTCCGCCGTGATCTACGTAACCTGGCAACCGCCGCCCCCCGGCATCGAGTGTCGCCAACGCCGTGGCGGCCGATCACCCGTCCCGGCACCGGACCGCCGACCGGACCGCCCGGCGTCTCGCGCTACCAATTCCGTTACATCTGACGAACGGGGCCAGAGCATGGCTGGCCCCGCCGTCCTGATTCGTGCGCCGCGTGCGCGCATGCCATCCGACAATCATCGCAGCGTCGGAAGCGTCCCGCTCCAAACGATCCGGCGCCCCTTCGCAGCCGCGACACGTGCCCCTTGCAAGTACCCTCAACGGCCGCCCACCCGGGGCAATCGCCTATGCCCGGATTCCCCACGTAACACCCTGCAACGCCCGTGCGGGCCGTTTCAACTTTGATTTTTAAGACGGAGCAAGATCGAGGGCCACGGTTGCCTCCGCCGCCGTCCCCGCGCTACCTCCCCACCTTCATCCGAAGGAACCCGCCCCCATGGCCGTGAAGGACGTGAAGAAGGTCGTGCTCGCCTATTCCGGCGGGCTGGACACCAGCGTGATCCTGCGCTGGCTGCAGACAACCTATCGCTGCGAGGTCGTCACCTTCACCGCCGATCTCGGCCAGGGCGAGGAGCTCGGCCCGGCCCGCCAGAAGGCCGAGATGTTCGGCGTGAAGGAAATTTTCGTGGATGACCTGCGCGAGACCTTCGTGCGCGACTTCGTCTTCCCCATGTTCCGCGCCAACGCCCTCTACGAAGGCCAGTACTTGCTCGGCACGAGCATCGCGCGCCCGCTGATCGCGCAGCGGCAGATCGAGATCGCGGAACAAGTCGGTGCCGACGCCGTGGCGCACGGCGCGACCGGCAAGGGCAACGACCAGGTGCGCTTCGAGCTCAGCTATTACGCGCTGAAGCCCGACATCAAGATCATTGCCCCCTGGCGCGAATGGAACCTGACCAGCCGCACCAAGCTCATGGAATTCGCCGAGGCGAACCAGATCCCGATCGCCAAAGACAAGCGCGGCGAGGCCCCCTTCAGCGTCGATGCCAACCTGCTGCACTCGTCGTCGGAAGGAAAAATCCTGGAGGACCCCGCGGTCGAACCCGACCCGATCGTCTATCAGCGCACCGTCAGCCCGGAAGAAGCGCCCGACCACCCGACGGTCATCGCGATCGATTTCGAGCACGGCGACCCCGTCGCGATCGACGGCGTGCGCCTGTCCCCCGCCGCGCTGCTCACCCTCCTGAACGAACTCGGCAAGATCAACGGCATCGGCCGGCTGGACCTGGTGGAGAACCGCTTCGTCGGCATGAAGAACCGCGGCGTTTACGAAACCCCCGGCGGCACGATCTGGCACGTCGCGCATCGCGGCATCGAAAGCATCACGCTCGATCGCGAGGCGGCGCATCTGAAGGACAGCCTGATGCCGCGCTATGCCACGCTGATCTACAACGGCTTCTGGTTCAGCCCCGAGCGCCGTATGCTGCAAGCGCTGATCGACACCAGCCAGCACAGCGTGAACGGCCGGGTGCGGCTGAAACTCTACAAAGGCAACGCCACGGTCATCGGCCGCGAATCACCGAACAGCCTGTATTCGCAGAAGACGGTGACGTTCGAGGATGACCAGGGCGCCTACGATCAGGTCGATGCGCAAGGCTTCATCAAACTGAACGCGCTGCGCCTGCGCCTGGGTGCGACGGCGGGACGCAAGGGCGGCGCGCTGTAGAGCCTTCATCCGTCATTGCGAGGCCGCCTGGCCGAAGCAATCTCGTTCGTGATGCGCCGCCGGCCGCTCTTCACGACCGGGATTGCTTCGGCCAGGCGGCCTCGCAATGACAGTGGGAGGGACGGCGCCTCGCAATGACACGCGCCTAATCCCCCGTCTCCGGCATCGCCGCCCACACCACCAGCACGCCCGCCAATCCCGCCGCCGCCAGGCCGAGAAACGCCGCGCTCATGCTCACCTCCTCGGCGAGCCAGCCGCCCAGCAGCGTGCTCAGCGTCGCGCCGATCGTGACTGCCAGCCCCAGCACTCCCATGCACAGGTTGAAATGCGAGGTGCCGCGCGTCAGGTCGGCGGAGATCAGCGGCAGCATCACGCCGAACACCGCCGCGCTGACGCCGGCGACCAACTGCACGGCCACCACGAACCAGACGCCGGGCAGCACCGCCAGCAGCACGCCCTGCAGCGGCAGCGCCGCCCAGCCCAGCAGCAGCACCGGCCGCCGACCCAGCCGTGCCGCGACGCGGCCAACGGCGGGCGATGCCAGCGCCACCACCGACTGCGGCACCATGATGCAGGCCGCGATAATGACATTAGCGAAGCTGCCGGCGCGCATCGTCACGGTGGCGCCGGCCAGCGGCAGCATGTCGGCATTGGCCAGGTGGAAGAGCGTGATGGCGCCGGCAAACACCAGCAGCCGCCGGTCGCCGAACAAACCGCGCAGTCCCTGCCAGTCGAACGGTTGCACGGTGGTTTGCCGCCGCGCGTACACGCCGTGGCCGATCGCCGGCAGCGTCGCCAGCGCGGGCACGCATAAGACCGCGGTCAACCAGAACACGACCCGGCTGGACACCAGGTCACCGCCCGCACCCAGTACCACGGCCGACAGCGCGGTGCCGATCGCGGCGTAGCGGGCGTTGCGTCCCAGCCGCTCTCCCAGACCGGGACGGCCGACCAGGTGCAGGCTGATCGCGGCAATCGCCGGTGTGATCACGCTGCTCGCGACGGCGTGCAGCACCTGCGCCACCAGGACGGGCAGCTCGGTCGGCCACAGCGCCAGCAGCACGGCGGACACGAAGATGCCGCCCAATCCCCACGCCGCCACGATCCGTTTGTGCGCCACCGCATCGACCAGCGCACCGGCGGGAATCTGGCTCACCAGGGCGAACACCGTGCCGGCGGACAGCACCGTGCCGATCTCGATCTGGGTCCATTTGTGCATGGTCAGATAGACGGCGACGAACGCGCCAAAGCCGGTCTGCACGTCGGCGACAAAAAAGTTCAGCAGATCGAGGGCACGGGAACCGTGCCCGGGCAGGGTCCCGTCGCGCGGCATGGCGTTACCGCGTTCCGGACGGGGGAAGCGGACTGGGCCGACTCGGGTTGCCGGTTTGCGTCGGCGGGCTGGATTGCACCGGCGGGCTGGATTGCACCGGTGGGCTATGCGGCGGTGCGGAAGGCTTGGGCGGTGCTGGTATGACAGGCTTGGCCGGCGGCTCCGGCTTCGGTGCGGCGACCACCACCGGCGCCGGCCGGGTGGCGCTGCCGTATTCTGGCGCCGCCTTGATCTGGTCGATCGTCCAGTCCAGCGAGATCGGCTGCCTCGTCGCGCCCGGCGCGAAATGCAGCGCGGTCCAGTGTACCGCGATCTTGCGCGCGCCCACGCCCATGAACCCGCCGACATCGATCACCGCGGCCGAGGGATTGCCGTCCTCGTTCACCAGCACGTCGATCAGCCGGCCAATCGTCTTGCCATCCGGACCGGCGACCGGCTGGCCAAGGATCGCAACCACCTCGTCCGGCGGCACGTGCACGATCTGCGGCACGTGCGCGGTCGTCGGCGTCGCCGCCTGGGGCTTCGCCGGTGCCAGTTTCGTCGGCGGTTGCGGTGCCTGGGCCAGGATCACGAATGACGCGATGGCGATCCCGAGTAAGCGTAGTCGCATGCAGCGGCGTGCTCCCAACCCAACGACCTTGGGAGCGGCGCGGGCACGATCAAGCAGCGGCGAGGGCTTCGTGTGCCACCTCGCTGTTCTGTGATCACCGGGGCCGACAGTGCCCGATGTTATTGCGTGGCCGTAAGAGCCAGGCAATTCCGCGACCGAGATTGCTTCGGCCTTACGGCCGCCCAATGACAGCAGAAGCGAGCGGTGGGTTGCCGCCGCTACCCGCGGCTCGAATGCAGCACTGGCTGCGGTACGGGGGCCGACTTCAGCGATGCCAGCAGGATGCCCGCGCCGATCAGTGCGATGCCGACCGCGTGATAGGTGCTGAACGTCTCGCCGAGGAACACCACCGCCAGGATGCTGCCGAACAGCGGCATGAGGTGCATCGACTGGCCGGCAAGCGTGGCACCGATCAGCTCCACGCCGCGGTTGAAGAACAGATAGGCGATCAGCGAGGGAAACACCGCGATATAGGCCATTGCCAGGTAGGCCGGCGCGCCGCCGGTGATGCGCGCGCCACCCGCGATCTCGATCAGCATGAACGGCAGCATCATGCAGGAGCCGATGCCCATCGCGGCGACCAGGAAACTGACCGGATGCACCGGCGGGCGGCGCCGCAGCAGCACGTAGTACGGCCCGTTCACCACGATGGCGACCAGCACCCACACATCGCCCGGATTGATCCGCAGATTGACCAGCGCGTCGATCGAACCGCGGCCGGCGATCTCCAGCACGCCCAGCAGCGACAGCGCCACGCCGAGCGCCTGTCGCGTGCTGGGGCGATCGCCGAACAAGGCGAAGCCCCAGACGATGATCACCAGCGGCATCGCCGATTGCAGCAGCAGCACGTTCAGTGCCGTCGTGCTGTTGAGGCCGATGTAGCACATCGTGTTGTAGCTCGCGATACCGACAGCCGAGAGCAGCAGCATGATACGCCAATGCCGAAGCAGCGTCGGCAGGTCACGCTTCAGTTGCGGCCATGCGAAGCTTAGCGCGATCAGGAACGCGCCGGTCCAGCGGCACCAGGCAAGCGTGACCGGCGGCACCAATCCGGCAACGCCACGGCCCAGCACGATGTTTCCGGCCCAGAACAAGTTGGCGAGGATCAGGAGAAGCCAGGCGGAATTCCAGGGTTTCATGCCGTGCGCATCGTGGTTGCCAGCCGCAGCATAAGGTAGCGCGGCCACCCTGTCGCGCGGGGGGCCCTGGCTCCTCCTGTCATTCTGTCATTGCGAGTTGCCACCAGCCGAGGCAGACCCGCGACTGGATGAAACGGCGTCGACGGCCTGACGTAGGGTCCCCCCTCCCCTTGAGGGAGGGGTTGGGGGAGGGGTGCGTACATCCACGGTCAGTGGATGAACGCACCCCTCCCCCAGCCC